>DAIOVL010000004.1:0-146208 GCA_036759025.1 Bacteroidales bacterium
CCTTTTACATTAAAATAAAAATGATTCAGGCTTACAAGCCAGAATGTACTTTCATTGATAGGAACTGGAACAGTCAGTCCCACCATTGAGCCTGTTTCTGTTGCTTTTCCGGTGTAGGTATCCTCATAAGTGGCCGGAAAACCATAACGGCCTGAGAGGGTCAGGATATCCAGCGTTTTCTGGCTGCTGGCTCCAATAAAAAACTGGAGAAACACAAGTATAAATGCGATTTTTTTCATCTTTTAAGTAATTGATCCCTATTAACAAATATATGGAATATGTTAAGATGACAAGTATAAACGAAATAATTGATGTGCGGTAATATTAAGTTTTACCCTTCCCGATCTTCAGGCTTCCCGTAAAATCGATCAATCTTCTCAGCAGGTTATAATACAGTGCAATATAAAGGAGAATGGAAACGATCCATACGAAAGCCATATTAAACATATATGTACTGATCTCCTTATCGCCCAGTCTCTTTACAGGAGCATAAAAATGAGCTCTTCCGTATCGTGAGGTAGCCTTCATATAACCCGGATCATACCTTTGTATTATCTTATCTATTGTTTCGTGTGTCTTTTGAAGATTCATCTGATCGAGAACCAGTTCCCTTAGTCCCCTGTTCTCATAATCTGTCCTCCGCTTTATCAGCCCTTCAATTCCTATGTCATTTATCATGTCCATTGTTAAGGCATCTGATCGGGCAATAGCACTGTTTCTGGCCTTCTTAAAAGGCCGTTTCAGATTTTCAAGCCAGGCAGAAGCTTCAGCAGCTGTTTCTTCATCGAATTTTCCGGGATTAAGGCTGGACCCCCAGCCGGATGGAACTATAACTCCTGCTAAATCGGAAAGCATGCCGATGTTGTAATTAAGCTTCGTGAAATATCCATTCAGGGAGTCTTTTTTTTCAGGATCTCCGATGATCTTCGTACATTTCCAAAGGTCTTTTACCAGTGCATCGATGAGATAGGAAGCGTAATAATCATTCTGACTCTCATCCATCCTCAACTTAAAATAGGGCTTCTCAAACTTATTGTTGCTGAACTGTTCAACAGCCAAAGCTTCGAAAGACCACCTGGCGGTCATAAGGTCACCAATCACCGGGACATATTCCTGTGCAGAATCTGAAATATGAAGTCTGTCGAATTTAACCAGAACACCGCTGAAAAGCAGCTGCGGTATAATAATGAAGGGGATAAGAATATATATCGTCACAACCGAGTTGAATGCGGAAGAAATATTTAAACCCAGGAGGTTTGCGAAGCATGATGTCGTAAACAGAACCAGCCAGTAGCTTAATAGCATACCCTTTATTCCCAGCACTGAATTGCCGGTAAGGACGAAAAGAAAAGTCTGGATTGCTGACAGCATGAACATCATCAGCACCTTTGAGTTTATATAGCTGAACCAGCTCAGCTGCAGAAAGGACTCCCTCTTGAGTATCTTCCTGTCCCTGACAATCTCCTCTGAACTCGACATCAGCCCGAAGAACATCGAGGTTATCACGCACATGAACATATATGCCGTGATATTCTGGTTATCACTGAACTTATATTCCTGTCCGCCCGAAAAACGGGTGAAATAAGCCAGCAGGAAAGCCAGTACCGGGGCTCCCAGAAGGCTGATCAGCATATATTGCTTATCTGAGATCTTTGAGAGGAGGTCGCGTTTAAGGAAGAGCAGAGATTGTTCAATTAAACCGGGGATACTGTAACTGTTGGGTGGCAGATCCTGTTTCAGGGGCTCATCGACAGGCATCCTGCCGGCATATTCTTTTCTGAATATTTCTGCCCACTCCGAAGGTGAAACTTTTCTTATCTGCGTGGCCTTTCCCCTCTCATTAACGACTTTTGCCTCTATTATACGGAGTACCTGGTCAGTGTTAATATTACCGCATTTAACACATTGATCCTCATCCGGATTTGCATGATTGCTGACCTTCCTGAAATAAACCACGGCTTCTGAAGGATCGCCGTAAAAAACCTGGTAACCTCCCCTGTCGATAAACATGACCCTGTCGAACATTTTGTAAATATCAGATCCGGGTTGATGTATATTTACAATTACCAGTTTGCCTTTATAGGTCTGTTCCTTGAGCAGGTTCATCACCGCCTCGGAATCGACCGATGAGAGTCCTGATGTAGGTTCATCAACGAAAAGAATGGTTGGCTCACGGAGCAGTTCAAGGGCGATATTGATCCTTTTCCTCTGTCCACCACTGATAACTTTATTGAGAGGACTGCCGACAATGAGATCTTTTATCTCTTCAAGATTAAAATCTGACATAGTCCTGTTCACAGCCTCGATAATTCTTTCTTCGGATAAATTACTGAGGCACATCCGGGCACCGAAATAAATATTCTGGAAGACAGTAAGCTCATTAATCAGCAGGTCATCCTGGGGAACAAATCCGATAACTCCCCGAAGGGCTTCATTCTCAGAGTCATTATAAAGATCATAACCGTTTATTAGAACCTTCCCGCTGCCGGGTCTGAGAGTTCCGTTAAGGATGCTCAGCGTAGTTGATTTCCCCACCCCGCTTCCTCCAAGTATCCCGATCAGTTTACCTGACTCTTCATAGAGGTTCAGATTATGGATCCCGTTTTCGCTGTTATGAAATTTCAGGTTAACATCCCTGGCTGAAAGAGTAATCTTATAACCGAAAGTCGTCTCTGAAAAAAGGGTGATAATTTCTGAATAATAAACAACATTTATCCCGTATCCCCTGAGCACAGAACCTCTGTCAAAAATGTAAGTCTGTCCAGAGGAGATATTCTGACCGTTAAGGTAAAGATCTTCTTCTCCCTCATACCTTAAAATACAGGTTTCCGTGCTCGAAATCTGCAGAAAAAGGATACGTCCCCTGAATTTTTCATAAAGTCTGTACAGGACCCCCTCCACATCTGGTCTCTGACTGCTCAGAATCAGTATTTTTTTCTTCTCCTGCACCTCACTGACATCCTTCATAATGAAGTTCATTATTCCGTCGTACTCTCTTTCAGAAATATAGAAGGCATTTGCCACGGTCCTAAGAAAATCTGATTCATTTTCGGTTATCTCCACCCGGTGTGATATATAAACAGTCAGCTGAACAAGAACATACATTTTCTGTTTCTGTTCCAGCTCCTCATTTATCTTTTCACATATTGAAAGGATCCTCATGGCATTGAGTGAGGTACGTTTTCTGTCTCTGACAGATCCCTTTTCAATTTTACCTGAGGAGTAAAGCTTCAGGTTATCCTCATATTTTTGCATGTATTTATCTACAAGCTCATGATTTAAGTGGCGTGAGAGAAAGGTCCTGACTATCTCCTTTTCTCGCCCTGACACAATTGTTTCGTCATGTATGTCAGCAATAAGTGCAAAAAGTTGAACCAGCGCATTTAAGATGTTTTCACTCATTGGGATGTCATTGATAATTTTCTGATTAGTAAAATATAATGCTGAAATCTGGAAACCTGGTCTTAATAAAGTTTATCTTTGTTTAACACAAGTTAAGATTTAATTGGAATCCGGAAAATTTTTTTTTACTTACAAAGGTCCGGTCACATATGAAAAGATTGACCGACTCCTCGGAGAAATAAAAAAGTCGCCTGAGTTCAGGGATCTCGATAAAACGACTGGCAAAAGAGTTTACGCAATTCTTGTGGAGATACTCGAAAATATTGCGAAACATTCAGCCGGCGAAATAACAGGAACTGTATCTGTAAAGCCTTATGTCTATGCTGAAGCAGGAAGTGATAAAATCTTTATTTCATCAGGGAATATGGTGTCCGGGGAGCAGAAGAGTATACTCCAGGGGCAGCTCGACCTTATCAATCATCTTGATACACCGGAATTAAAGTTGTTCTATGAGGACAAGATCAACCGAAAAGTCAAAAAACAGGAGCAGGGAGCCGGACTTGGATTTATTCTTATCAGACTTAAGTCGGGCAACAGGATTTCCTTCAGCTTTACTGAATACCCCGGAAATCAATTTTCCTTTAATATGGAAATTGCAGTAAACAAATACTTTATGAGAAAGTTAGCAATTGAACGTACCTCTAGTTCCCCCGGAGTTTTGCTTGATCCTGAAAACAATGTTTTCGAGATCGAGGGAGAATCAAGACCTGCTGATGTGTCTGGTTTTTACAACGAGATATTAAAGTGGTTTGATGATTTCTCACTATACCTGACACAAGAAGGGAAGGAGGCTAAGCAGAAAGTTTTCAACTTTCATTTTGTGTATTTCAACTCCTCGTCGGCAAAGTATATTCTCGACCTTTGTAAACTGATAGCGGCATCACGCGTAAAGGGATTTGATATTATTGTAAAGTGGTATTATGAATCCGACGATATCGACATGCTTGAAGCAGGGAGGGAAATGTCAAAAATAGCGAAGCTGCCATTTGAATTTGTCAGGGAAGAGAGCTGAAATGGAAGACGGGCTGACCAGGAATAAGCCGGATGAACATGGAAGAAAAAAAAACAGCCGTAAACTGGTCCCGGGTATTGCTCAGCGCCGGTGACATGGAAGCCGGTGAGTCAATAGTTCGTGACCAGAGAAAAAATCTTGCAGTAAGTTTTTACAGGGATATTCAACGAACGCGGAATCTTTTTTCGGCACCATTCCCCTTTAATGAAGAGTTCGATAGCCTTGACGGAACAGCGAGTTATTTCTGGTACTGGCTTGTGGATGAGATCCCCGGCAGGTTAATCTCGGAAAATCTCCGCATACGACTCTACTCTGATTTCTGCCGTACATGCCTTATCCCGTATAAAGTACTTGAAAGTATAGCAGGCAATATTTATGAAGGTTTTTTTAATAAGCCAGGGGCACCTGATAAAAAATCATTCGCCGGTCTTCCGGAAAAGAGCAGGCGTTTTTACATAGAATTATGCCACCTGATACCTGTAGAACTCAGGAATATCGGTTATGAGATTGTACATCCGGAAGAGATTTCCGAAATCAGTGAAACCATGGCTGAAGGACTGGCAAGAGCTATTCATTCCAGATATTTATACCTGACAAGGAAGCAGGTTTCACAAAATGAACCTGAAAATTACCTCTCCTGGATACACAGACAGACGGAACCGGGAAAAACAAATAGTGTAAATTTTGATGATCTCCCTGAGGAGATTAAAAGGTCAAATCTGGATAATGCCTTTCATATACCTACAAAGTTATTATCAATAGGTTTCAGGATCAGGCCTGTAAGGAAAGGCTACCAGGCTGCCGTACTTCACCTGAACGACCATGAGATTGAAAATATGGCCCGGGTCGAACATATTCGATGGTGCTGGGATAAAATTCTTAACGGCTGGTTCTTTGGAAAGATCCGTGACGACAGGAAAAAACTGCACCCCAGTATTATTCCTTACGATGAACTTCCGGAACCGGAGAAAGATAAAGACCGTGAGCTTGTCAGGCTTATTCCTGCCCTGCTCCATGATATTGATTATGAGGCCTTCCCTGTAAATCCTGAAAAAATCAGCAGGCTGCCCTACGCAATTAAACCTCTGAGCAGCATTCACAGGATTCTCGGCGAGACAAAAGAGCTTGATGAAGTGATGAAGAATAGTGCCAGGCTTCCCCCGGGAGTTGAAAAAATAGTGGAAAAAAGGAACAAAAAAATCGGTGAGGCGATAAATGAAATAGAAGGCAGTTATAATTATGCCAGGCATATCCAGAATGCCTTCCTTCCCGACAGCCTGTTTATCAGGGAATGTTTTTCAGACAGTTTTGTTCTGTTTAAACCAAAAGACATTGTAAGCGGCGATTTCTATTTTTTCAGCAGGACAGATCATAAAATTGTATTTGCGGCAGCAGACTGTACCGGACACGGGATACCGGGTGCAATGCTTAGCACTATAGGTTATGGCATTCTTGACCAGGCTGTTAATGAGCTGAAAATCACGGAACCGGGCGAAATACTCCGGCATTTGTATTCGAGAATTCACAGGTTCCTGAGAAAGGGAACTTACCTGTCGGGAGTAGATGATGATATGGATATTGCATTATGCTCGCTTGACCTGCATAAGAACCGGCTGGTCTGGTCAGGCGTCGGCAATCCTCTCTATCATATCACGGGAAGTGATTTTATAGAATTTAAACCTGGAAATATTGTTGACCATTCGGGCAGGGGTGATTATGAATTCACTTCAGAAAATCTGAAGCTTCGTCATGGCGATGTTATTTACCTGTATACCGATGGTTATGCCGATCAGTTTGGCGGAAGCAACCACAGGAGATACCAGAGCGGAAGGCTGAAGGAAACACTGATGAGGATCAGTGATTATCCCATGCATGAGCAGGGTGATATCCTCTATGAAGAGATTGAAAGATGGCGCGGGGAGAAGGATGAGGAACAGACAGATGATATTCTGGTGATCGGGATCAGGGTTTAGACCTGAAAATCGCCGTATTAAAAGCCGGCTTTTAATACGGCGATTGTAATAAAGAAGAAAAAAGGGTGTTCTCAAAGAACACCCTTTTCTGGCACATGCCAGTTAAAGATCATTTCTTGTCATAGACCATTGTGGTCTTTACATCACCACTCTGGCCCTGGCGAGTCGTCTCTATTGCAAGAGTGTTTGCATCTTTAAGGCTCCATACAGCCGTGGTGGTTCTTTCATTACCGTTAAAAGACATTTTGGTGACTATCTTCAGGCTTTTGCCGTCAGCTGCCCATGTTGCTGTATATTTCGTTTCACCACGGGCTGTCGTACTTACATTTTCTTTGCCGTCGAGAACATATTTTGTCTCTCTTGCGGTACCATCCTGACCTGCTCTAGACTGTGTCAGGGTTGTGGCATCCTGGGTGATGGTAAATTCTCCTCCACCCATCCTTGCTCCGCCGGCTCTCTGGCCCTGACCAGCCTGCTGGCCTCCACCGCCCTGCGGGAGAGTGCTTTTCTCTGCATTAAAAGCCCATTTACCGGAAAAATTAGCTTTGCCGGCCTGGGCACTGGTGGTTAGCGGTGCCATCAATAAGATCGCGACTGCCAGTGAAACCACCTGGATTAAACTGGATACATTTCTTTTCATCTTCTGTTGCTTTATTTGATTTATTGGGGTTGGCTCTCTTAATCAGACCAAAATTAAGTATTAGCTTAAGATTAAAAAGTTAAAATTCTATAATTATCATGTTAGCGGTTCAGAAGACTCTTCATTTCCCTTTCAGACTCCGATAATGAAATGAATTAATTGCCTGATACAGGGGAGATGGAAATGAACAAAGGGCGAAGGTTTAATATTTAAGGTCAGCTGCGAAAATAGTCCGGTATGGCTTTAAAATGCAATTCCCAGGTTCAGGCTCAGTGAACTTGAATTTCTCCTGAAATGGCTATGGTCTGAAACAAGCATATACTCCAGGTTTTGCATTTCAAAAGCAGCTCCCGCAAAAACTGCAAACCTATCTGAAATGTTGAACCATGCACCGCCTGAACCGCTTAGGAACAATCCTTCACTGGTGGTTTTCGTGGAGTCACTTCCGTCAGAAATGTAGCCGGCTGAACTGCCAATATCAAATGCAAGATAAGGAGTGATTTTTTTCCTTGTGAAACATGTTCTCAAATCCAGAAATACAGGTATCTGTGATTCGGGGGAAATAAGATACCTCCCGGCATTTTCCTTTTCAAAATACCTGCGATAACCGATCCCAAGTCCTATTGATGATACCTTCCCTACTATCAGCCCGTTTATGAAATTAAACCTGAAATTGTTTATTCCATATTCTCCAATACCCCAGCCATAACCTGCTTCAATGATACCCCGGTACCATTTCCTGTGAGCCCTGCCGGTACCAGTTGCCATATTCGCGTATGGATTAGGGATATCTACAGGTCTTTTTACCTGGCTTACCTGATTATAAGGAGCAGCCTGGTAATCCTGATTATAAAAAGCTTGTGCTGTTATCTGTGCTTTTTGTTCCGGTACTGCCTGCTGAACAGGTTCAACCTGCGGCGCAGCGACCGTGGTTTGTGTTGCCGGCCTCATTTGTGAAGGCTGGGTCTGTTGTACCTGCTGTGCGGTCTTTGTCTCCGGCTCAGCTTTGGCGGGTTGTGCAGTGGTTGCCGGTAGCGGAACTTTCTGCGTTGTTCTTCTGTCTTCAGCACTTCGTGTAGTATGGATGGTTTGTGCTGTCTGTGCTGCCCGGGCAGGTTGTTTTTTGCTGACAGGTGGTACAGCCGGTTCCGCCTGTTCCTGTACAACCGGCTTTGATTCCTGAACAGGAACAGGGTTTTCAGCTACCTGAGGATTCTGTTCCGGCTGCGTTATCTGAACGGGAATTTTCTGCTGTTCAGGTGCCGGGGCTTCATTAACGTCAGATGCCGGATCGGGAACAGGCAGTGGAGCTGGCTGCTGAGAAGGAGCTTGTTGTTGCCCCTGTACAGGTTCAGGCTTCCTGTGGGCGATCCTGTTAAAAACATAGTAGTATGTTGCTCCATTAACGGGAAGAGTTCCGGAAAAATATTCTACGGGGATCTTCCAGTATCCTTCTTCCTTTACAAACACTCCTGTTATATTGAACATGCAAACCAGTTTACCTCCGGGTTCAGCAATGTCAATCGAACCTCTTCCGGTAGCTCCTGTTGATTTATCCCAGGTAGAGTACCAGTTAGTCTGGTCTTCACCTGAAATGTCGGTATTATCAACAACGATCCATCTGACTTTGGAAATGCTGCTGTTATTGTACCTGAAAATCCCGCTTCCGGGATCGGCTACTGTCACAGCGGAGCTGAATTTATAACCTATGCTCCTTCTCACCCCGGATGCTCCCTGGGTTATCTTAACTTCCTCTGTCTTTTTAGTTATTGTATCCGAAGATACCTTCCTCTGAGAGTAAAGGGCAGAAGAGGAACAAATAATCAATACAATAATAAATGATACTTTTTTCATATGGACTGGTTTGGCAATTCGGTATCAAAGCTATGACGTATGGTAAGATAATTGTTATGAATGCAAAATCCGGTAACTATCCCTTATTTCAGGTTTTCCTCAAAAAGTCTGAATATCCTCTTATATTCATCGGTCCAGCTTGAAGGCTCTGTGAAGCTATGTCTTTCAACAGGATATACCGCCAGCTCCCAGTTGTCCCTGCCAAGTTCAATAAGTTTCTGAGCCAGCCTGACAACATCCTGGAAATGAACGTTATCATCGATCATTCCATGGCAGATCAGAAGATGTCCCTGAAGGCCTCCGGCAAAATAGATTGGTGAACTTTTCACATAGGCCAGGGAATCGGCAACAGGTATATTCAGTATATCAGAAGTATAGCCATGATTGTAATGCGCCCAGTCGGTAACAGGTCTCAGCGCAGCTCCGGCCCGGAAGACACCTGGTTTTGTGAACATACCCATCAGGGTAATGAAGCCCCCGTAAGATCCTCCGTAGATTCCGATCCTCTGAGGATCGATTTTAAACTGGTCGACAAGGAATTTAGCTCCGTCCACATGATCTTCGAGATCGCGGCCACCCATATGTCTGTAGATTGCGGTGCGCCAGTCGCGGCCATATCCTGCACTTCCCCTGTAATCGATATCAAGGACGGTATAACCATTGTCAACCAGCATATTATGAAACATATATTCACGGAAATAGCTGCTCCACCACCTGTGTGCATTTTGCAGGTATCCCGCTCCATGTACAAAAATGACAGCCGGACCGTCAGACACAGGTTCTGACGGTCGGTAGAGACGTGCCGGGACCATTACGCCGTCAGATGCCCTGAAACTTATGAATTCCGGTGTACGCCATTTGTAAGAATCAAAATCAGGGGTTGTTGATGAGGTTATCTTTACCGGTACAGCTTTTTTTCTGTTTTCGAGAAGGTATAACTCCCATGGTTCGGTGGCATGCGATACTCTCAGTGCAAAATATTTTTCGTCGGGTGAGATTTCATATTCCACTCCTCCCACGAAAGATGTAAGCTGATTCCTGATCCCTCCTTCCAGTGGCATGCTGTACAGTTCCCTGACACCCGGGTCTGTCTCATTGGAAATGAAATACCACGTCCTTTTGTCGTTCGACAATCTCAGATTATATACCTCGAATTTACCTGAGGTGAGCGCCTTTTTTTGTCCTGTGATGACATCGAGGGTGTAAAGGTGTGAATACCCTGTTTCTTCCGACTGGAACCAGATGGTCTTATTGTCAGGCAGCCATCCCAGAGATCCGTATCCGATACCCGGTCCTCCTGTCCATGCTTCGTCATGCTGACGGTCGAGAAGCTTAAGTCCTCCGGTTTTAATGTCGAGTAACATTATCCATCTGTCCTTGTTGTCGGCGGAAAAAATTTCAACAATACCAAAATTACCGTCTTCCGACCACAGAGGGTTCCGGAACGACACTCCCCTCTCTGCTGGTTTTTCAGGTTTATCCCCGGGATAATCCGAAACATAATCAGGTAATTCGGTAATGCCTGGAATATTTTCTTTCCTGACCCTGTAAAGAGTATCGAGTTCAAGGTCATAGATGACCAGGTCGCCTGATGCTTCAGATCCCATTCCCACTTTTGAACGGGCATTTGTGGTCTCGGTATAACCCGACTCAGTCACATAAGAAGGTATGATTGTCCTTTTCTCATCAACCTGGGCTGCCGTAAGCCAGGTCAGGAATTTACCGTCAGGACTGACACTTAATGAGCGGGGCACTCCGGATCCTGTATAAATCACTTCAGGTCCTTCAGGCTCACCCAGCTGAGATTCTCTCCTGTTTTTCTCTCTTTCCTCTTTTCTTTCTGCAAGCACATTGAACAGCTTAAGCTGGTCTTCGTACAGGAATCGGTCATGTTTGTTCATTCCGGGAGCTTCATCCCTTCTTTCCCTTCCCTGCCTCAGGTCGGTTATCTGCACTAATGATCCATCGTCGATGTTCCAGGAAAAAAGGTTATTTCCGGAACTGAAAATTATTTTTGTCTCATCCAGACTGAAATAAGGATTACTTTCTCCTGCCGCTGTGGAGGTTATCTGTCTTACATCTTTTTTCTTCAGGTCCATAAGGAATATATCTCCGTTCCGGGTATAAAGCATTTTTTTCCGGTCGCGGTTATAGGTGCCGCTGAACGGGGGCATATCTTTTCTTTCTTCCGGACTTATCTTTTGTGGTACAGGGTCATCGGGGGTGAGGGTGTAGGTCGACACTGCTGAGTCTGCATTTTCAGTCCAGTTGAAATAAAGAGTATTATCAACAGCCGACCAACGGATCCCCGATGGAGAAATACCAGTGAATTTGTCGCCCTGCATAATTTTTTCGATGGTCAGAGCGCTCTGCGAGATAAGTGAAGAGGGCAGAAGGAAAATAACCGTAAGCAGGATTATTGAAAGGAATTGTTTTTTCATTTCCGGGATTTTAAAATGATTTACCGGTAAAAATATAAAAATATAGAATGAGAACCATCTGCCGGAGTCAGGAGGATTCAATGCATGGGATGAACCTCAGAATACTCTAACCCAGGTTCTCGAATTCGATCCCGATCTTCTTCAGGGCATATTCGGCTTCCTTCAGATAATCCCCGTAAACTGTGATCCAGTGAAAGCCCGGCATTTTCTCTGCCATTTCCCTGCTATTGCAATGATATGCAATGTCGATCTGTGAACGACAGATGGCCATCATCGGATTGTCGATAATCTTACCTTTTAGTCCCACATTCCGTTCAAAGGCGAAATCAGGCATTATGCTGGTGACCTCCTGGCCTATCTTCATTTCGACTTTAGGGGCTGCACCATAATCTGACTCAAAATGTGTCATTATCCTCGCAGGCTCTGCTTCGACACCATTCATCTTTCTTGGGGCAGTGCAGTGAGCAAGTGTTATGATACCGTCGTGAGGATATGTCGGATCGTTGAGGAAGGAAGGCTTCCCCGAGATGTTTGCCATAAGCAGACCCGCCGGAACTGCAACGAAATCTGATTCACAGAAGGCAAGATAGCCTGCATCATTCAGCAGACTGAGTGTAAGGCATGCTGTTGTTTCTGCCAGGGGCATTATTGTTCCCATGCAATTATTCACTGTAACAGCCCTGCAACTGAATTTGTTCATAAGCCTGGTAAAGATCTCTTCAAGCAAGAAGCAGTTTTCAACATATTTACTATCAACTTCCAGCTTTAGCCCGGGGTCGTCGAGGCAGATCTTTGCCCTGTCTCTGGCATTTCTCTGAAGCGAATTGTCATTTTTTGCTTCTGTTATAAGGCTTCCCAGTTCATCATAATGAATATCGCGGATGTCAAGTTTATATTTTTCGCCGACCACTTTCATTACAGATTCAAGAGGCTGTGACCACGCACCCGGACCTCCGACAGCCAGGATCCCTGAACCCACAGTGTTCTTTAATCCGCACAAAGCCCTTAACCTCCATAAAATCGCGTCCTGGCTGTCAATAACAACATCGTTCTCATTTATCCCGGCCACTTTAAGGTTGTCGCTATGCTGGCGGAGGTACCTTGGACTTATTATTTCGTACCATAGATAAACAGGACCTGACTTGTGGCGGCAGAAGAATATAATGTTCTTACCCATACCGTTCAGGACATCAAAGCGGTCCATCCAGCCTCCGGCCGCGTAAATAATAATTGTATCAGCAGACTCAAGATCCTTGATATTTTCTATATCCTGTTTGTTTTTAATGCCTGATACCGGCAGAAACTGAACAGGGAAATCTGCCCTGGAGGACAGAAGCTTCAGTTCTTCGCTTATTCTTCCAATTTCTTCCGAAGCATCCTTTTCTGTCTGTATTCCGCCCCAGCTTCTCCAGCTTGTCTGGCTGCGTCTGACCGGGACCTCATATGACAGTACCGGTTTGACAATTAGTGGCTGACGCTGTGGTTTAATATCAGGAAATGATGTCGAGGCACACAGTGTCGCCCATGAAAGACCCGACAATGCCATTGTTCCGATAGCTCCCGCGCCTGTCATTTTTACGAATTGCCTTCGTGAAAGCTCCTGAGGATTTAGATGGAGATGTCCGTTACAACAGGAACATCCTGTTCTGTGAGAAAGATCATTCTTATCCATGTTAATGATTTTTTTGTAAGATAATCAGGATAATTATCGTTTCTATAAAGTTAAGAAAGAAAGATTAATGATGCAGGGGATGAGGCTGTTTTTTCTTAATCAATCCGGCTCAGGCAGCGAGTGTCATGACTATTAGATACAGAGTCTCCCCCAAACATGTTCATGAAAGTTAAAATTAGATATCTTTGATATATCAGAATAATAACACAGTACAGATGCTGAATCTTCTAAAACATCCTCTACTAACACATAAGCTGACACATTTGCGGAGGACGGAGACCGATACGAAGGAATTCCGTCAGACGCTTGAAGAGATAGCCGGGCTTATGGCTTATGAGATCACACGCGATCTGCCGGTGAAACAAATAACAGTTCAAACTCCTATGGCTTCCTGCACCACACAGGAGCTTGCAAATGATATTGTGCTGATCCCTGTACTCAGGGCAGGGCTGGGGATGGTCAACGGCATTTCCGCTCTTATACCTTCGGCACGGGTGGGACATATTGGCATTTACAGAGACCACGAAACACTTCAGCCGAACACATATTACAGCAAAATCCCGGAAAATATCTCTGAAGCCGTGGTAATGGTCCTGGATCCGATGCTTGCCACAGGAGGAAGTGCATCGGCAGCTATCAGTTTCCTTAAGGAGCGGGGAGCGGTAAATATTAAACTCGTGTGTATCATAGGTGCTCCTGAAGGGGTTAAGAGAATTACAGGGGATCATCCAGACGTTCAGATATACCTTGCCGGGCTTGATGAAAAGCTGAATCCTGACGGCTACATAGTGCCAGGTCTCGGTGATGCCGGCGACAGGCTTTTCGGAACCAGATGAATAAAACCCGACTTACCGGTTATCAGGTTACATCTCCTTAAGATCGCCGTTCAGTTTCAGCACCTGTCCTTTTTTCGTGTCTGCAGAGAAAGACTTGTCTTTATATCTTACAGATAAAGGATTTCCGTATTTTGATAATACTCTGATATTTTGAAGTTTACCATTTTCCCACGAAAAATCCACTTCAAAGCCTCCCCTTGCCCTCATTCCTGTTATTTGTCCTTCCGGAATATCATCGGGGAGTGAAGGTAAAATATCGACTGCATCGAGGTGGCTCTGCATCAGGATCTCAACTATTCCTGCAGCTCCACCGAAATTACCGTCTATCTGGAATGGAGGATGAGCGTCGAAAAGGTTTGGATATGAACCGCCACCCGAACTTCCTCCGCCTGTTGCCTTAGACTGTGACTGTCCCTGTGGCCGCAGGAGCATCCTGACCATTTTCCATGCATGGTTCCCGTCCCTGAACCGGGCCCAGAAATTTATCTTCCATGCAAGGCTCCATCCGGTACCTTCATCACCCCTGGCGACAAGGGATGTTTTGGCAGCCTCCATCAGTTCCGGATTATCCTTCCAGTTTATCTCCTTACCGGGATGAACACCCCAGAGATGCGATACGTGTCTGTGCTTGTTTCCGGGGTCATCCTTATCCTCCATCCATTCCCGGAGCTGACCAAAGCTTCCAGTTTTATAGGGAGCAATCCGTGGAAGCATCTGTTTCAGGGTATCAGCAAACTCTTTATCCCGACCCAGAATCTCTGATGCTTCTATGCAGGCCTTGAACAGGCTTTTAATGATCTGGTGGTCCATGGTGGGACCTGCCACCAGGCCACCGTTTTCGGGTGAGTTTGATGGTGTTGATATCAGCCATCCTGTTTCGGGATCTTCGATGAGAAAGTCGACATAGAACATTGCTGCTCCTTTCATTAAAGGCCATGCCGACTGTGAGAGGAAGGTTTTGTCAGGGGCATACAGATAATGTTCCCACAGATGATGTGTCAGCCATCCGCTTCCGGTTGGCCATATCCCGTGATTTGAAGCATTGATGGGAGCGGCACCGCGCCAAAGGTCAGTGTTATGATGCAGTACCCACCCTCTCGCGTTATAATGTTGTCTGGCAACTTTTTCACCTGAAGGAACAATTTCTTCAAGCATCCTGAATAATGCTTCATGACATTCAGCAATATTAAGAGGTTCGGCAGCCCAGTAATTCATTTCAGTGTTTATGTTAACAGTATATTTACTGTCCCAAGAAGGATTCAGTTTGTCATTCCAGATTCCCTGAAGGTTTGCAGGATAGGTTCCTTCGCGGCTCGAAGCCAGAAGAAGATACCTGCCGTATTGCACGTAAAGAGCTGCCAGAGAATTATCCATTGAGGAGTTCACCTCTCTTATCCTTTCATCGGTGGGGAGATTTTCATTTCCCGATGTTCCCAGGTTAATTGAAAAGCGGTTAAAATACCGGCTGTAATCGGCAACATGTTCCGACCTGATCTTTTTAAACGATTTCTTTCCTGTAAGTGCAAGGTGTTTCGAGCAGAGTGTCTCAGGATCGCCTTCCACGTAACGCGGATTCACAAAATTAGTTGCTGCCACCAGCTTCAACATAGCTTCATCGGCATTTTCGACATGCAGGTTTGTACCCGTCGCAGTAATTTCACCTCCCTTAAGTTTCACCTCCAGCATTGAACAACCTCTGAGAACACCTTCCTTAACTTTTACATTCATGGTAATAAAACCATCGCTGGTGGCAATGACAGAGGCACCTTCATGTGGCGAGCTGAGGATAAGGTCGAAAGTGAGAGCTTTCTTTTTACTGGATGTCAGGTTTACTACAATCATATTTGCCGGGAATGAAGCTATGTATTCCCTTACATAAGAAGTGTCGCCCAGCGTGTAACTGGTTCTGCATCTTGCAGTTGAAAGGTCCAGTTCGCGAATGTAATCAGATACCTGAAGATGTCCCGGAAAGCTTATCCAAAGGTCTCCGAAAGGTTGATATTTTTTCTGCCTGAGAGGAACACTCATGAATTCTTTCATGGCAAGATCTTCAGCTTCCTTTTGTCTTCCCCGCCAAAGCAGGTTCCGTATTTCTCCCAGATATTTATATGCTCCCTCGTGGGCATAATCATGAGGTTCACCTGTCCAGAGGGTTTCTTCATTGAACTGAATACGATCGACTGAGGGAGCCCCAAAAACCATTGCACCAAGACGCCCGTTCCCTATTGGGAGAGCTTCTTCCCAAACCGCTGCCGGCTTCTTATACCATAGTTTCAGCTCCGGATCTGCCTGTGCACTGCAAAGAGCTGGTATCAGGAGTACCAGTAAAATAAATAGTCTGTTTTGTTTTTTCATTTCAGAAGGTTCTTTCGGAATACTAATATACAAACTAAAACCAAGCGTAATGCTTACTTCGGAATTGTATTTCACAATTTCCTGAAGTTTTGTTTTTACATATGCAGCGTTAAGGTCAAAAAGGTGTCTTTTGATCAGAGAACTGATAAAAAACTAAAAAGGAAGACCATGAAAAATTTCCGGTATCTGACAGTAATAGCCTTGTCGTTGAGTATCTTTTGTTGTGCTGAGTGTCAGCCGCGTAAGACGGTGCACGGAAACGGCAATGTAGTGAAAAAAGAAAGAAACGCAGATAATTTTACAGGAGTAAGCACAAGTTCGGCGATAGATGTGATCCTTTCCCAGGGAGATAAAAACTCAATCGTTGTTGAGGCTGATGAAAACCTTCATGAATACATACTCACTGAATTGAAAAACGGCACACTTCATATTTATACTGATGCAAACATACGTGATGCTGAAGAAAAAAAGGTGCATGTCACAATGAAGGAGATATCTTTTATAGGAACCTCCAGTGCAGGAGATGTATTGGGAATAACGCCTCTGAAAACAGGTAAGCTGAAACTCTCGGCCACAAGCGCAGGTGATATCAAAGCTGAGGTTTACACAAGCGAAATTGATATCAGCGCCAGCAGTTCCGGAGATGTTACCCTGACAGGAGAAGCTGATTTTCTTGAAGCAAGACTCAGCAGTGCCGGCGATCTTAACGCTTTCAACCTTAAGGTTAAAGAAGCTGATGTAAATGTTTCAAGTGCCGGTGATGCGGATATATTTGTTACCGGCAGACTTGTTGCAAGGGCTTCAAGTGCAGGAGATATAAATTACAAAGGAAATCCGGAAACAGTTGATGCCAGATCATCCAGCGCTGGTGGCATTAACAGGAAGTAACCATCATCCACAACATATAATTCCCTCATTATTTAAACCGTCAGGACGAAGCCTGACGGTTTTTTCTTAATTTTGCCATATCAGCCTGGTTGTATTAATACTTATTCGATATGAAAGAAAATATTTCCGTCAACCTTAAAAATGCAGGAGATTTCGTTTCCAGTGAAGAGATAATGGCCCTGGCACAGCAGTCGGTCCGGCATCTTGATTCTCTAAATGCCGGGACAGGTCCCGGAAACGATTTTCTGGGATGGCTTAACCTGCACGACGACATCCTTCCGCAGATTGAAAGGATAGAAAGGAAAGCAAAACATCTCAGGTCTGTTTCCGACCTTACAGTTGTCATAGGTATCGGAGGTTCATATCTCGGAGCCAGGGCGGTAATCGAGGCCGTATCACATTCTTTCTCATCATTCAGAAAAGGGAAGCACCATGATATCATATATGCCGGACAGAATATCTGTGAAGATTATATGTCGGATCTGCTTGAGATTCTCAACGACAGGGATTATTCTGTAATAGTAATATCCAAATCGGGAACGACCACAGAACCGGCAATTGCCTTCAGGATAATTAGGGATCATCTTGAAAAGAAGATCGGAAAGGGAAAGGCTGCCGACAGGATTATTGCAATCACCGACAGTTCAAAAGGTGCACTGAGGACACTTTCGGAACTGAACGGGTATGAGACTTTCGTTATACCCGACAACATTGGTGGTCGTTATTCTGTCCTTACACCTGTAGGTCTCCTTCCTGTTGCAGTCAGCGGCACCGATATAAAAGAACTGGTAAGAGGAGCACAGGCTATGGCTGAAATAACAAGAAATAATCATAATTGCTCAACCAATCCCTCTCTCCTTTACGCTGCAGCAAGAAATCTTCTGCTTCAGTCAGGCAGACCGGTGGAAATACTTGCAGGGTTTACTCCCCGGCTTCACTATTTACTTGAATGGTGGAAGCAGCTTTATGGTGAAAGCGAAGGTAAGGATGGAAAAGGAATTTTTCCCTCCTCCGTTGATTTCACAACAGATCTTCATTCTCTCGGTCAGTATATTCAGGAAGGACAGAGAATGATCTTCGAGACGATGATCTCGGTAAAAAATTTTTCAGGGAAGGTTATCATTCGTGAAGAGAAGGAAAATTCGGACGAAATAAACTATCTGGCAGGAAAGCGACTTTCGGAAGTTAACAGTTCGGCTGAATCAGGGACCATACTTGCACACAACGATGGCGGTGTTCCCGTAATAAAGATAGATGTCCCGGCACTAAACGAGTATTACATCGGGCAGCTTATTTACTTTTTCGAACTTGCATGTGCAATAAGCGGATATATACTCGATGTAAATCCTTTTGACCAGCCCGGAGTGGAGGCTTACAAGAAAAACATGTTTGCACTTCTCAGCAAGCCGGGCTTTGAAGAGGCAGGGAAAAAACTCGGGGAAAGACTTATGCATTGAGAGACCGGGTCTGTCTTACCATCTAACAGGAATATTTATAATTAACAATAAACTGTATGAAAATAGAACTCAGAAAAGAATTCAAATGGTCGTTGGTAGTCCCGACCAGCATGGGAGTAAGAATTACCCCCGTTAACAGTCAGCCTGTTCATTGCAGCAACATGTTCATGATGCATGTCTCCAGTGCCGAGTCGAACGTGGCAAGTGTATCATCTTTTTTAGGACTTCCGGTGAAAGTGCTGACCACTTTTGTTAAAGAAAGTCCGATAGCACGGATGATCAAGGACAACCTTGCCGGACGCCACATGGCATACGAGGGTGTGGAGGTTGAACAGGGTGGTCCTTGGGGTTACCGCCATCAGTTCAATATTGCCGACGCCGGATACGGTTCGCGCGGCCCGAGGGTTCAGAACGACAGGGCCGGTGAAGTAGGAAGGACACTCAACGTCAAAGATTTTGATCTTGACAGGCTGTTCGGGGAGGAAGGAGTTCAGATATTGCATCTCTCAGGACTGATCGGAGCACTTTCGCCTGAAACGAGCAACTTCTGTCTTGAACTGGCACGGGCTGCAAAAAAATACGGTACCCGTATTTCCTTCGATCTTAATTACAGGGCTTCATTCTGGAAGAACAGGGAGAAAGAACTTGCACAAACCTTCAGTGAGATAGCCTCAATTTCAGATATCCTGGTTGGCAACGAGGAAGATTTTCAGCTCTGTCTGGGGATACAGGGTCCTGAAGAAGGAGGAAAAGATCTGGCTTCAAAGATCGGCAGCTTCAAGGAGATGATAACCAGGGTCAAGAAAAGATATCCCGGTGCTTCTGTATTCGGGACAACCCTGAGGCAGGTGATCAGCACCAATGAGCACCTGTGGGGAGCTATCATGCTGGAAGGTGAAAACTGGCATGTTGTTGAACCACGCGAAATCCATGTTCTCGACCGGATAGGCGGTGGCGACGGATTCGTGGGAGGCTTACTGTACGGTATCCTTAAGGGTTGGGAACCCGAAAAATGGATACAGTTCGGATGGGCCACAGGTGCTCTGGCAACAACGGTAGTAACCGACTACGGAGAACCGGCCGACGAGGAACAGGTATGGAGCATCTGGAAAGGAAATGCCAGGGTAAGGAGATAGTTACCTGGCGGTTCCCAGTCCGTATTTCTTTATAAAATCGCCGAGAACCTCCGAAAGGTCGGGTTTGCCTATTTCCTGCAGATCATAATATACTCTGGTATTGGGTTTATTTATCTTTATGATCCTGGCCAGATCGATAGGTGTGGCAACTATCACGCTGTCACATTTTGTATTGTTTATGGTTGTTTCAAGGTCGCGCAACTGTTGTTCACCGTAGCCCATAGCAGGAAGCAGTGTGCCTATATCAGGATAGAGCCGGAAAGTCTCGGTAAGTCGTCCGACGGTATAGGGTCTGGGGTCTACCAGAGCCTCAGCTCCGAACTTACGGGCTGCCACAACACCGGCACCGATCTTCATCTCACCATGAGTGAGTGTGGGGCCATCTTCAACAACAAGCACTTTTTTACCTCTGATAACCGATGGGTCATCAACCTTAATTGGTGAAGCTCCGTCGATCACGATTGCATCCGGATTGACTTTCTCAATACTGTTCCTGACTGTCTGCACATCTCCGGGAGCTGAGGTGTCTATTTTATTAATTATGACCACGTCAGCCAGCCTGAGTGTTACTTCTCCGGGATAATACAGAAGTTCATGACCTGCCCTGTGGGGATCGGTAACTGTTATCATCAGGTCGGGTTTATAGAAGGGAAAATCATTGTTACCTCCGTCCCATACCACCACGTCGCAGCCTCCCGGGTCTTTCTCTGCCTGCCTCAGGATGGCTTCGTAATCGACTCCTGCATATATCACATTCCCGCGAACAACGTGCGGTTCATATTCTTCCATCTCCTCCACCGTGCACTTGTGTTTTTCAAGATCGCTGATAGTTGCAAAACGTTGAACTTTCTGGGCAAACAGGTCTCCATAGGGCATAGGATGCCTGACCGCAACCACTTTAAGTCCCTTTGCCATAAGGATCTCAATGACCCTCCTCGACGTCTGGCTTTTGCCACATCCTGTTCTGACTGCACCGACGGCAATAAGCGGCTTTTCACTCTTAATCATTGTCGGGCCCGGCCCCATAAGCATGAAATTTGCGCCTGCAGCATTGACAATGGCACTCACCGACATAACTTTATTATATGTCACATCACTGTAGGAGAAGACACAATCATCAACTTTGTATTTCGTTATTATTTCGGGCAGATCCTGCTCGGCGAAAATAGGGATCCCCTCAGGATAAAGCCTTCCGGCCAGTTCCCCGGGGTATTTCCTTCCGTCGATATCCGGAATCTGCGCCGCTGTGAAAGCTACTACATTATAATTTTCATTATCCCTGAAGCAGGTATTGAAATTATGAAAATCCCTACCCGCCGCACCAATGATGACGACATTTCTTTTAGACATAAATCCTCCTTGCTGTTATTTATCAAAATATTTTAGTTAGATACCAAATACATTTTAAAATGAATCAACAAATGTATAATTTGCAGACTTAAAATCCGCGTGTTTCAGGGAATTTTTAAATAATGAATGTCCTCGCTCACATATATCTTTCAGGTGATTCCGAGAAAATAATAATTGGCAATTACATCGGTGATTATGTCAAAGGACGTGATTATCTGAAATATCCCGACCTTGTCAGAAAAGGGATAATAATTCACCGCCATATCGACAGTTTTACCGACAGTCATCCTGTGGTTCACCGCAGCAAGATCTTCTTTTCAAAAAAATACTATAAATATGCAGGTGTCGTCACCGACATCATCTATGATCATTTTCTGACAAGAGAATGGGATTTCTTTTCGAGAAGGCCTCTCGAGAGTGTGACTTACAATTTCTACAGGGCCCTTGTCAACAATTATGAAATCCTGCCAAAGCAGGTTCAGGAGATGATGCCTTTTTTCATAATTAACAACTGGATAGAATCCTACCAGACAATAAACGGAATAAGAAATGTGCTGAAAACACTTAGTAAAAGAACAACGCTGCCAGCAGAGACCAGATTTGCGATCAGGGCACTTAAAAAAAACTATTCCTCACTGCAGGAAGACTTCCTGGAGTTTTTTCCTCAGCTGATCGATTATGTGGAAGGAGAATTCGGCATAGAGATATCACACAGGATCAAGATCCCCTTCTGATCACAGAAGATATTCTGTCCGGCTCGCATCGAGCCTTAAGAAAATGAAGAGAAGGATAGTAAATCCCCACAGGGAGCTTCCTCCATAACTGAAAAAAGGCAGTGGTATACCTATGACAGGCACAAGTCCTATTGCCATTCCAATGTTGATAAAAAAATGTGTAAACAGGACGGCTACAACTCCATAGCCATATACCCTTGAGAAGACTGACCGCTGGCGCTCCGCTAAAAAGATCAGCCTCAGCAGCAGCATGAGCCAGAGGCCTATAACAGTAAAGCTGCCGACAAAGCCCCACTCCTCGCCCACCGTACAGAAAATGAAGTCGGTACTCTGTGCCGGGACAAATTTGAACTTTGTCTGTGTACCCTGCAGATATCCTTTTCCGGAAAGACCTCCTGACCCGATAGAGATCATCGACTGGTTGACATTATATCCTGTTCCGTGGGGATCGGATTTTATTCCCAGCATTATCTCCACTCTTTCCTTCTGATGAGGTTTTAAAATATTATTGAACGAATAATCCACGACGTTAATATACAGAATGCTTCCCAGGAGAAAAAAGTAGATTACCATAAGGGCTACTGCCTTCCTGGTGAAAATATAGTACCCTAAAGGTATTCCGGCGAGGATTACTGTGATAAGCAATACCATCTCCTCTCCGAGAGCCTTGATCAGAAAATGATCAAGAAGAAAGAGCAATCCTCCGGTGATCACAATAATTGCCAGGCCCCTGATCCTGTCTCTGAAACTCCTGACAGGGTACAGAGAAACAAGAATTGCCACGATTATAAGTCCCGCTGTAAGATAGAGATTATCAACCAGCAGGGTAAGGAAAAAAAGGATTATCATAAGTATCCCCGAAACCAGTACAAATGGATTCATCCCTTCACGGAAAAGTACAATGAAGAATGCAAAGTACACTATTGTAGAGCCCATATCGGGCTGAAGAGCAATTAGCAGGGCCGGTAATAATATTATTCCGACAGCTGAAATAAAAACATTCAGCCTGATTAATTCCTGTTTCCGGTGGTTGAGGTAGCCTGCCAGCGCAAGAGCTGTTCCGAATTTCGCAAATTCTGATGGCTGAAAGCTTATATTTCCAAATTCAAACCAGGACCTTGCGCCATTTATCTCTGTTCCCAGTACCAGAACCAGAAGAAGCAGAAACATCAGGCCTGCATAAATGAAGTATGCAAAAAAGAAGTAAAACCTGCTGTCGACAAGCAGAATGAAGGCAGCCAAAACAAGGGTTGCGATGATCCAGATGAACTGTTTACCGTAACGCTGAGTGAAATCAAATATTTCCTTATGCTCTTCATTGTAGACAGCAGCATAAATATTGAACCAGCCCATGATCACCATTACCAGGAAGAGCAAGACCGTTATTTTGTCGGTCCCTTTCCATATATTAATTCTGCGTTTCAACTTCAGGTATTGAATCTGTAAGATTTAGTTTCAGCATCCGGTCCTCCAGCCATTTCCTGTTCATGGCAACATTTCCTTTCAGGTACTTCTCTATCATCAGGCTTGCCACAGGGGCAGCATAGGTAGCTCCGAAACCTGCGTTTTCGACATAAACAGCAATAGCTATCCGGGGGTTGTTTTTCGGGGCAAAGGCAATAAAGACTGAATGATCCTCTCCGAAAGGATTCTCGGCAGTACCTGTTTTGCCGCAGACCACTATGTCATTAATCGCTGCTATCCTGGCGGTTGATCCGGCACCACCGTTAACAGCCAGTTCCATACCCAGAACAATTTGCTCAAAGTTGGCTGAGTCGATGCTGATGCTATGCTTTTCCGTAAACCTTGCATCGATATTTTTTCCTTCTCCAATAGCCTTAACGATATGGGGAACATAATAGTATCCACGGTTAGCAATTGCTGCTGTCATATTTGCCATCTGGAGAGGGGTTGTTCCGATTTCTCCCTGACCTATTGCCAGAGAGATCACTGTCAGGGCTTTCCATCCGCCCTGACCATGGTATCTGTCATAATATCCTGTAGTCGGAAGAATACCATTCAGCTCATTAGGGAATTCCGTTCCCAGTTTTTTACCGAAACCAAACTCTTCAAGATAGTTCCTCCATTTATTAAAAGCTTCGGGAATGGAAGCGTATGAAGGATTTTCGAGTATCCTCCTGAAGGTCTGACAAAAATATGAATTGCACGAGTTTGCTACGGCATCTTTGAGATCGAGGGGCGACCTGTGGCTGTGACACCCTACAAACAAATATCCATTGCTGCAGCCGAATTCAGTTTCGGGCACGATTACTTTTTCCTGCAATCCGATCAGTCCGTTAATCGGCTTGAAAGTTGATCCCGGCGGGTATGAAGCCATAAAGGCCCTGTTAAACAATGGATTGAACACCGTGTCCGACAGTAACCCGGCATAGTTCTGTGAACGAACACGCCCTACAAGTAACGAAGGATCATATCCGGGTGAAGATACCAGTGTAAGAATTTCTCCTGTTCCGGGTTCAATAGCGACTATGCTTCCGGTTTTATTCTGCATAAGCATTTCTCCGTACTCCTGAAGATCATAATCGACAGAGGCCGTAATATCTGTACCCTGTACCGCGAGCGTATCCATCTTTCCGTCAGAGTAAGAACCTTTCACCCGACTGAAAACATCTACCAGGTAGATCTTCACTCCGCGCTTACCCCTTAATTCCTTTTCATAAGCTTCTTCAATCCCCAGTTTCCCGATATAATCACCCATTTTGTAATAGGGATCAGCTGCAATTGTTGTCTCATCAACCTCACTGATGTACCCGAGCAGATGTGCCGCCACGGGCCTGGAATATTTTCTTAGTGTTCTGGGCTGAACATAAAAGCCGGGGTACATGAATATTTTCTCCTGGAAACCAGCGTATGTTTCGGCAGATATCTGCTTCAGAAATACGGAAGGTGACCTCCTGTTATAGTTTTTTGCAGCCTTAAGTCTATCGTTGAAATAGTCGATTGTGATGCCAAGTTCATTACAGAATCTTGCCGTGTCCATCCTGCCTGTCTGGGCCGGAACTACCATAAGGTCGTAGGCAGCCTGGTTTGATACCATCAGGGTTCCGTTACGGTCGAAAATAAGTCCGCGTGCCGGGTACTGGGTTACATACCTGAGAACATTGTTTTCAGCCGACAGCCTGTATGTGTCATCGACCACCTGTATTAAAAAAAGCTTCACCAGCAATACAACTGATGCCAGAATTACAAATGAAATTATGATGTACCTGCGGTTTGTATAAATATCCTTCATGACCGTAGGTTATTTTCCTTTTCGAATATACTCAAGCAGTACAATAAAAGAAAGGGAGAACACAAAACTAAGTATCACCCTGAGGAGCGTCCTGAAGAAGTCGGTAAATCTGAAAACTTCAATATAAAAAAGGACCAGATGATGAATAAAAATAATTAATGAAGCATAAATAAGGAACCATTTCAGACCATAGACGAGCATTGAGGGATTTGCTCCTGCTTCATACCCGTCTCTGGGTGAGGTTATTCTTAGAACATAAGGTCTGACAAATCCTGCTACCAGGGTAGCGGAGGCGTGCATCCCCAATGTGCCAGAGAAAAGGTCCATGACAGCACCTGTAAGAAAGGACAGGATCAGAAGGAGCCATGCGGGTATCTCAACAGGGAGAAGAAGGATGAACATGATGTAAACATAAGGGTTTACATATCCGCTGAACTGAATATTATTGAAGAAGAGGACCTGCAGTAAAAGCAGGATGATAAAGATAAGTCCCAGTCGTATGATCCTGTTGATCATTGGTATTGATTTTCAAGTTCCAGTTGTTCCTCTTTCATAAGGTTTCCCACGACCGTTACATGCCTGAGTCTTCTGAAGTCGGTCGAAATGGCAACGTCGATACGGTAAAAATCTCCTCCGGTTTTTTCAAATCCGCTTACGGTGCCTATTATGATACCTTCAGGGAAGATTGTTGAATAACCTGTTGTTTCAACAGTATCTCCAACGCCGAAAGTTACGTGCTGGGGTATTTCAGACAGGACCACGTGATATGGGTCCCTGCCCTCCCATGTCATTGATCCGAAATATCCTGTCGATCTGAGTCTGGCGCTGACCCTGAAATCAAGGTTGAGAAGGGACATCACGACAGAATAATTATCGGAACAGCCTACTATTATTCCGGCTATATGGTCACCTTCTGTTACTGCCATATCGGGTAGCATCCCCTGCCTCCTTCCCCTGTCGATGGTGAAAAAGTTTTTTTGCCTGTTGACTGAATTGTTTATCACCTCAGCGTGAGTAAATGTATACTGCTGGTTAAAGACTGTATCGGTAACTGAAAAGAAAGGCTTTTCTGTTTCACCCGATAAACGTTCCAGGCGTGTTCTCAGAGAAGAATTTTCTACTGCCATCAGCCTGCTTATTTCGCGGAGTTGAAAATAAGTTCTGGCATTTGAAATCCTTTTTTCGATACCGATGGTCAGCCTTCTTATTCCCTTCACCATCTGTGTATTATGATAATCGTTAGCCGTGCTCAGAAGGTAAATTGCGATTATCTGAAGTAAAATAAATACTAACAGGTTATTATATTTCGAAAGGAAATTAAGCAGGTTTCTCATTCACGGGCTCTGGCTATCTCATAAGGAACTGAAATTTATCGACATTTTTAAGGGCCACTCCTGTACCTCTTGCAACAGCATGAAGCGGATCCTCAACCACATTGAAATTTATGTTTATCTTATCTGAAAATCTTCTGGCCAGACCTCTGAGGAGTGAACCTCCGCCAGCCATATAAATTCCCTTGTTAACGATATCGGCATAGAGCTCCGGAGGTGTCTGTTCCAGAACGCTCAAAAGGGCAGCCTCAACTTTTGAAAGTGATTTGTCAAGACAATAAGCTATCTCCTGGTACGAAACCGGTATTTCAATTGGCAGAGCTGTCATAATATTCGGTCCGCGCACGATAAAATCGGCAGGCGGATCATCGATGTCGGGAAGGGCGGCTCCAACGCCTATTTTTATGTCTTCGGCAGTTTTTTCACCGATCTTGATATTGTGCTGATGTCTCATATATGCCTGTATGTCGGCAGTGAAACCGTCGCCGGCAATCCTTATCGATTTATTGCAGACAATACCGCCCAGGGCGATCACGGCAATTTCGGTGGTTCCGCCTCCGATATCGATGATCATTGATCCTTCGGGAGCTTCCACATCAAGGCCGATCCCTATAGCTGCAGCCATAGGTTCATATATCATATATACGTCTCTTCCACCGGCGTGTTCGGAAGAATCCCTGACAGCACGTATTTCCACTTCTGTGCTGCCCGAGGGTATGCACACAACCATTTTCAGCGAAGGGGCAAAGAGCTGCGATCCTTTGCTGATAAGTTTGATCATACCTCTTATCATCAGTTCGGCAGCGTTGAAATCAGCTATCACGCCATCACGCAAAGGTCTTATGACTTTTATATTCTCGTGCGTCTTCCCGTGCATCTGCCTTGCCCTCTCACCTATGGCGATGAGCTTTCCGGTTACTTTATCGATAGCTACTATTGAAGGTTCATCAACAACGATCTTGTCATTGTGAATGATGATGGTGTTTGCTGTACCCAGATCTATTGCAATCTCCTGCGTCAAAAACGAAAATAGTCCCATTGAATATTCAGAATTATTATTAATGTTTAAAATGTCTTATCCCTGTAAATACCATAGCAACGCCGTTGGCGGAGCAATAATCGACCGACTCCTGGTCACGCACCGATCCTCCCGGTTGTATGATTGCAGTTACGCCTGCACTATGAGCAATCTCAACACTGTCGGGAAAAGGGAAAAAAGCATCCGAAGCCATCACTGATCCCTGGAGGTCGAACCCGAAGGCTTTTGCCTTTTCAATTGCCTGTCTGAGAGCATCCACTCTTGATGTCTGTCCGGCACCGCTTGCACACAGCTGATTGTTTTTAGCCAGTACAATTGAATTCGATTTGCTATGCTTTACTATCTTGTTTGCAAAGATCATATCCCTGATCTCTGAGGCTTCCGGTTCCCTCACCGTAACTGTCTTCATGTCTTCCTCCGATTCAGTACGCAGATCTCTCTCCTGCCAGAGGACACCGTTAAGAAGGGACCGGTAACTGAATCCGCTTTTTACGGTCTCCTTCCGCGACAAAATGATCCTGTTCTTTTTATGTCTGAGTATCTCCAGTGCCTCTTCAGAATATCCCGGAGCAATGATAATTTCGAAGAATATTTTGTCGATTTCTGATGCAGCATGCTCATCAATTTTAACATTTGTTGCTATCACGCCTCCGTAAGCCGATACGGGATCACAGGCCAGGGCCGCCAGCCAGGCTTCGGTAAGGTCTTCCCTTGAGGCTGCACCACATGCATTATTGTGTTTTATAATGACCACCGTGGAAGATGAAAAGTCGTCAATGAGACCAAGAGCCGATTCTATGTCAAGGAAATTGTTGTAAGAGATCTCCTTCCCGTGCAACTTATCGAAGAGCTTCCCCGGGTTGCCGAAAAATATCCCTTTTTGATGGGGGTTCTCTCCGTATCTTAATGTATATGTGTTACTTATGCTTTCCCTGAATACTTCTAATCCCTCTTTCTCATTGAAATATTTAAAAATAGCTGTATCGTAACCGGAAGAGATGCTGAATGCCATTGCTGCAAAATGCCGTCTTTCCTCAAGTGTGGTAACACCCTGTTTGTCTTTCAGGATCTGCAGGAGAACCGGATAATGATCCTTAGCTGCGACAACGAGAACATCATTATAATTTTTAGCAGCTGCCCGTATCAGTGAAATGCCTCCGATATCTATCTTTTCAATTATTTCAGATTCATCATTAACGCTTCTGACTGTCTCTTCGAAAGGATACAGGTCAACTATTACAAGGTCAATTTCGGGTATTTTGTAGCTGGCGAGCTGGGCAAGGTCTTCATCGACATCACGTCTGGCAAGGATGCCACCGAAGACCGACGGATGAAGTGTTTTGACCCTTCCTCCCAGTATGGATGGATAAGTTGTAAGATCTTCCACTTTCAATACCGGGATTCCCAGGTTACTAATAAAACTGTAAGTGCCTCCTGTCGACCATATTGTAACGTCGAGTTCATGAAGAGTTTTAACCAGAACATCAAGTCCGTCCTTGTAATAAACAGAGATCAGGGCACTCCTGATTTTCTTATCATTCATTGCCTGTAGTTTTGATTGAAAGACATGTAATTTTTAGGCGATTAAAAGTATTAATTTTTTTACAATCGCCAATAAACGTAAATATGATTATAAGCATTTCGTAAATATTGAAGAAAGGTTCTTCAGGGCATCCGATTTTTCTTATCTTTGAACCTCAAAATTCCTGCGAGAGAGATCATGAGGATGTTTCTTAGAATGTTGAAAGAGAGTTACCTTTTCGCTGTTAACTCAATAGTGGTCAATAAATTAAGGACTTTTCTCTCGCTTTTTGGAATTACCATTGGAATCTTTTCGATAATATCTGTTTTTACAGTCATCGACTGGATGGAAAAATCGATACGCGATTCGATAGCCACCCTTGGCGATAATGTTGTTTATGTCCAGAAGTGGCCCTGGTCATTTGATCCTAACCTCGAATGGTGGGATATAATTTCGTGGCCGGCCATCTCCACAGATGACTACAAGGCTGTAAGGGAAAAATCTGAGAAAACCGAATCGGTTTGTTTTTATGTATTCCAGCCCCAGACTATTAAATACAGGCAGAACCAGGCCAGCGATGCCGGAGTGGTTGCCGTAACCCATGAATTTGAGAATCTCCGTTCGTTTGAGATTGAAAAGGGCAGGTATTTTTCACCTGAAGAATCGGCTTCGGGAAAGAATGTTGCAATATTGGGATATGAAGTAGCCAGGCGTCTTTTTGAAAATATCGATCCGGTGGGAAAACAGATTATCATTGGAGGCCATAAAACACATGTTATAGGTGTTTTTAAAAGGGAAGGTAAAGGAGGTATAAGCGATAGCGGTATGGATGAGCTGACAGCCATCCCTTTTAACTTCGGGAAGGGTTTCATTAACATGAGAAGCAATTTCCTGAATTCCGTAATCATGGCAAAGGCCAAGGAAGGTGTTGCAGTTCAGGAACTTACAGAAGAGGTTGTGATGGTGCTCAGAGCAGCCCGCCGTCTGAAACCTGAAGAAAAGGAAAATTTTTCTATCAATAAAGCCAGCATGATAACACAGGGATTTGAAGGTGTTTTTGCAGGTATAAACATAGGAGGATGGCTTATCGGAGGTTTTGCCATTCTTGTCGGAGGCTTCGGAATCGCAAATATAATGTTCGTCTCGGTCCGCGAAAGAACAAACATAATAGGAATTCAGAAAGCTCTCGGAGCCAAACGCTTTTTCATACTGTGGGAATTCCTTACGGAATCGGTTATGCTTTCGGTCATAGGCGGATTGCTGGGTGTTATGATGATCTTTATCGCGACCTTGTTTATAAACTACCTCTATGATCTGAATATGCATCTGACCCTCGCAAACGTGGTACTTGCAGTAATGATTTCAGGCGTGATCGGAATAGTGGCCGGTTATGCTCCTGCCTATTCGGCTTCGAGGATGAATCCTGTCGATGCCATCGGCTATTCATTCGGATAGAATGAGGTTTTGGCTTACCCATCCGGTAAGTTGAGTGAACTGTTCCACTGAAAGTTGTTCAGGCCTCAGTGACGCCCATTCATGATCTTCTCTGTTAAGCCTGAAAGCCGACCTGAGTGAGTTCCTCAGAGTCTTTCTCCTCTGGTTGAATGTTGCCTTTACCACCCTGATGAACAGTTTCTCATCACAATCCAGCTGTGTCACATTGTTCCGTGTCAGCCTTACAACACCTGATCTGACCCTGGGAGGAGGAACAAAAGCCCCGGGCTCTACCGTGAAAAGGTATGTCGCATCATAGAATGCCTGAAGGAGAACACTTAATATTCCGTAAACCCTGCTTCCCGGACCGGAACAGATCCTTTCAGCCACTTCTTTCTGAAACATACCGCATAGTTCCGGTATCCTGTTCCGGTTCTCGAATACCCTGAAGAGGATCTGGGTTGAAATATTATAGGGGAAATTGCCCGTCACGGCAAGAGTTCCCGGAAATGACTTCTCAATATCCATCTTGAGAAAATCACCTCTGATGACATTCAGACCTGGGTAGCCGTTCATCAGATAATGCACCGATTCATTGTCTATTTCTATTACCCTGAAGTCGGTAAAATTCCTTTCAATCAGAAAACGGGTAAGCATCCCTTTCCCGGGTCCTATTTCCAGAACTGATGAGCAGCCTTCAGATGAAAGGGCACCTGCAATGCGGGCAGCTACTTTGCTGTCTTTCAGGAAATGCTGTCCCAGATTTTTCTTTGCCTGAACCCTGATCATGAGACCATTCAGATATTAATATTATTACCGGAAGAGAAGATCTCTGCCAAATTTACGCCAGAGAGGAAGATTAAGTCTTTCAAGAAGAACGATAAAACGTTTCAATATGTTGAAATAAAGAGTGACAAACAGGAAGAACGTCATGATCCATATCATGGCAACATTGAATATCAGGGTTCCTGCTTTCATATTTCCCAATTGTTTGAATGGCGCAAAAAAATGAGCTCTTCCGATTTTTGAAACCGGCGGCATAAAAACAGGATCTGCTTTCTGAATGAGCTTTTTCTCAGACTCATATATCTTGCTGGTTGCCAATCTGTTGAGTACAATATCGGCAAGACGGTCATTATAATCGGTCTCCCTCAGACGTAATAGTCTCCCTTCTCCCATACTTGCAGCTCTTGCCTCATACACAGAATCACGCCTGGCCGACCATACCCTGGTGTCTGTCCTGATAGCAATTCTCAGGCTGTCGAGCCACGATCTGGCTTCATCACCAACTATTTCGCTGTAGTTATCGTAATTCAGATCCGTGAACCAGTCACCGGGACTGATCCCGGTTTTCATTGCCAGATCATTAATGTGGTAGTTCAGCTTTACCAGGTTGTTCTCTGAATACTCACGGTATTCCGGGTCTTTACCTGCGACTGTGCATTCCTCGGCCTTGACCTTTAACATCGGGATCAGAAATGAAGCATTCCATTCATTCTGGCTGAGTCTCATATCGTACTCAAAAAAAGGTTCCTCAAACCTGTTGCTTTTAAACTGTTCGACACACAACGCTTCATAGGCCCATCTCGTTGCCATTACATCTCCAATTACAGGGACATAGACCTTACGGCTGAATGCCTGATGGAGATCATCGAATTTGATCATCGCCCCACCGAGAATCAATTGCGGAACCAGAAGGAGGGGAATGAGGATGTAAATGCTGACAGCACTTCGCATACCTGCCGATATGTTAAGTCCCAGGATGTTGCCAAAACATGCTACCGAAAACAATATAAGCCACTGGCTGAAAAGCATTCCTCTTACTTCAAGGATCAGTGATGCCACCAGTATGAAGGATAAGGTCTGAATGGCTGAAAGGGCAAAAAGGAAATTTATCTTCGAGATCAGATAACTGAGACGGCTTAGATTAAGGAATTTTTCCCTTTCAAGAATTTTTCTGTCCCTGAATATTTCTTCCGCACTAACAGTAAGCCCCATGAACAGTGCTACAATAACAGCCATAAAAAGAAAAACCGGGTAGTTTATATTGGTAGAAAAGAGATAGTTGCCATTATCGAGATATTTGGAGATGTATGCAAGAATGAATGCCAGCAGCGGAGCCTCCATGAGGTTTATTGTCAGGTATTGCCTGTCGGCGAGCTTCCTCGTAATGTTCCGCCTGATGAAGGTCGTTATCTGTTCCGATTTCCCCGGCACTCTGAAATTGCTTGGAGCAACATCGGTTTTTGCAGGTTTTTCCGGCAATGATGGCATCATCTTCCTCCTGTAACGGTCGTACCAGTCCCTGGGGCTTACCTGGCGTTCATTCCCGGGTAATCCTTCGTTGTTGATGACTTTTACCTCGATTATCTTTAGGATGTTATCGGTATCAATATTCCCGCAGTTGGGGCATTCGCTTTCCGTAGCATTAGCCTGTGATGTTTCTGTCTTGAAATAAACCAGGGCCTCAACGGGATCCCCGTCATATATCATATACCCTCCCTTGTCGAGCAGCCATAACCTGTCAAACATTTTAAGAATATCTGACGAAGGCTGGTGAATAATGGCAAAAACCAGTTTCCCGGCAAGAGACAGGTCCTTAAGCAGGCTCATAACCTTCTCGGAATCAAAAGAAGACAAACCGGAGGTAGGTTCATCAATAAAGAGTACTACCGGTCCGCGCATCAGCTCAAGTCCGATGTTTAGTCTCTTCCGCTGTCCTCCGCTGACTTTCTTGTTTAGAAGATCCCCCACCTGCAAATCCCTGATATCGAAAAGATCGAGATCAGCAAGCACTTTAAGCACCGTTTCATTCAGCTGTTCTTCGGTATAATCGCCGAAGCAAAGTCGCGCATTATAGTAGAGGTTCTGATAGACTGTCAGTTCCTCTATCAGCATGTCATCCTGCGGAACATAACCTATCAGTCCTTTTATTTCCTCAGAATCTTCATGAATATCGTAACCGTTTACATACAGGTTGCCCGATGTGGGTTTGATCTTCCCGTGGAGCAGGTTCAGCATTGTAGTCTTTCCGACACCGCTTCCACCCATAATGGCGATCATGTTCCCCGACTCAACCCTGAAATTCATTTTCTGAACACCATTGTCGGAATTCCTGAAGTGGTATTCAATATCATGGCCTTCAAAAACGACCTTCTCCCTTTTGCTGCCAAAAATGAATGCCTTATATATTCGCGAATAATATATAGGTTCTATCCCTACGCCTTTGATGTTAACACCTCTTTCGAGGAGGTAAGGACGGCAGGCTATCACATCCCTACCCTTGAAATAGAGTGCAAGAGGACCGTCGTAAGTAAGAAGAAGGGAGCCGGTACTTTCAATATGTAATACAAAGAGCTGGCCCCGGAATCCTTTGATCTTCAGGTGCTGCCATTTGTCATAATTCTTGAATGATCCTTCCACCTGCTGTTCCGGCTTGTCGTCTTCAATCACAAGAAGGCATTCCGGAGAAACCTCATCATAAACTCTTCCAATCATGAAGGCAGAAGCATTGTCATATTCCTTCGGAGGTATGTTAAAGGTACGGGCTACAATGTCGATTATATTCTTCTCCTGCTCCGACATATCCCTGTCTTCGAAGGCAAATTCGAGAAGCTGAAGAAATACAAGCATTCTTTCCTCAAGGAAGAGTCCTTTCTTTATCTGACGGCATATGTTTGTTATCTGGAAGGAAATCAGGGAATCCTCATCGGCAAGTTCAGACTTGTCAATGCTTTTCAGCTCGTTTGAATAAAACTCAAGATTGTTCTCAAATAGAGCATAGTATTCTTCCTCAAGTTCTCTGTTAAGATAGCGTCTCAGGTAGCTGCGCAGTATTTTCCTGCCACGGGATGTAATGCCAACGGGATTTACGGTGGAAACAATGGCAAAAATATGTATCAGCGCCAGAAGAACGGATTCCCTCATATGTCGTACACAGAAAAAAAGACCGCAAAGTAAAGGCTTTGCGGTCGTTAATGATGTAATATCTTACTTTACAATTTCTGCCCTTACCTGATTAATGGCATTGGTGATATCGATAATATTCTGCATTGTAAGACTCGATTCAAGGCCCTTGTAAACTTCCCGTACAGGCTCGAGCTTCTTCAGAAAATCGCTGATTGCAGGGTCTGTTTCATATTCTTTCGTTACTTCAATGAAAAGGTCGAAAGATTTCTTCTGTTCAAGAAGATTCCTGGATATTCCCGCTACCTGGTAAGCAGCCTCAGAAACGTTACAGGTGAGGTACATACCTTCAACCCAGGCTCCACCAACCACGAGGAGGGCCAGCGATTGCTGGTCATTCTCGCTGAGATAAGCATAAGTCTCATTGAAAGCATTAGTCAGGAGGTTTACCAGCTCGTCCTTGTTGTCGAAGTTGTCTTTTATCCTGTCATACAGAGTTTCGTCATATATCTTCGACATATTTAGTTCGTTGGCAAGCGTCCTGATGGCGTTAAGATAGTTTATAACTTCCTGGTTTATGTTATAGATAGTGCAATAGCTCAGGTCGGCTCCAAAAACACCCATGTTGATTGCCCTGGAAGTGCTGGTAATATATTTGGATGCATTTTCAACAGGGTTTGATATGCCGAACTGATATCCCACCTCAAGTTCTGAAAGCATCTTTATCACTTCTGCCGAAGTTGGAAGAGGGTATACATTCTCTTCTATTTTTTGTTCCAGAGACTCAACCTGCTTCAGTTCGATTTTCTTTTGTTCCTTTTTTTCGGCACTCTGCCTGCAGCCCGTCATACCCGAAAAACCTGCAAGGATCAGTGGCATGATAAGTATTGCAACTGTCTTTTTCATATAATATTCATTTAATGAAACACCTTTCAAAACTGCCCATAAAAGTAATAAAATTATTGAAAATATGGCAGGTGTAAAGAAAATGCTAAAAATTTACTCGTTTAAGCTATGCCTGAGTCATGCAAGAAGGTTCTTCACTATTAATGTTTATCTTTGAGCCCCTGAAGTTATAGTCATACCGATGAAGTGGAATTTCGATGAAGAGATCGCAAGGGAAGGAACAGATTGTATAAAATATGATCTCAGGGAGAAGACCTTTGGCAGGAAAGATATTATTCCATTGTGGGTTGCCGACATGGATTTCAGGACCCCGGGCTTCATTACCGACAGGATCAGTGAACGTGCTGCGCACGGGATATTCGGCTATTCATTCCGTCCCGCTTCATATTTCGGGTCAATAACATGGTGGCTTAAGAAAAGGTTTGACTGGCAGGTTGACCCGGAATGGATTGTCTTCTGTCCGGGAATTGTCCCGGCACTAAATATTTCAACACTGGTTTTTACCCGTCCGGGCGACCACGTAATAGTCCAGCCTCCGGTATATATGCCATTCTTCCCGGCAGTCGAGGCTCACGGACGTGTTTTATTCAACAACCGTCTTGCTGAAAATGAGGGAAGGTGGACAATGGATATCGATTCCCTGAAAAAGGACCTGCCCGACAATACCAGCATGATCATCATCTCCAACCCTCATAATCCGGCAGGAAGAGCATGGCTGCCGGAAGAACTGAGAGCCATTGCGGATATATGTCTTGAGAGAAAGATCCTTATACTGTCAGATGAAATACATTCCGATCTTGTCCTGCCCGGATTCAGACATACTCCTGTTGCAAGTCTCTCGGATGAAATTTCGGATATAACAGTTACATGTATCGCTCCCAGCAAAACTTTCAACCTGGCCGGACTTTCAACCTCTACAGTCATCATATCCAATCCGGTTTTAAGAAAGTATTTTGCAAGAAAAACAGACAACCTGCATATTGGCAACGGCAACATCTTCGGTAATACGGCTTCCATGGCTGCCTACTCGCAGGAAGGTGCTGAATGGGTCGACGAGTTGATGTTATATATAAATGAAAACGTATCTTTTGTGAGCGGATATTTCAGGGAACTCATCCCCGAAATAATACCTGTAAGGCCTGAAGCCACATATCTGATATGGCTCGACTGCAGAAGCCTTTCCATGAATGGAGAAGAACTGGAAAGGTTCTTTGTAGAGAAAGCCGGTGTCGGACTAAGTGAAGGATCAAGGTTCGGACCGGGAGGAGAAGGCTTCATGCGTATGAACCTTGGAGCTCCCAGGTCAACTCTGGCAAAAGCAATGGAAAAGATCGAAAAAGCAATAAAGGAACTAAGACCGGCATAGCCTGAACCTTAGAAAAATTGTGTACAAAAAGCAAAGAAATAATGACCGACAGAATAAAAGTGAAACTGACACTCGAAGACGGAACGGAATACCATGGCAGGTCATTCGGTTCGCCTGTGGCAGCAGCCGGCGAGGTTGTGTTCAATACGGCTATGACCGGTTATCCGGAAAGTCTTACCGATCCGTCATACAGGGGCCAGCTGTTGTGTCTTACCTACCCGCTGGTCGGAAATTACGGAGCTCCCGCCCGAAATGAGGAAAATGATCTGTACAGGTTCTATGAATCATCATCCATACATATCTCGGGACTCATTGTCTCTGACTATTCTTTTGAATACAGCCACTGGAACGCTTCTGAGAGTCTTGATGAATGGCTTAAAAGGAATAATATACCCGGCATCTACGGTGTTGATACCAGGGCTCTGACAAAAAGGATACGCGAAAAAGGAGCAATGCCGGGCAAGCTGGAACCTGTGGGTACATCAACGGAGTTCATCGATCCGAACAGAAAGAACCTTGTTGCGGAAGTAAGCACCGGAACCAGGAAAACCTATGGCAAGGGTAAATACCGGATAATTCTTGTTGACTGCGGAGTTAAATATAATATCATAAGGAACCTCCTTAAAAGGGACACTACAATCATCCGTGTACCATGGGATTATGATTATCATCAGGAGGAATACGACGGGCTTTTCCTTTCGAACGGGCCCGGCGATCCGAAGATGTGTGACATCACTATCGGCAATATCAGAAAATCATTTGACAAAGCTGTTCCTGTTTTCGGGATCTGCCTTGGAAATCAGCTTATGGCTCTTGCTTCAGGAGCTGATACATATAAGCTCAAATACGGACACAGAAGCCATAACCAGCCGGTCCTGGAGGTTGGTACGAACAAAGCGTATATTACATCACAGAATCATGGCTACGCTGTCGATAATAATACACTGGGTAAAGACTGGGATCCGCTCTTTATAAACATAAACGACAATACAAATGAAGGAATGAAGCATAAGACAAAGCCCTTCTTCTCAACTCAGTTCCATCCCGAAGCTTCCGGAGGGCCTACCGACACCGATTATCTGTTCGACGAGTTTATCGATAATATCAAAAAGGCAAAAAGATAAATTTACTTTACATAAGACATCATCTTTTCTGCCATTTCAGATGCAGTCTTATTACTGAAGCACTTCATCCTTGCATTGAAGATAGCGGCAATCTCCCTGTTGCATAGATTCCCGATACTTCCCTCATGAACATAATCGTTCACCGATGTTCTGGAGAATGATGAATTTTTCACCAGATCGGCAACGGCTTTATAAGCGTCCCTGAAGGGGATGCCTTCCTTAACGAGACGGTTCACCTCTTCGGTACTGAAAATTGTGTTGTAAAGAGGGTTTTCGGTGATGTTCCTTCTGACTTTAATATTCCTCAGCATCAATAACATGATTTCGATGCATTCCGAAAGGTCTTCAAAGGCATCAAAAATTATCTCCTTCAGAAGCTGAAGGTCGCGGTTATATCCTGAGGGGAGGTTCGAAATAAGCATTGCTATACGGCCCGGGAGTGTCTGTATGATATTCGATCTTCCCCTTATCAGTTCGAATACATCAGGGTTTCTTTTCTGGGGCATAATGCTCGAGCCAGTTACATATTCATCCGGAAAATCGATGAATCTGTACTCGGCACTGATATACAAGCATATATCCATGGCAAAACGCGAGAGTGTTTGTGCCAGCGAAGCCAGTGCCGATGCTATTGCCATTTCAACCTTCCCTCTGCTGAGGCTTGCATAGGCGGAGTTGTACAGGAGATCATCAAATTCAAGTAATTCCGATGTAAGCTTTCTGTTGAGGGGCAGAGTAGTTCCGAAGCCTGCAGCTGTGCCGAGGGGGTTACGGTTATTCATTTCACGTGCAGTGCAGAGCAACAGAATATCGTCACACAGCGACTCGGCATAAGCCCCGAACCATAGCCCGAACGATGAGAGCATTGCCGGCTGCATATGCGTATAACCCGGCAGGAGAACATCCTTATACTGGTCACTGAGAGCCTGAAGCCTTGAAAAAAGTTTTCCGGTCAGCATTGCCAGCTTGTCGATTTCCTCCCTCGTATAAAGCCTTATGTCGACAAGAACCTGGTCATTTCTCGAACGGCCCGTATGAATCTTCTTTCCTGTAGTACCAAGTATCGAAGCCATCTCTTTCTCTATCTGGGAGTGAATGTCTTCCATCCCGTTCTCGATCACGAGATTGCCCTTTTCATCGACTTCAAAGAGGGAATGGAGGGCTTTCAGCATTTCATTTCTTTCGTTATCACTCACCAGACCTACATCATTAAGCATGATAACATGAGCCATCGATCCAACAATATCCCATTTGGTGAGATGAAGATCTGTTTTCCTGTCCCTTCCCGAAGTAAATTCGATTATTGCAGGTTCAGGATTTATTCCTTTTTCCCAGAGTTTCATTATTTCCAGATGTTAATTTTATTTAAGCTATTTATTGTTGCAGGTTGCAGGTTATACTATTTTTAGTCAAAATCCTGAATCTTCAACCTGCAACTTGAAACTTGCAACATGCAACTTCTACAGTCCTATCTCTCCCTGCTCTCTTCAACTATTGCCCTGTGAGCCATGAGCCGGATAGCGTTTATCCTGATGAATCCCTTGCTGTCGGTCTGGTCGAAACCTCCCTCAATGTCCATGCTTGACAGTTTTTCGTTATAAAGAGATGATGGTGATTCACGGCCTTCCACCAGCACATTGCCTTTATACAGGCAGAGGTGAACGCTTCCGTCGATAAGTTCCTGGCTTTTTTCAATCGCGGCCATCAGGAAATCCATTTCTGGACTGAACCAGAAGCCGTTATATATTATCTCGGCAAATTTTGGTGTAAGCATGTTTACGAGCCTCATCACCTCCCTGTCCATAGCTATACCTTCAATATCCTTATGGGCAATATGGAGGACAGTTGCAGCCGGTGTTTCATAAACGCCTCTCGATTTGATACCCACGAAACGGTTTTCGACCATATCCAGAAGGCCTATTCCATTCTGACCTGCCAGTTCATTCAGATACACAAAAAGTTCATAGGCGTCTTCCTTCACTGTTCCGTTCTCCTTGTTTACAAGTTTAACAGGGCGGCCGTTCTTAAAATGAATTACGATCCGGGTTTCCTTGTCGGGAGCATCCTGCGGCATCACCATTTTTTCAAGCATATCCCTGGTGAGGGTGTACATGGGATCTTCAAGGACTCCCGCCTCATGGCTTATATGCATCAGGTTGTCATCCTCGCTGTAAGGTTTTGCTATGCTTGCCTTTACCGGAATATTCTTTTCGGAAGCATATTTAAGAAGATCGGTCCTGCCCTTGAACATTGCAAGGAATTCACGGTCTTTCCATGGTGAGATTACCTTAACACCCGGCATAAGTGCATAGTAACAGAGTTCAAACCTTACCTGGTCATTTCCTTTGCCTGTAGCTCCGTGAGCAACTGCGGTCGCACCTTCTTCTTTTGCCACTTCAATCTGTTTCTTTGCAATAAGAGGCCTTGCCAGGGCTGTGCCAAGAAGGTACCTGTCTTCATATATAGCATTGGCCATTATGGCTTTGAGTACATAATCTTCAACAAATTCCTTTTTAAGATCCGATATCACCACCTTCGAGGCTCCAAGCAGGAGGGCCTTTTTCCTGCATTCTTCAAAATTTTCCTTCTGACCCACGTCTGCAACAAAGGCAATCACATCATAATCTCTGTCAATCAGCCACTTCAGGATCACTGAAGTATCAAGCCCCCCGCTGTAAGCCAGCACCACTTTTTCTTTCATTTGTTTAAAATTTAGATTTTTCTTTATAAATGGAATTCAATTTTTGAAATATAAATCATTTTCGTCTAATATGTTCATGAAGACCGGGCATGATCACTTCCAGGCAATTATGTACCTGCCTGTTGGTAATCCCGTCACGCGGTATAATTAGAATGGTATCATCTCCTGCTATCGTCCCTGCAATTTCATAACGCGAGGCATTATCGATAAAGAAAGCCGTATTGTTAGCATTCCCGGGAAGTGTCCGTATAACTATCAGTCCTTTTGCATCCACGATATCGATAACGGCAGGTAAAACCTGTATCCTGTTCTTTTCATGCTGACCTGAGGAAGGCGTGTCGGGAAGGGAATAACGGTATCCTCCGGCTCCGTCGGATATCCTGCCTGCGCCGAGCTGTCTGAGATCTCTTGACAGCGTTGCCTGCGTACAGCGGAAGCCTTTCGACCTCAGTTTCCTCAGGAGGGCCTGCTGGGAGGAGATATCTCCCCCTGCAAGTATTTTTTCTATGAACAGCAGCCTCTCTGCTTTCTGCATATTTATACATTTTTGTTGCAAATATATTCATTTTTTTTATCCTGCAAATTGCAGATAAATTTTTTGTGTTATTTTTGGAGGCAAATCCTCCAGATGACAGACAACATTAAGAAGGTGATGATACTGGGCTCCGGGGCCCTTAAAATAGGTGAGGCAGGGGAATTTGACTATTCCGGGTCACAGGCTCTGAAAGCCCTGAAGGAAGAAGGTATTGATACAATTCTGGTAAATCCTAATATAGCCACTGTCCAGACTTCAGAGGAACTTGCCGGAAAGATATATTTCCTTCCGGTCACTCCTGCTTACGTCAGGAAAGTAATTGAGAAGGAGAAACCTGACGGAATCCTGCTTTCCTTTGGAGGTCAGACTGCCCTTAATTGCGGAACGGAGCTCTACAGGCAGGGAGTGTTTGAAGAATTCAATGTGAGAGTCCTGGGCACTCCCGTTACCGCCATTATGGACACTGAAGACAGGGAGCTTTTTGTAAGGAAACTCGACCAGATCGGGGTAAAAACACCACGCAGCCTGGCAGTGGAAGGTATTGATGAGGCTCTTGATGCAGCAGAAAAACTGGGATTCCCCGTAATTATCAGGGCTGCCTACACGCTGGGAGGTCAGGGAAGCGGGTTCGCATCAGACCTTAATGAACTGAAAGCTCTCGCCACAAAAGCCTTCTCATATACCGGACAGATCCTCGTGGAAGAGTCGCTCAAGGGGTGGAAAGAAGTTGAATATGAAGTGGTCCGAGACAGGTACGATAACTGTATCACGGTATGTAACATGGAAAATTTCGATCCTCTCGGGATTCATACAGGCGAGAGTATCGTGGTGGCACCGTCACAGACTCTGACAAACAGCGAATACCATAAACTGAGGGAACTGTCGATAAAAATTATCAGGCATATCGGAATAGTAGGCGAGTGTAATGTTCAGTATGCACTCTCACCCGATTCTGAAGAATACCGTGTTATAGAAGTTAATGCAAGGTTGTCGCGCTCCAGTGCCTTAGCATCGAAGGCAACCGGTTATCCTCTGGCTTTCGTGGCAGCAAAGCTGGCAATAGGATACGGTCTCCATGAGCTAAAGAACTCCGTTACAAAAACCACTACTGCCTGCTTCGAACCTGCCCTCGACTATATCGTTTGCAAGATACCAAGATGGGACCTTAATAAATTCCACGGTGTTTCACATGCCATAGGCAGCAGCATGAAAAGCGTGGGGGAAGTGATGGCAATTGGCAGAAACTTTGAAGAAGTCATCCAGAAAGGACTCAGGATGATAGGACAGGGAATGCATGGCTTCACAGGAAACCGCGAGCTTGATTTCCGTGATATAGAAACTGAGCTTGCAGAACCAACCGACATGAGGATATTTTCAATAGCACAAGCCCTTGAAAAAGGAATGTCGGTCGACAGGATATACGACCTTACAAAAATCGACAAATGGTTCCTGTATAAGCTAAGGAACATTATAAGCATAAAAGATCAGCTCTGCCGGCATAAAACTCTTGATAGCATTTCTCCGGAGCTTCTTGAACATGCCAAGACTCATGGCTTCAGCGACTTTCAGATCGCCAGGCACGTCCTGAATTCAGGTCCGTCGGAAATAAACAGCGACCTGATGGAAGTGCGACGGATCAGAAAATCACTCGGAATCGTCCCCAGGGTGAAACAGATTGACACCCTGGCAGCTGAATATCCTGCCATGACCAATTATCTGTACCTCACTTACTGCGGAACAGAACATGACATTAGCTACGAAAATGACGGAAAATCGGTAATCGTCCTCGGCTCAGGAGCGTACAGAATAGGATCAAGCGTTGAATTCGACTGGTGTTCCGTAAATGCCATCGAAACCATTAGAAAGGAAAGACTGAGATCGGTGATGATAAACTACAATCCCGAGACCGTAAGCACCGACTATGATATCTGCGACAGACTCTATTTCGATGAGCTCACCTTTGAAAGAGTTCTTGATATCATCGACCTTGAAACACCCGGAGGTGTTATTGTATCGGTAGGCGGACAAATCCCCAATAACCTGGCAATGAGACTCTTTAACGAGAATGTTCCCATCCTGGGAACTTCCCCGGTCTCAATCGATCGCGCCGAAAACAGGCATAAATTCTCCGAAATGCTTGACAATCTCGATGTTGCCCAGCCCAGATGGAAGGAGCTTACCGATGTTGATGAAATCAACAGTTTCGTCGACCGGATAGGTTTCCCTGTTCTCATAAGACCATCCTATGTTCTTTCAGGAGCTGCAATGAATGTAGTCTCCAACAAAAATGAGCTTACCCATTACCTTGAGCTGGCAGCAAAAGTTTCAAAGCAATATCCTGTTGTGGTATCCGAATTTATTGAAAATGCAAAGGAGATTGAAATTGACGCAGTTGCCCGCAGCGGAGAAATTGTAGCTTATGCTATCAGCGAACATGTCGAATTTGCTGGAGTCCATTCAGGTGATGCCACCATGGTCTTCCCTGCACAGAAGATATATTTTGAAACAGCAAGACGGATAAAAAGGATATCCAGGCAGATAGCAAGAGAACTCACCATCACAGGACCTTTCAATATCCAGTTCCTGGCAAGGGACAACGATATAAAAGTCATTGAATGCAATCTGAGGGCCAGCCGGAGCATGCCTTTCGTGTCAAAAGTGCTGAGATCTAACCTGATAGAGCTGGCAACAAAAGTCATGCTGGGACTGCCGGCCGAGAAACCTCCAAAATCAGTCTTCGATCTTGATTATGTGGGAGTAAAAGCTCCTCAGTTCAGCTTCTCGAGGCTGGCAAAAGCCGATCCGGTTCTCGGTGTCGATATGGCATCAACAGGAGAAGTGGGATGCATAGGCGAAGGCTTTTATGAAGCTATCCTGAAAGCAATGTTTTCAGTCGGATACAGAGTCCCGAAAAAGAGTGTTTTGCTTTCAACGGGGCCTGCCCGTTCGAAAGTCGAACTCCTCAACAGCGCAAAAGCGCTCAGGGAAAGAGGTCATAAGCTTTATGCCACAAGGGGGACACAGCTTTTTCTCAAAAATGCAGGTGTGGAAGCTCATGTGGCCTACTGGCCTGATGAGGATAAATCTCCTAATACAATCGATCTGATCAGAACAAGAGAAGTTGACCTGGTAGTCAATATCCCCAAAGACCTGTCGGAAGGTGAGCTTAACAACGACTATTCCATTCGACGCAATGCCGTCGACTTCAACGTGCCCCTGATAACAAATGCAAGGCTTGCAAGCGCATTCATTCTCGCATTCTGCAGGCTGAAAGAAGACGACCTGGCAATAAAAAGCTGGGATGAGTATAAATAGCAGTCATTGAACAACTCCGGCCTGAATCAAATTTTATGAACCATGAAGTGGATAATCCTGATTCTGGTAATACCTTATTTATACATATATTTAAGAATATTTATTTCCCTCAGAAGAATAATCCCGTTCGCCGGGATCCCTGACCAGAAAATAATGCTATCGGTTGTGTCAGCCTGCAGGAATGAAGAGTTATCTGTTCCTTACCTTCTGGCGGACCTGGAGAAACAGGACTATGACCCTGATCTTTTTGAGGTGCTGATAGTTGATGACAATTCTTCCGACTCCACATTTCAGACAGCAACAGAGTTTACCGGGATAAAAAACCTCAGGGTATTGAGGAACAACGGTTCGGGTAAAAAGGAAGCCCTGATGACAGGTATCAGTGAAGCCAAAGGAGAACTTATCATAACCACCGATGCAGATTGCCGGGCAGGAAGGCAGTGGCTTATAACGATAGCGGCATTTTATGAAATGACCCGGGCGGATATGATCATCGGACCGGTTTCGGTAAGTGGAAGCGCAGGCTTTCTGAATAGATTCCAGGAGCTTGAATTTCTTGCCTTGCAGGGTGTTACAGCAGGTACTGCCCGGGCCGGTGACCCTGTAATGTGCAATGGTGCCAACCTGGCTTTCAGCAGGAACGTCTATTTAAAAAATTACGGTAACCTTCACAATGAAAAAGTGAGCGGTGATGATATCTTTCTTCTTCACAGCCTCAAAAACGAACCTGGAAGTAAAATAAAATGGATTGAGTCACAGGATGCCCTTGTAAAAACTTCATGTGCACCGGACTGGAAGTCATTCCTCAGACAGAGGGGAAGGTGGATTTCAAAAGCCGGAGCCTACAGGGACAGGGCAACAATTATCCTGGCAATTGTAACATTTGTAACAAATATGATCCAGCCTCTGCTTATCATGGCAGGATTTTTTGATCCGGTATTTCTGTTGATTTTCCCTGCATTTCTGTTAATAAAATCGGTCCCCGATTATCTTATTATAAAGACAACAGCGTCAGCACGTGGCGGGGAAGTCGCCATGAAGTGGTTTCTCCCGTCACAGATATTTTATCCATGGTATATTATTGCGACTCTTTCAGGACTGACTCTCCGGGATGAAAAATGGAGGCATGGATAAATGTGTCAGTTACCCATTTCAGAAAGGAACTTGATCCTTACAAGCCTGATCTCTTCTTCTTCGAATTCGCTCCCCAGCTCCCTGATCGCTTCCCCGAGGGAATCCGATTCGGCTTCCTCCCTGAAATAGGAATAAATTTCGCTCTGCCGGTCATCGTCGATGACTGAATTGATATAATAGTCTAGATTAAGCCGGGTGCCGGCATTGACGATTGCCTCTATTTCGGAAAGAAGTTCGTCCATTTCAAGGCCTTTCACTTCCGCGATATCTTCAAGGGGCCTTTTCATGTCGACACTCTGGATTATATATACTTTTATTCCTGATTTGTTCACAACCGACTTTACCACCATATCAAGGGGTCTGATGATCTCTTTTTCCTCGACATATTTCTTTATGATATCCACAAATTCTTTCCCGTAACGCTGTGCCTTACCTGCTCCGACACCTGATATATTCTGTAATTCATCCAGTGTCACGGGGTACTGAATTGCCATATCTTCGAGCGAAGGGTCCTGGAAGATCACAAAGGGTGGTACTTCCTTAAGTTTGGATATTTTTTTCCGGAGGTCTTTGAGAATGCTGAAAAGCTCTTCATCGACAGCAGCCGTCTTTGCTCCGAAGGCATTTTCTTCATCAGCGGTATCGGTATAGTCATGATCTTCAGCAAGCATGAATGACGAAGGTTTTTCTATGAAATTCAATCCTGCTTCTGTTACTTTTAGCAGACCGTAATTTTCAATATCCTTCGTAAGATATCTGGCAATCAGGGCCTGTCTGATGACCATATTCCAGAATTTTTCATCTTTTTCCTCGCCTATACCGAAGAATTCAAGTTTATTGTGTTTGTAGGATTTGATGGCAGAGGTTACTTTGCCGGACAGTATGTGGGAGATATGGTCGGCCTTGAATTTCTCCTTTACGGCAAGGATGGTTTCTATTACATTGACGACAGCCTCGCTTCCCTCGAACTGTTCTTTGGGGTGGAGGCAGTTATCGCAGGCCTCGCAATTTTCATGAGTATACTCTTCTCCGAAATAATGGAGCAGAAGTTTGCGCCTGCACACTGATGATTCGGCGTAGGATACCGTTTCGAGGAGCAATTGTTTGCCTATTTCCTGTTCCGCAATGGGTTTACCCTGCATGAACTTTTCCAGCTTAACTATATCATTGTAGCTGTAATATGCAATGCAGTTCCCTTCTCCGCCGTCACGTCCGGCTCTTCCGGTTTCCTGGTAATAACCTTCGAGGCTTTTGGGGATGTCGTAATGGATCACGAACCTGACATCAGGTTTGTCTATTCCCATCCCGAAAGCTATTGTGGCAACAATAACGTCCACCTCTTCCATCAGGAACTTATCCTGGTTGGCTGTTCGTGTTGCAGAATCCATGCCTGCATGATATGGGAGTGCCTTAATGCCGTTTACCCTTAGTATCTCTGCCATTTCTTCAACCTTTTTACGGCTGAGGCAGTAGATGATACCCGACTTGCCCGGATTGTTTTTAATATATTTTATTATCTCCCTGGTCACATCCTGTTTTGATCTTACCTCATAATAGAGATTTGGTCTGTTAAAGGATGATTTGAACACGTCGGCCTCAAGGATGCCCAGGTTCTTCTGAATGTCGTGCTGCACTTTCGGAGTGGCAGTGGCTGTAAGGGCAATGATTGGAGACCGTCCGATAGTGTCAATAATTGGCCTGATACGTCTGTACTCAGGCCTGAAATCGTGTCCCCATTCCGATATGCAGTGTGCCTCATCAATAGCATAGAACGACACTTTAATATTTCTCAGGAATTCAATGTTCTCTTCCTTGGTAAGAGATTCGGGTGCCACATAAAGCAGTTTTGTCTGGTGCTCGAGCACATCTTTCTTAACGCGTGCAATTTCGGTTTTTGTAAGGGATGAATTAAGGAAATGAGCTACATCGTCATTTGTGCTGAAATTCCGCATGGCATCAACCTGGTTTTTCATGAGGGCAATGAGCGGAGAAATGACAATAGCCGTTCCCTCGCCCATCACTGCCGGCAGCTGGTAACACAATGACTTGCCTCCACCGGTCGGCATCAGAACAAAAGTATCTCTCCCCTGAAGAATATTCTTGATGATCTTTTCCTGATTTCCCTTGAATGTGTCGAATCCGAAATATCTTTTTAAGTAATCATGTATTTCATTGTCACTTACCATCTCGTGTTAAAACTCCTGACTTTAAATTTGTTCATCGATATAGTTTACCTAAATTAATAAATTTCCATATCAATTTCCATTTTTAATAAATAATTAACATAATTTGACTTTTAATGGTTCAACAATATCCCTGAACTGATATTGTTTTGAATCATAAGTTTTATCATCTTTACACGCTGAAATTGAAAAGGAGTGAGTGCTGATGGCTTTTAAATGGAAAAACCTCAGGAAAGGTGAAGCGGAGATGTCGTTCCTTGAACATCTTGAAGAACTCAGATGGCATATCATCCGGTCGATACTTGCCGTTCTGGCTTTCATGATCGTGGCTTTTGTCTTCAAGAATGTGCTGTTCGACACTGTACTTCTCGCCCCTTCAACACCCGGATTTATTACGAACCATCTGCTCTGCGAGTTCGGTCACTATATCAGCAACCTATTGAACACGGAAAATCCTGATATTCTGTGTATTAATACTCACCAGTTCAATCTTATCAATATAAAGATGGCAGGGCAGCTCACCACTCATATCGTAGTGTCGATGGTAGCTGGTATTATACTGGCCTTCCCGTTTATAATCAGAGAATTCTGGAGCTTTTTCAGGCCGGCCCTGCATACCAGTGAAGCAAAACATGCAAGAGGTGCTGTTCTTGCTTCAACTCTCCTGTTCTTCACAGGTGTAATGTTCGGCTATTTCATGCTCACACCGCTCTCAATACATTTTCTGACATCGTATGAAATCAGTACCGACGTTGTCAACCAGATCAACATAAGGTCATATATAGGAACCCTTAGTTCTATATGTCTTGCAACCGGACTGGTTTTTGAACTCCCGATAATTGCATTTTTCCTGACCAAGATCGGGATAGTGACACCCGCTTTTATGAGAAAGTACAGAAGACATTCAATTCTGGTAATTTTCATAATGGCTGCTATCATAACTCCTCCGGATATTTTTTCACAGACGCTTGTGGCTATACCCCTGATGATCCTTTACGAGATAAGCATCTTTATCTCAGCCGGGGTAATAAGATCGAAGGAAAAAGAACATGCTGAATTCATGAGCGAAGGAGATAATTCAGACAATGATGCAAAATAATCCCTGATGAAGCTTCACACTAAAGATCTTGTAAAAAAATACCGCAGCCGGACAGTTGTCGATCACGTCACAATTGAAGTACAGCAGGGGGAGATTGTCGGACTTCTTGGTCCCAACGGAGCCGGCAAAACCACTTCTTTTTACATGATCGTGGGACTGATTAGACCTAAGGAGGGTAGTATTTTCCTCGATGAAGAAGAGATAACCAGTCTGCCGGTATACAAGAGAGCCCGCAAAGGAATAGGATACCTTGCACAGGAGGCATCAGTATTCCGCAACCTTAGCGTTGAAGATAATTTAAAAGCAGTACTTGAATTATCAGGATTCCCAAAAACCGAGCAATCCGAACGCCTTGAAAACCTGCTGAACGAATTTGGCCTGCAGAGAATAAGGAAAAGCAAAGGAATTCAGTTGTCAGGAGGCGAACGAAGAAGAACAGAAATAGCAAGAGCACTGGCCCTGAAGCCCAAATTCATCCTTCTCGATGAACCCTTTGCAGGCGTCGACCCTATTGCCGTGGAAGACATACAAAGCATCGTAGCCCATCTTAAGGATAAGAATATAGGAATACTGATTACCGACCATAATGTTCATGAGACGCTTTCAATTACCGACCGTGCCTACCTTCTTTTCGAAGGAAAGATACTTAAATCGGGAACAGCAACCCAACTCGCCGAAGATGAGCATGTAAGGTCTGTATACCTTGGAAAAAATTTCGAACTCCGGCGCTAATCTTTCCCCTTTGATAAACCAATAATTATCTGTACTTTTGCACCGGTTTTAAGCGGATGTGTCGTAATTGGTAGCCGAGCAAGACTTAGGATCTTGTGTCTTCATGACGTGGGGGTTCGAGTCCCTTCATCCGCACAGTTATAAAAACCGCCCGGAACAAACAGATTAAAGGTTTTGGCGGTTTTTTAAATTCCAATTTTAGAGAGACATGAACATTACACGTGAAAACATCGATGATCTGAATGCAGTCCTTACCGTTAAGATCGAAAAACCCGATTACAGTGAGAAAATTGAGAATACTCTTAAAGATTACCGCAGAAAGGCAAATATAAAAGGCTTCCGCCCCGGCATGGTGCCGATAGGCCTCATAAAAAAAATGTACGGCACTGCGGTAAAGGTAGACGAAATAAACAAGATCGTCAGCGACAACATTCATAAATACATCTCTGAAGAGAAATTAGAAATACTCGGAGACCCCCTTCCAAAGCAGGATGAACAGGAAAAAATCGACTTTGAAACACAGGATGATTTCAGCTTTTCATTCGAACTTGGCCTGGCTCCTGTTTTCGAAGTCGGCCTGAATAAGAAAACCAAAGTCGAACAGTACGAGATAATCATTGATGAAAAAATGAGAACCGGCTTTGTTGAGAATTATACCCGACGTCACGGCGAATTTATTAAAGCCGACACCTCCGAAGAAAAAGATATCCTCAGGGGTCATGTTGTGAAACTTGACGAGCAGGGAAATGCAGCCGGAGAAGGTCCTTCAAATGATCATGCTTCAATCTCAATAGACGTTGTAAAGGATGAGGAGTTTAAAAAAGAACTGGTAGGTAAAAAGGAAAATGATATTGTCGAGTTTGACATTAAAAAAGCTTTCCCCAACGACACTGAAGTGGCAGGACTGCTAAACATAAAAAAAGAAGAAGCAGAAAAAACCGAGGGCCGGTTCAGGTTCACCATAAATGAAGTCTCACGATTTCAGCCTGCCACTGTTGATCAGGAACTTTTTAACCGCATTTATGGCGAGGGAATTGTAAATTCAGAGGAGGAATTCATGCAGAAGATAGAGGAGGAAATATCTGCAAGCCTCAGCCGTGAAACTGATTATAAGCTCCTGCAGGATCTGAAGAAACTGGCTGTCGACAATACCAACATGGATCTTCCTGAGGAGTTCCTCAAAAAATGGCTTCTCAGAGTAAATGAAAACACCACTGAAGAACTTATCGAAAAGGAATTTGACACATTCAGGCATGATCTTAAATGGCAGCTGATCCGCAACAGGATAGCCAGAGACAATGAAATAAAAATCAGCGAGGAGGAGCTTCAGAAAGAAGCCGAAAACATTACAAGGTATCAGTTCAGCCAGTATGGTCTTTATTATGTAACCGACGAGCAGGTGGCCAACTACGCCAGGGAAACCCTTAAAAAGGAAGATGACGCAAAGAGAATTGCCGACAAAATCCTTGAAGACAAAGTGCTGAATCAGCTGAAAGAAATGGTGAGCCCTAAATTAAAAAAGGTCTCGGCTGATGATTTCAACAAGCTTTTTGAATAGCAATCAGCATTTTACGATAGTATTTTTATTTTTTATATCTTTGATTCTTCATCATTAAAACCGATAAAATGAATTCTGGCGACGATTTCAGAAAATATGCAAAAAGCAAAAAAGGTATCAGCAGCCTTTCCTTTCACAAATATGCATCACTAACCAGCAGCTACATCTCCCCTACCATCATCGAGGAGCGCCAGCTGAACGTGGCTTCCATGGATGTGTTCTCAAGACTGATGATGGACAGGATCATCTTTCTGGGCCTTCCCATCGACGACTATGTGGCAAATATCATTCAGGCCCAGTTGCTCTACCTCGATTCATCCGATCCGGGAAAAGACATCCAGATATACTTCAATACCCCGGGAGGATCGGTTTACGCCGGGCTTGGAATATATGACACAATGCAGTATATCTCCGCAGATATTGCAACTATCTGTACAGGAATGGCAGCTTCAATGGGTGCTGTCCTGCTCACTGCCGGGACAAAAGGAAAAAGATCAGCCCTGAAACACTCCAGAATGATGATCCACCAGCCTATGGGCGGTTTTGAAGGACAGGCATCGGACATCGAAATTCAGGCCCGGGAGATACTGAAAATGAAAAAAGAACTCTACGAAATCATAGCCCTCCATACGGACAATCCTTATGAAAAGGTTGAAAAAGATGCCGACAGGGATCACTGGATGACTTCACAGGAGGCTAAGGATTATGGAATGATCGACGAAATACTTCAACGCAACGATCATAAATAGAGATGGATAAATGTTCATTCTGCGGCAGGACAAAAAAAGAGACCAACATACTTATAGCCGGTCTTGAAGGTCATATATGCGACCATTGCATTGAACAGGCCTATAACATTATGAACGAGGAGCTGGGACTTAAAAAAAACGTCCCCTTCGATACGATAAATCTCCTCAAGCCTGCCGAAATAAAAAAATTCCTCGATCAGTACGTTATCGGTCAGGATATGGCCAAAAAAATAATATCCGTTGCCGTATACAACCACTATAAAAGACTGATGCAGAAATCCGACGACGATGATGTCGAGATTGAGAAATCAAATATCATCCTTGTAGGCGAAACAGGAACCGGTAAAACGCTTCTGGCAAAAACAGTGGCAAAAATGCTTCATGTTCCGTTCACCATCGTCGATGCCACAGTGCTTACCGAAGCAGGCTACGTGGGAGAAGATATTGAAAGTCTTCTTACCCGACTTCTTCAGAATGCCGAATATGATGTCAGGGCAGCTGAAAGAGGCATCGTATTCATTGATGAAATTGACAAAATAGCCCGGAAAGAAGGCGACAATCCCTCTATTACCCGTGATGTTTCAGGTGAAGGAGTGCAGCAGGGACTTCTTAAGCTGCTTGAAGGATCGGTGGTGAATGTACCACCCCAGGGAGGCCGCAAACACCCTGAACAGAAAATGATACCCGTCGATACAAAAAACATTTTGTTCATCTGCGGGGGAGCCTTTGTGGGCATTGAGAAAAAAATAGCCCACCGTCTGAATACGCAGATCGTAGGCTACGGCGCATCAAAGCACAGAGATAAGGTCGATAAGGACAATCTGCTTAAATACATAGCTCCCCAGGACCTCAGAGCCTTTGGCATGATCCCCGAAATAATAGGCAGGTTACCTGTCGTGACCCATCTGAACCCGCTTGACAGAGAAGCACTCAGAGCCATACTGACCGAACCGAAAAATTCCCTGATAAAGCAATATGTCAAACTTTTTAAAATGGATGGCATTGAGCTTACCTTTGCCGACGGCGTGCTCGATTTTATCGTCGACAAGGCTGTTGAATTCAAGCTGGGGGCACGCGGACTCAGATCGATATGCGAAACAATAATGCTCGATGCCATGTTCGATATGCCTTCGTCGGAGAACCGGGAACTGGTTATTTCTATCGATTATGCAAGTAAGAAGCTTGAGAGGATTGACATCCAGGTTCTCAAAGCTTCTTAACAACATAAACGCTCCCGCTAACACTGCGGATCATCTTTTGTACTTCAGCAGGATCTCTTTCGACACATCACCAATGGTCAGTACAGCTTTGGCATCGCATTCGCCGCTTCCGTAATCGAGAATGGCAGTTTCCTTTCCTTCCCTTTCAATCATCACTACACCACTTACAATGAACTTGCAGACACGCTTCCAGTGAAGAGCTGAGGATATTGTTTTTGTATATGCAAAACCCCTGATGGTTACACCTTCGGCAGCTCCGGTAATAAGACATTCATCGTCCCATATGTTCCTCGTCAGAAAACCTGCAATCCACTCCCTTTCATGACTGAACGACCTTTCAACTGTCCTGCCGTCGGGAAAAATAAGTTTCCCCTGTGTGAGGGTAACGGAGAAAACAACATTCTGGCTGGCGTTTATGCCGCTGTTCTGAATTACCTTGGTGCCTTCCACTTTTACGTCGTTGACATAATAATTGTCAAAAGTCACACTTCTTGTTGAACCTTCCTCACGCCTGGGACCGCTGACAACTATGATTATCTTTCCCGACCTTGTGTTTCCGTTGAAACCGGTACACAGTGTACCATAGTCTATAATGATGGTTTTAGGCCATACAGCATCATCGGGATGATCGATGCTTACTACAGGGCACGAATCAGTTACAATTAATGATTTGGCTGATCCACCCTTTAAATAGTCGTCCAGCAGTATGTCGGCATGGTCGACACTATTGAATACATCTTCAAATATTGCCTCGCTGATAATCTCATCATCAGCAAGATCTATACTTTCCTGGTCTAACTCATTTTGCTTTGTGCATGCATTGAATGCAAACAACACAAAAATTGCCGTACCTAAAAATAATTTTGTTTTCATGGTTTATCTGTTTGGTTACTAATTCGCGTTAACAACCATTTAGATTAGTACCCAATGAAAAGGTTTAAATGAAATTAAAAAATTATTTTTCCCCGGCCCGGTTTGATATATGACGCCTGCCGTATACGACATATGTATAGGGGATGTTCTCCGACCTGTGTTCTTCCTTTTCCTCGACTTTCCATTTTCTCCTGTCGATCTTAGGGAACCACACATCTGCTTCCGCCGCAATATGAACATGAGTGATGAAAAGCCTGTCGGCAACGGGCATGAACTGCCTGTAAATGCTTCCGCCCCCAATTATGAATATCTCTTTATCTTCCCTGCATTTTTCAAGTGCATCTTCAATGGAATATGCAGTTATTGCATTGTGAAAGGTTTCACCGGGAACATCGGTTATCACGACATTTTTCCTGTTCGGGAGAGGCCTTACAGGAAGAGACTCCCATGTCCGCCTGCCCATAATAACAGTGTTACCTGTGGTAAGCCTTTTAAATCTTTTCAGGTCTTCAGACAGATGCCAGAGAAGATCGTTATCTTTTCCTATTCCAAGATCATCAGAAACAGCAGCAATAATTGAAATCATAAGCAGAATTTTAAACTGAAATGTCTCCTTTAATATGAGGATGTGAATTATATCCGGCAAGGGTGAAATCAGGGAATCTGAAATCGAAGATATTTTTTACTGAGGGATTAATCTCCATTACCGGCAGGGGATATGGCTTTCTTGTTAGCTGAAGCCTGACCTGGTCCAAATGGTTCATATAAATATGGGCATCGCCGAGAGTATGGACAAAATCGCCCGGTTTTAGTCCTGCCACCTGTGCCACCATCATTGTCAGCAGTGCATAGGATGCTATGTTGAAGGGTACGCCCAGAAATATGTCACAGCTCCGCTGGTAAAGCTGACATGACAACCTGCCTCCGGCTACATAAAACTGGAAAAGAACATGGCATGGCGGCAATGCCATTTTGTCCAGTTCGCCCACATTCCATGCGCTGACGATAAGTCGTCGTGAGTCTGGATTTATTCTTATATTCCCGATTACCTCTGAAAGCTGGTCTATATTCTTTCCGCCTGCGGCAGGCCATGATCTCCACTGGTATCCGTATACAGGTCCGAGGTTACCTTCGGCATCAGCCCACTCATTCCATATCCTTACCCCGTTATCATTTAGATATCTGATGTTTGTATCTCCGGCGATGAACCACAGCAGTTCATGTATTATTGAACGGATGTGAAGCCTCTTGGTTGTCAGCAGTGGAAATCCGTCTTCCAGCCTGAAACGCATCTGATATCCGAAAACACTTATTGTTCCCGTACCTGTACGGTCAGTTTTTTCAGTTCCGTTCTTTAATACATGATCCAGAAGATCCAGATACTGCTTCATCGACGTCAGTACTTATTTCACCGGAGATAGTTTTGCTGCCCAGCCGCCTCCCGATACCATTTTTATTTTCGGCCTGCTTGCATTGTTTACTTCAACTATCTCCCTCCTGTAGTCCTGTGCATGCCTGTCGGCATTGATCCCGTCGCGGAAAAGTTCCATCCGGTATGCCCCTTCCGGAAGAAATGAAAGATCGAGTTCCATTTCACGTGCCTGCCAGTCAGTCAGTGCACCGACGTACCAGTTTTCACCCGAACGTCGCGCAAGCAACAGATAATCTCCTATTTTGGCATCCATTACTCTGATGTCATCCCATACCACTGGTATCTTTGAAATAAAAGCAGTGCATTCAGGCTCTTTCATATAGTTAGTCGGAGAATCGGCAAGCATCTGCAGGGGACTCTCGAAAATGACATACAATGCCATCTGGTGAACCCTGGTACCCAAACTGCCCGGCCGGTTGAAGATGGGGTTGAAATTATTCCTTTCAAAATTGAGCATTGAGCCCGGAGTATAGTCGAGCGGTCCGGCAACCATACGTATGAATGGAAGCATCAGGTTATGGTCGGGGGTGATGTCCCTGCTCCACTTGGAGTTTTCAAGACCTTTCACTCCTTCACGTGTCAAGGCATTGGGCCATGTTCGTCCTGCCCCGTCGGGTTTATAGGCTCCGTGGAAGTCGATAAGAAGATGATGCTCTGCTGTTTTTTGCATGGCTTCGTGGTAGAAGTTGACAACAGGCTGATCGTCTCTTTGCATGAAGTCTACCTTAACACCTTTGACTCCCCATTTTTCATACAGGGCTACTGCCTCATCAATCCTGTCGTGAAAGGTCTTCCATACGACCCAGAGTATTATGCCTACATTTCTCGATGCGGCGTATCTGCAAAGTTCCGGAATGTCGATTTCAGGAATCGACTCCAGCACTGTTCCCTTTTTATACCAGCCCTCGTCGAGGATTACATATTCGATTCCGTTGTCAGAGGCAAAATCAATATAATATTTATAGGTGTCATTGTTTATTCCTGCCCTGAAGTCAACGCCGTAAATGTTGTTTGCATTCCACCAGTCCCATGCCACCTTACCTGGCCTGATCCATGAAGGGTCATCAATACGGCAGGGTGAGGCCAGCTTGTAAACCATTTCGCTTTCAATCAGTTCCCCGTCTGTTCCTGTAATAATGAATACGCGCCACGGAAACTCCCTTGTTCCCTGTGTTGAAGCAATATAATCCCTTGCTTTTGTAACAAGGAGATCGCGGTCGCTTCTCAGGCGTTCTTCTTCAGGGTATGGAGGGAAAACACCTTTCACCTCCGACCGGCCTGCTCCCCTGAGCCACATTCCGGGGTAATCGATAATGTCCGATTCCGTTATCAGAATGTTTACGCCCTGAGTCACGAAGAGCGCAGGAAGGCTGGCCAGATGGTTCATGCCCAGGGTGTCGAGAGAGAGATATCTGTACAGTCTTTCGTTATGAGACATAAATCCGTCCTCAAGCGGATACCATGAAGCCGAATTGGCGGGGAAAGTGATATCGAAGGTTTCATCCCTTATGATAATGTCGTTTTTTACCGAGGTGCCTAACCTGTAGGCGATACCGTCGTCATAGGCCCTGAAATAAACAACAAGTCCCGATCTGAAGGTTATGGTCAAAGTATTGCATTTATCCTGGATACTGCTGCGCTTTGCCGCAACCACAGGTTTAATTTCCTGATCTATCCTTCCAAAGACAGCTCTGCGTACATTATCATTTGGCGCCGGCAGTTCTGCCGCTGAAAGAGACAGTCCTGCCTTAACAGAATTTATTACCATTTTACCCTCATAGTATACAGAATATTCAAGTCCTGGCCCTGCTTGTACTGAAGCTGTTATCCTCCCGTCGGGGGAAGCCAGAATATAGTCTTTCGCCTGGGATACAACCCCGAAAGAAAGCAAAAGGATGATTCCTGATACAATTCGTTTCATCTGTATTTAATTTTTATTTTATGTTCTGACAGAACCCACATGCCCTGAAATTAAATACATACGTCCTGTTGTATACAATACATGTGGATTTCATCATAAATGTTTTACTTTATATATCCTGTCACAGGGAAATGTCGGGCACAAAACTCAGCAGAAGTATTGTGAAAGCAATTTATACAGTTCACTATTTTTTCTTCTTCCTGCGTTTTTCAATTTCGTCCCTTATTGAAGCTGCACGTTCGTAATCTTCAGTCTTTACAGCTTCATCAATCATTTTGAAAAGCTCATCATCGCTGAACGTATCAAATTTGCCAGGCTGCTGATGGCTGTTGTCCTGTTCTGCTCCGGTTTCTGATTCGGCTTCGGCAGGGCTGTTTGTAAGCTGAGCCTTTTCCATGATCTCTTCGTCGATATAGATGGGGCAACCGAACCTGAGGGCTATGGCAACGGCATCGGATGTCCTGCTGTCGATTGAGTACTCATTTTTGCCGTCATTACAAACAAGCTGTGAAAAGAAAACTCCGTCTTCAAGTTTATGTATCATAACCTCTGTGACAGCAATATTAAACTGATCGGCAAATTTCTTAAAAAGATCATGTGTAAGAGGGCGGGGCGGCTCCAGATTTTCAAGCTTGATAACAATGGCCTGAGCTTCAAAACCACCTATGATTATAGGAATTCTCCTGGTTCCGTTTTCCTCTATCAGCAGAAGCGCATAGGCACCCGACTGTGTCTGACTGTATGACATCCCCATAACTTTCAACCTGATCCGCTTCATATCTGGAACAACTTAACCATTAAATAAGGGCGCTGATGTAATATCAACAAATATAGCTATTATTAGGTGTGAGACCCGGCAGTACCCTTCTTTTTTTTCAACATCCCTGTTCTCCCCGAAGCACTGTCAACCGGACGGAACTGTTCAGTCCTTGTTGTCAGTTAACGAAAAAAAAGCTAAGACCGGTTTGTTAATAATCTATTTTGTATATCTTTGCAGTCCGATTTGAAATAAATCCCACGGGGCCCGTTAAAGTTACCATGATACATTGCAGGTACGCCTCACGGAGTAACATAATTAGTAAAAACATGTACGCAATAGTAGAAATTGCAGGCCAGCAGTTCAAGGTTGAAGAAGGGAAAAAAATATTCGTCCATCGTCTTGATGTCAGTGAAGGCGAGGAAATAGATTTTGATCAGGTTCTTCTTCTCGATGAAGACGGTAAGATAAGTGTGGGCGACCCCACAGTGAAAGATGCTTCTGTTCAGGCAAAAGTTGTCGACAACGTAAAGGGCGACAAGGTAATTGTCTTCAAGAAGAAGAGAAAAAAAGGTTACAGGGTTAAAAACGGACATCGTCAGCAATTCACACAGGTTGAAATTTTAAGCATCAACGGTAAAGGTGCTCCTAAGAAGAAGGCTGAAAAGAAAGAGAAAACAGAATCAACTGTGGTGCCTGAAGCAACAGCTGAAGTTGAACAGGTGAAGACTGAAGACAAAAAGCCTGCAGCAGCAACGAAGAAGCCCGCAGCAAAGAAGCCCGCAGCAAAGAAGACAGCGGAAAAGAAAACCGCAGAAAAGAAAGCGGAAGTGAAAAAGAGCACATCAGCAAAAAAAGCAAAGGAATAAGGCTTGCAGAAATAAAGAAGATCTTAAAAACAGAATAAAATGGCACACAAGAAAGGAGCAGGAAGCTCACGCAACGGCCGCGATTCTCACAGTAAACGACTGGGCGTTAAGCTATTCGGAGGTCAGACAGTCAAGGCCGGCAATATCATTGTCCGCCAGAGAGGGACAAAACATAATGCCGGGCTCAATGTCGGAATCGGCAGGGATCACACCCTTTTTGCCCTTGCCGACGGTGAGGTTGAATTTAAAAAAAGAAAAGATAATAAAGTCTTTGTATCGGTGAAACCGGTAAGTGAATAAATAATTTTCGAATAAGCGGACTCCCGAATTTCTTTCCCTGGCGGAAATGATATCAGGGAGTTTTTTAATACTTTTACAGCAGGCTTCCATGAAGCCTGCTTTTTCATTAATACATCCATCTTATGCTTACCATAAACCTTATCCGAGAAAAAAAAGATTTCATCATTGAGCGCCTGAAAATCAAAAATTTCGATGCATCAGAGATACTGGAAAAGATAATTTCTTATGACACCTCCCGACGTGAGAAACAGACCCGCAGCGACCTTTTGCAGGGAGAAATGAACAGGGTATCACGCGATATTGGATCGCTGATAAAAGAGGGCAGACAATCTGAAGCTGAGGAAGCAAAGGAAAAAACATATAAGATAAAGGAAGAGATCAGATCGCTGTCTGATGAGCTTGCTCTCCTCGAAGAACAACTTCGGACCGAGATAATAAAACTGCCAAACCTGCCCCATCTGTCGGTTGCTCCCGGACACGAAGCCGGGGATAATGTGAAAGTCAGAGAGGGTGGTGAAATTATACCTCTTCCCGAACCTGCTCTCCCACACTGGGACCTGATAAAGAAATACGACATTATCGATTTCGATCTCGGAATCAAGATCACCGGTGCCGGTTTCCCTCTCTTCAAGGGAAAAGGAGCCAGGCTCGAAAGAGCACTTATTAATTTTTTCCTCGACGAAGGAATAAAGGCGGGATACCAGGAAATGATGCCGCCAATAGTGGTAAATGAAGATTCGGGATTCGGCACCGGACAGCTGCCCGACAAGGAGGGTCAGATGTACCATATCGGACTCGATAACCTCTATCTCATACCCACGGCAGAGGTTCCGGTGACAAATATTTACAGGGATACCATACTGAATGACGCAGACCTGCCGGTCAAAAATGTAGCATACACTCCGTGTTTCCGGCGAGAAGCAGGATCGTGGGGAGCCCATGTAAGAGGACTTAACAGGCTTCATCAGTTCGATAAGGTTGAGATAGTACAGATAGCTCATCCCGATCATTCATACGAAGCTCTTGAGGAGATGGTGAACCATGTCGAAAGTCTTATCATCAAACTGGAGCTCCCATACCGGATAATGAGGCTCTGTGGAGGAGATATGTCATTCACATCGGCACTTACATACGACTTTGAAGTATGGTCGGGAGCCCAGAAAAGATGGCTGGAAGTAAGCTCAACTTCCAATTTTGAATCTTTCCAGGCCAACAGGCTCAGGTGCCGGTTCAGGGAAAAGGGGAATAAGCAGACCCAGCTGGTTCATACCCTGAACGGAAGCGCGCTGGCACTGCCGAGAATAGTGGCTGCGATCATCGAAAACAACCAGACCGGAGATGGAATAAGAGTACCCCAGGTGCTTATACCATATACGGGATTTGATATAATAAACTGAAAGCCGGAACATACTATAACCATCTCATGTCCAGACTGCATAAATCATATGTATATGCCCTCCTGGCTGTCTTCTTCTGGTCGACGATCCCCACTGCCTTTAAAATAAGCCTCAGGGAGCTCGATGTCCTTCCGATGCTTACCATTGCTTCACTGACATCCGCAACTGTACTCCTTGTTATAATCATTGCGGGAAACAAGACGCACCTTCTTGTAATGAATTCTGCCAGGGAATTGATTTCTTCAGCTCTTCTGGGACTAATCAACCCTGCCCTGTATTATATTATTCTCCTTAATGCCTATAAACTTCTTCCAGCCCAGATTGCCCAACCCCTTAATATGATCTGGCCGATAATACTTGTTTTCCTTTCGGTTCCGCTTCTTAAACAAAAAATAAAGGCACGGAGCTACGTGGCTCTTTTAATAAGCTTTGCAGGAGTGTATGTAATTTCATCCCAGGGTAATCTGTTCAGCAGAGGCCAGGCCGATATCAAAGGTGTTCTTCTTGCCACAGGCAGTTCTGTATTCTGGGCTCTGTATTTCATTCTAAACGTCAGGGACAAGAGAGACGAAGCCGTAAAATTATTCCTGAACTTCCTTTTTGGCTCACTCTACCTGGTTATTGCCCTGTTGTTCAGCCACAAGTGGCAGATAACTGGTCCGGCTGTAAAGGGCATGACAGCTGCCATCTATGTCGGAGTCTTCGAAATGGGAATTGCTTTTTTGTTCTGGCTAAAGGCACTGCAAACAGCCGAAACCAGCGACAGGATAAGCAACCTTGTATACCTTGCTCCTTTTCTTTCACTCGTATTCATACACTTTATCCTGCATGAACCCGTTTATTATACAACCCCGGCAGGGCTGGTGCTGATAATCGCAGGAATATGGCTTCAGAACCGCAGAACTGCAACGGTATAATTTTTGTTATCTTTACAACGTTTTCCTGAAAAGAAATAGTCATCTGCCATGAAAAAGATATTTTTTCTGCTGATCCTTTCAACACTCATACTGGGGTCCTGCAAAAAAGAAGACATACCTCCGGTCGATACCGGTGTGACTCCGGAACAGGCGAGGGATACCCTTTATTATGTAATGAAAGCCTTTTATTACTGGTATGATCTTATGCCTGTTGTCGACAGGCTCAACTATTCAAATCCCTATGATCTACTTGAAGCAATGCGTTACCGTGAACGTGACAGATGGAGTTTCGTGGCAGATTTCGAGGAGTTCATGAGTGAAATGGGCGGCACTTTCGTCGGACATGGCATCAGGGTCGGCCTTGCTGATGACAACACGGCCAGGATAGCCCAGATCTATAAAAACGCACCTCTCTACTCGGAAGGGGTAAGGCGCGGCTGGAAGATCAAAAGTGTAAACGGATACAACATTGCACAGATACTGCTGAATAATGATGCCCAGGCGTATAACACTGCTTTCGGACCTCCGGAAGCAGGCATCACCAACAGTTTCGTTTTCGAAAATCATGAAGGGACAGAGATTTCCGTCTCATCGACAAAGGCATCATTCACTGTTAATTCAGTGATACTTTATGATACAATCTGCCTCGATGCAGAGAAGACCAAGGTGGCAGGACATCTTGTATTTGAATCTTTTATTGAACCCTCAGAACATGAACTTGCAACTGCATTTTCATTCTTCAAACAACATAATGTCCAGGATCTTATCCTCGACCTGAGGTACAATTCCGGAGGCTATGTTTATATTGCCCAGCAACTGGCAAGTTATTTAGGAGGCAATTCACTTTCAGGCACAACATTTGCGATGCAGGAGTATAATGATAAATGGCAGTCGGAGAACTACTCCTTTCCCTTCCTGTCACTTGCAAATGCACTTAACATTAACCGCCTTGTTGCAATAACCACCCGTCAGACAGCCTCGGCCAGTGAGGCGGTGATGAACGGTCTTGCCCCACACATAGATGTTTCAAGCGTTGGCGACACTACCGACGGAAAACCGATGGGTATGGATGGTTGGATTTGCGGCTATAAGTATATTTTCTGTCCCATCACTTTCAAGCTCGTCAATTCACTGGGCGAGGGTGAATACTATGATGGCATTGCTCCGGACAAAACGGCTGCCGATGATATTACCCGTGATTTCAGCGACAGGAATGAAGCCAGCCTGAGTGAGGCAATTCTTTTCCTGAAAACAGGGCATTTCTCCGAAAAGGGAAGAACAGGTTTCAGAAGTCAAAGACAGTTCTCAGAGAGGCCGGCATGGACAAACAATATGTTTGACATGAAAAAACAGATTAATCCTCCTATTAAATAATTGAAGTCAGGATCAGCAGAAAAGATCATCCTGGGCATTGATCCCGGGACAAATGTGACGGGTTATGGTGTCATAAAAGCTTCAGGAGCCAATCCGGAGCTTATAGCCATTGGCACTATCGATCTGTCAAAGCTGGGCGATCATTATATTAAGCTAAAACACATTTTTGAAAGGATCCAGGGCATCATCGATGAGTATCATCCTGATGAGCTTGCCATTGAAGCTCCTTTCTACGGTAAGAATGTTCAGTCGATGCTTAAACTCGGAAGGGCTCAGGGAGCAGCCATTGCTGCAGCACTATCCCGTTCTGTTCCTATCTTTGAATATGCTCCCAGAAAAATAAAAATGTCTATTACAGGGCAGGGTGCAGCATCAAAAGAGCAGGTGGCAGCAATGCTGATGGGCATCCTGAAATTCCGGAAGAAAGACATTAAACTTGATGCCACTGATGGCCTTGCAGCTGCAGTTTGCCATTTTTTCCAGTCAAATAATCCTGTCAGTGAAAAATCCTATTCGGGCTGGAAGGATTTCATGAAACGCAATCCGGGCAGGATAAGGTGACAGGCCCTTCATCACACCAGGGCGACAGCCAGGGCAGCAACACTGACCCTAACACCTTCAACCTTAAGTAGTTCATTTGCACACGATTCCATAGTTGCTCCCGTTGTTATTACATCATCAATAAGGAGAAGATGCTTTCCTGCTGCTTTTTCAGGTCTCGTAACAGTGAAAATGCCTTCAACATTGACCCATCTTTCATAACGGGATCTTTTTGTCTGCGTACCTGAGAGATTTTTTCTTTCAATAATGAGGGGATCTGAGGGTATTCCGGTAATTTCTGAAATTCCGGCTGCAATAATTTCACTCTGGTTGAAACCCCTTGTTTTCTTTTTTGACGGGTGAAGAGGAACAGGTATTATCATGTCGATACCGCTCAGGAATGAGGTGTCTTTTAGTGACAGACCATAAATTCTTCCCATCTCGAGTCCTATATCCTTTATCCCCCGGTATTTAAAATTATGGATCAGCTTTCGCATCCTGCTGTCCCTGTTGTAAAAAGAATATGCAGCTGCCTTTTCTATCCGGCAGCGTCCCCAGAAAAGTGTGGCTACAGGATTATCTTCAACAAGGTGGTAGCCGGTTCTGGGAATAAGGACATAACATTCCGTACAGATGAATTTTTCACTGCGTAAAAGTTCATTGCCGCATGCCTGGCAAAGACGCGGATACAGAAGACTTATGAAGTCATCCCAGAGATCATACAGATAACCCATGCAGCGAGATGAATTATTCTGTAAAGATATACTATTTCCCCCTGAATGCGTTGTGGATTTTCTCTGCAGTAGCTTTGAATTCCTCAGGTGTGAATCTGAGCTTGGGATTACGGAAATTGATATCTTCCATTGAATCCATTGGAACAAGATGAATATGAGCATGCGGCACTTCGAGTCCGAGCACAGCCATACCGATCCGGTTACATGGTATTACGCTTCTGATAGCCGAAGCTACTTTTTTTGAAAAAACAAACATCCCGGCTATCATATCGTCGTCTAGATCAAATATATAATCTGTCTCCTGTCTGGGAACAACCAGGGTGTGACCTTCCCTCAGCGGATTGATATCGAGGAATGCAAAAAACCTTTCATCCTCAGCTACTTTATAACAGGGTATCTCTCCCCTGATTATTTTTGTAAAAACTGATGCCATGACATTAAATATCAGGTTTATTACAATGATATAGCAATTATTTCAAAGGGTATGATGCCCGAAGGGACTTTAATATCTACAACCTCTCCCACCTTTTTCCCTATCAGTCCCATGGCAATAGGTGAGCTGACTGCGAGTTTACCCTGTTTCAGGTCGGCTTCCGACTCAGGAACAAGCTGATATTCCATAACCATGTTGTTTTTCCTGTTCCTGATCTTAACCCTGTTCAATATTCTGACAGATGATGTATCGATCTTTGACTCATCAATGATCCTTGTGCGTGCAATTGTGTCTTCAAGCTTTGAGATTTTTGCCTCAAGCATTCCCTGAGCTTCTTTGGCTGCAGCATATTCAGCATTCTCAGTAAGGTCGCCTTTATCACGTGCATCTGATAACAGGCGGGCTATCCCGGGTCTTTCAACAGTCCTGAGCTGTTCAAGTTCTTCTTTCAGTTTATGAAGACCTTCTTCCGTATTATAAATTACTTCCGACATGTCACGTTAAGCGTTAAAAAAGATGAAGAATTCCGGGGTTTCCGGAACTCTTCATCATACAAATATAATGATTTATTTATTCAATTACAAAAAAAAAGCTGGAAATAAGATGTTTACAAAAAAATGATTACAGGCCGGATTACCTGTATTTTTTTGCGGCCTTCCGGTTAGCTGCAGCTATCGCTTTTCGTTTTTCCTTTGCCCTGTTATCTGCATCCTTAACATTTTGTTTCATCCTTTCTCTTACTTCCGGAGTCTGTATTTCGAGAGATCTTTTTCTGTTAGCCTGAACATATTGTTCATATTCCTTTTTAAGTCTTTTATCATTGGCTGATTGTTTCTTCTGTGCCTTTACCACCGCCCTGGAACCTGTAATTTTCGTCTTTGTTTCTTTTTTGTTTAGAGGTTTTTTAGAAACGCTCTTTTGTTGTTTCGGCCGCGGAGGCCTGCTGAACGACTGAGCATCACAAACTGATACTGCAAGCAACATTAACAGAGCAAGGGAAAAATACCTGGTAAGCGAACTGATCTTCATTATTAAAAATTTAAAATAAACCTGCACCCTGATTCGTTTCTCTTCAGTGGTTAATGTTATTTTTGTACCAACACATAAGAGGGGATGACCATTTTTTCAAAAATAAGGTTTTTTTTCTTTACGTCAGCAATTGTCTTTTCCCTTATCTCATGCGAAAGAGAAGAGAACGACGTTATTCCCGACACTTATGTCGATTTCACCATCGACCTCATGGATTTTCCGGGTATATACGGGATCATAGGATCTGATACCGTCGGCGCCTACGATCTCAGGATTGATTACAGGAGATATGCAGGAGGTTTTGACAACAACGGGATTATTATTTATTCCGGAGCCGACGGCTACTATGCCTACGACAGAACCTGTCCGCACGATTATGCTGAAAACGGACTCAGCGTGAAAGTGGATATAGATTTTACAATAGCTGTATGTCCTGAATGCTCCACAACCTATGCACTTGCAGCTTTTGGAACTCCGGCCTCCGGCCCGGGAAAATATCCTTTAAAGAATTACAGAACCAGCCTTAACGGCCGTTATCTGAGGATCTGGAACAACTATTAATACCTGTAGTGATCAGGTTTGTAAGGTCCTGCCTGGGGAACGCCTATATATTCAGACTGTTCCTTTGTCATCATCGTAAGTTTGACGCCCAGGTGATCAAGATGCAGTCGTGCAACTTCTTCGTCGAGGTATTTGGGCAGCCTGTAAACTCCAATTTTGTAGTCAGTTCTCCACAGATCTATCTGCGCAAGGGTCTGGTTGCTGAATGAATTACTCATCACAAAAGAAGGATGACCGGTTGCACAACCCAGGTTTACAAGCCTGCCTTCAGCAAGCAGAAAAATTGCATGCCCGCCGGGAAACAGATATTTATCGACCTGGGGTTTGATATTTATCTTTTCTATTCCTTCAACCTCGTTAAGCAGGTCCACCTGTATCTCATTATCGAAATGGCCAATGTTGCAGACAATCGACTGGTCATTCATTCTTTTCATATGCTCCACTGTTATCACATCCCTGTTACCTGTGGCAGTTACAAAGATATTTCCTTCAGAGAGACTATCTTCAACAGTCTTCACTTCAAATCCTTCCATTGCAGCCTGCAGTGCACAGATCGGATCCACTTCCGTAACTATCACCCTTGCTCCATAGGCTCTCATCGATTTGGCCGATCCTTTACCCACGTCACCGTATCCGCATACCACAACTACCTTGCCCGCAATCATAACGTCGGTAGCCCTTTTTATTCCGTCAGCCAGCGATTCACGGCATCCGTAAAGATTGTCGAATTTCGATTTTGTAACAGAGTCGTTGACATTTATTGCCGGAACCAGCAATTCACCATTATCGAGCATCTGATAAAGCCTGTGCACTCCCGTTGTGGTCTCTTCCGAGATACCTTTCATTTCCGCAACAGCACGGTGCCATTTCCCGGGTTCGGATAGCAGCAGCTCCTTAAGTGTTGAGAATATTATCGCCTGTTCCCTGTTTGACGGTTTTCGGTCGAGAATTGAGGGGTCTTCTTCGGCTTTATAACCGAGATGCACCATCAGTGATGCATCGCCGCCATCGTCGACGATAAGATGTGGCCCCTTGCCTTCCGGAAACGATAGTGCCTGTGAAGTGCACCACCAGTATTCTTCAAGTGTTTCTCCCTTCCATGCAAATACGGGGACTCCTGCTGCTGCAACAGCTGCTGCCGCATGATCCTGGGTGGAAAAGATGTTACAGCTTGCCCATCTCACATCTGCACCAAGTTCTTTCAGCGTCTCTATGAGGACTGCAGTCTGTATTGTCATGTGAAGCGAACCTGTAATACGCGCCCCGCTGAGGGGCTTCTCCTGAGAATATTTCCTGCGGATTGACAAAAGTCCCGGCATTTCCTTTTCAGCAATCTCTATTTCTTTCCTGCCAAATTCAGCAAGAGAGATATCTTTTACCTTATAATCCATCTTTTCCTTTACCAAAGTCATTAGCTTAATATTTAGAACTGCAAAGTTAACAAAATTACACTGATTTTGTTGCCGACAGAAGCTTCAGTGCCATACTCCTGTCCCTGTTCATCTGTAATGCAAGGGCTTCCACAGATCCGAACCTGATCTCATCTCTCAGCCGGTACCTGAACAGGACCTCAATCTCTTCACCGTAAATATCTTCATCGAAATCAAATATATTGACCTCTATATGTCTCTTCCCTTCTGCAGTATTGACAGTCGGATTGCTGCCAATGCTGAGCATACCCGGCTTTATATCGCCACGCACCACTGTTTCAACGGCATATACCCCGTTGGCAGGGATAAGCTTATATCTGTACACCGGCCTGAGGTTTGCGGTAGGATAACCCAGTTTCCTTCCCAGTTTTTTCCCTGCCACCACCTTCCCTCTCAGCTGATAACTATAACCCAGCCATTTGTTGGCATTATTGAGGTCTCCCTTAAGCAACGCTTCCCTGATAAGCGATGAGCTGACAAAGCCCTTTCCCGACTTCAGTCCTGTAACCCGTTCAACCACAAAGCCCAGATCCCGTGCACATTCATTTACAGTTTCATAATTACCTTTCGCGCGGTACCCGAAATGGTGATCATGTCCCATCACAAGATAGCCGGTGCCGATCCTGGCGGTAAGAACTTTTTCGACAAAATCGCAGGCGCTCATTCTTCGGAAAGCCGGGGTAAAATTTACCACAATAAGATGATCCACACCGGCTTCCTGAAGAAGTCTGATCTTCTCTCCGATATCGGAAAGAAAAGCCAGTGATCCCTGCTCCCTTGCAACCACAAGCCTGGGATGAGGATCAAAAGTGATGACGACAGATTCTCCTCCCTTTTCTTCAGCACGTCTTGTCAGAGTGTCGATAAGAACCCTGTGTCCCCTGTGAACACCATCGAAAATTCCTATAGTAACAACGGGTTCATGGAATTTAAGGTTATTATATCCCTGGTGGATCTTCATGATTCACTGATGTCCCTGCAAAATTAGTAAAGCATTGTTATTTGAAATGATATTATGATTTTGTTTTTGTATTTTTATACATATATAAAGGTCCTATGAAATCCGGTTCCGACAATTTTTACAACCTCGATGAATGGCTGACTCCTTTCAGGGCGATAATTGACGAACGAATTGCAAGATGCCTTGGAAAGGAAAGGACACTTACATCAGGAAAACCGCTCAGGGAATTTTCCATGGGTCATTTTTACTATGGTCTTCACAGGGAAAAAGATCGCTGGATATTCAGGGAATTTGCTCCCAATGCTACTGATATATGGCTCAGGGGGACATTCTCCGGCTGGAAGGAAAACCCTGATTTCAGGATGAACAGGATAAACGAATACGGCGACTGGGAACTGGAGATACCCTTACAAGCCTTGCAAAACGGTGACCTTTTCAAACTGTCAGTTCACTGGAAGGGAGGAAATGGGGAAAGAATTCCATCCTATGCGAACAGGGTTGTACAGGACGAACATACAAAGATATTTTCTGCCCAGGTATGGTGCCCCGATGAACAGTATAAATGGAAAACAGAGGCCTTCATGCCAGAGGCCACCACACCTGTTATATATGAAGCCCATGTGGGAATGGCCACACAGTCTGAGAAGACCGGAACCTACAGGGAATTTACGGAGAATGTGATCCCGAAAATAGTCGCAGCCGGCTATAATACAGTACAGCTGATGGCAATTCAGGAGCATCCTTTTTACGGCTCCTTCGGTTATCACGTTTCGAGTTTCTTTGCCGCATCTTCACGCTTCGGCTCTCCTGAAGATCTGAAAGAACTGGTTGATACGGCTCATAGTTCAGGACTCAGGGTGATCATGGATCTTGTCCATTCACATTCAGTAAAAAATGTAAATGAAGGACTCGGACTCTTTGATGGTTCCCCTGGCCTGTATTTTCATACCGGCAACCGGAGAAACCATATAGCCTGGGATTCTCTATGTTTTGATTACGGTAAGGATAGCGTGATCCATTTCCTGTTATCAAACTGCAGGTACTGGCTTGAAGAGTACAAATTTGACGGATTCAGGTTCGACGGCATCACCAGCATGATATACTATGATCACGGACTGGGGAAAAATTTTACTTCCTACGGTGAATATTTCGACGGGGGACAGGATGTTGATGCTCTTGTTTACCTTTACCTTGCAAATAAAATGATCCATGAATTCAGGCCTGAAGCCTTAACTGTTGCCGAGGAGATGAGTGGTATGCCCGGACTTGCGGCTCACACTTCCAAAGGTGGATATGGTTTTGATTACCGGCTTTCCATGGGTGTTCCCGACTTCTGGATCAAGCTTATTAAGGAAATCCCTGATGAAAACTGGGACATGGGCCATTTAATGCATGAGCTGACACAACACAGGCCGGAAGAAAAAATAATTTCCTACTGTGAGTCTCACGACCAGGCTCTCGTCGGTGACAAAACCCTTATTTTCAGGATGCTCGATGCCGGGATGTACTACGGGATGATGAAATCACATCACAATCTGGTGATTGACAGGGGAATAGCCCTGCATAAGATGATAAGACTTTTAACTTTTGCCACTGCCGGAGGCGGATATCTGAACTTCATGGGCAACGAATTCGGACATCCCGAATGGATCGATTTCCCGCGTGAAGGGAACAACTGGAGTTATAAATATGCCCGCCGGCAATGGCATCTGGTCGAGAACCCGGAACTCAAGTACCAGTACCTCGGGGCCTTTGACGCTGCTATGGTAAGTCTGCAGGAAAAGTTCAGACTTCTCGACGACCTTTACATAGCAAGACTGACTGAAAACAGTCATGACAAGATAATAGCCTTCACAAGAGGAGAACTGCTCTTTGTATTTAACTTCCATCCGACAAACTCCTACACCGATTACGGCATCCCGGTAAAGGGTAAATTCAGGATCCTTATCGATTCTGATGATCCTGCATTCGGAGGTTTCGACCGTACCGACAGAAACACAATTTTCACATCTATAAGAAAGGCAGAAAGAGCCATCCTTAATGTACCTTTCTACCTGTATCTATACCTGCCTGCCCGCACGGCGATGGTTTTGAAAAGGGAGCCTGTGAAACGTGCTATCGACGTTTAATCAATCCATCTGAGAAGATAGAAATCCTGCTTGTGCGGCAAATCCATATGTTTAGGGTAGATCCTGATCCCGTAAAAGAATGTGCCTGCCTTCTCAGGAACAAGATGAGCCCTGTAATGGCATTTCCCGTTCTTACAGCTGACAATGGTAAACTCCTTGCCTGCGACAAACTCATATTCACCATTCTTGTTCAGGTGAGTGAAAATGAATTCGACCCCTACATTTTCCTTTGGAATGTTTTTGATATTGAGAGCCACCTCAGCCCGGTAATCATGACCTGAATGGTAAATGTTCTCATCAGGTTTCTCGAAGCTGTAGTTAAGGACTTCAATGTTATCCCATTCTTCCTTCATGCTCTGCTTCCATCCGGCCAGTTCCTTTGCTTTCTCAAAGTTATTTGCTGTCAGATAATTATGCCGATCATAAAGCTTCCGGTAAAATTTTTCATAATAGTCGTCGAGTTGCCTTTTCATGGTGAATTCAGGGGCAATTTTGGTCATGGTATTCTTAATAAGGCTTATCCACTCAACTGGTATTCCCTTGTCGTTGAAAGAATAGAATGCAGGAATTATCTCAAATTCCATCATATTGTAAATTGTCTCAGCATCGACATCATCCTGAAGATCCTGGTTATAGAATGTACGTTTCTTCGGCAGGGCCCAGCCCGCATATGCCCGGTATCCTTCCACCCACCATCCGTCAAGAACGCTGAAGTGGATGGTTCCGTTCATAACGGCTTTTTCACCGCTGGTACCTGAAGCTTCCATAGGTCTTGTAGGCGTGTTAAGCCAAATATCGACACCCCTGACAAGATATTTTGCCAGTTCTATATCATAATTTTCAAGGAAGATCACTTTGCCTGCGAACTGGGGCATCTGTGACACTTCAAAAACCCTCTTGATCAGATCCTGACCACCTCCGTCGTGAGGATGGGCCTTGCCTGCAAAAATGAACTGGACAGGCCTTTCGGGATTGTTTACAATATGCGAAAGACGGTCGAGATCGCGGAAAAGCAGGGAAGCTCTTTTGTAGGTGGCAAATCGCCTGGCAAATCCAATCGTAAGTGCATTCTCGTTGAGATGGCTGCTGATGTTCAGCAGGGTTCGCGGACTTACATGCCTTTCCATCATGTCGGTCTGAAGCCTTTTCCTTATGTTTTCAAAAAGTTTCTTCTTCAGTCCTTTTTTGATTTCATATATCTTCCAGTCATCGAGATTGTACATCTTATCCCACAGGCTCCTGTCTGTCTGATCGAAATTCTCCGTACCCGTCAGTTCACGGTAAACACTTTTCCATTCTGGTGCCAGCCATGTAGGAAGGTGGACTCCGTTGGTCACATAATCGATAAAGAGTTCCTCCCGCAGGTATCCCGGCCATAGCTTGTTGAACATACCCTGGCTTACCTCCCCGTGAAGTTTGCTTACCCCGTTAACCTCCTGGGACATCCTCGTTGCCAGGTAGCTCATGTTGAACTTTTTATCCATATCGTTTTCACATCGTCCGAGAGCCATAAGCTCATCCCATGAAATATTAAGCCGGCTGTGATAATGTGATATATACTTTCTTAGAAGATCCTCATCAAAGGCATCATGCCCGGCAGGCACAGGTGTATGGGTTGTGAAAAGGGTGGAAGCTCTTACCGCTTCGAGAGCCTGGCTGAAGGTCAGGTGATGTTCACTGATCATCATCCGGAGTCTTTCGAGACTTATGAAAGCCGAATGTCCTTCATTGCTGTGAAATACATTCGGTTTTATACCCATGGTTGTCAGCGCCCGTATACCTCCTATCCCCAGGATAAGCTCCTGTCTAAGCCTGTTTTCATTGTCGCCTCCGTACAGATAATGGGTAATGGTGCGGTCTTCAGGGGTATTGTCATCGAAGTCTGTGTCAAGAAGAATGAGTCTCACCTTACCGACCATGGCTTCCCATACACGGACCCTGACAGTTCTTCCCGGCCACACAAGATTTACTGCCAGATGATTCCCCTCAGCATCCTTTACGGGGAGTATCGGCAACCGTGAAAACTCTTCTGCCTCATAGATAGCAAGCTGTTCGCCTTTGGGACCCAGTTTCTGCTTGAAATATCCAAACCTGTAAAGCAGTCCTATTCCAATGATACGTATATTTGAGTCGCTGGCTTCCTTGAGATAATCGCCGGCGAGTATACCCAGACCTCCCGAATAGATCTTCAGGCAGGGATGGATCCCGAATTCCATACTAAAGTAGGCTATGGTGGGTTTCTCCGGATCATCAGGCCGGTCCAGGTATTCCCTGAACGATCTGGTCACTTTTTCAAGGTCACCTACAAATTCCATGTCATCCTCAAGTACCAGGAGTCTCTTATAATCGATCTTCTCGATCAGCATTTTAGGATTATGCTTCACTTCTTCCCAGAGTGAAGGATCCATTCTGCGGAACAATGATTCGGCCTCTCCGTTCCACGACCACCACAGGTTGTTAGCCAGATCCTTGAGTGCGGCAAGTTTATCAGGAACATCGCTCTGAACATAAATATCCTTCCATACCGGAACCTGGTGGGGCTTTCTGACCGGAATTCCTGTTGCTTCAATAAAACCTGCAAATTCACGCGGCTCTTCTCTTCTGACACCGCTTTTTTCGAGAGCCATTCCATAGGCAGTGAAATAATGCTGCACAAGTGTATCCCACATTGCGATGCGCGAAATTTCGTGTGCCTTAGCCCTGGCTTCTTCCACCTGAGTCTCATTCAGCCCGACGAAATTTTCAATAAACTTCCTGATATGACCGACAACATCCTTTTCATTGTCATCAGTACGTTCGATGACTGCTATACCGTTACCCGGGTCCTTGAAATAGTCTCTGACCCAGAGGCCGAAACCAGAAAGGGATGTGGTAACAGTTGGTATTGAAAACATAAGGCTCTCCAGCGGGGTATATCCCCAGGGCTCATAATATGAAGGGAACACCGAAAGATCAAATCCAATCAGCAGATCATAATACGGCATGTTGAATATTCCATCGTTACCGTTAAGGTAAGAAGGAACAAAAATGATCTTCACCTTAGATCCCTTTTCATTAAAGAGCTTATTATCACGGATCCGGTTCAGGACGGGATCGGAAGACGGATAATGCAGACAATGAGTAAGGTATTTATCCACTCCGTTCACATGTCCGTTATTGTAAAGAATAGCTGCAAGATCTTCACGTGGTCCTTTGTGGTAAGCCGGCATAAGGATAAAGGCCACTATCTCTTTTTCCAGCCCTTCTGATCTGCTTAATTCTCCAAGAGAGTCGATAAAAATGTCGACACCTTTATTTCTGAATTCATATCTTCCGCTATGGGCAACAAGGACGCTGTCGCCGGTTAGTTTATAGCCCAGGACGGCCTCAGCGACGGCAAGTATTTTATCCCTTGCGTCTTTCCGCTTTTGTCCGAATGTCTCCTGCGGAGGCACGAATGAATCCTCGAACCCGTTTGGTGTGACGATATCTACCTCCTTAGCGAGAAAATGGCTGCATTCTTTAGAGGTAATGCCACTTACGGTGGTGAAGACATCAGCCACCGATGCTGTGATTTTTTCGAGAGACTGCTTAGCTATCACGTTGAACTCCCGTGCCACCTGCTGTGGTGCAAATTCCTTCATCTTACCGTACAGAGGCCTGTTGTTTCCTGCAACGCAGCGGCCAAGTACAGTAGCATGTGTTGTAAAGGATGTAGCTATCCAGGGAGCATTTTTTTCAAGGTACAAAACTCCCGTACCGGTCATCCACTCATGAAACTGGGCTATGATATTGTGATGTTCCTGGTAGAAAGATGTAAAGCTTTCTATCAGTTTACCGGCTGCATAACCGAAAAGGGCAGGTTCCACATAATCCCATTGTCCGGAAATACTGTCCAGTTTGTAGGTTTCCCAGAATTTGGCAAATATCTCATTCTGCTGACCAAAATAGGGAGTGAAGTCAATAAGCATCACAATCGGCCTGCCTGCTATATTCCATCTTCCCGTTTTTACCCTGATCCCTTCTGATTCTGCTCTTGTCTTCCATTCTGCAAAAAGAGACTCTTCAGGTATAAATTCCGGGTTTATAACATCTTCCCTCCATACATCCGGACCTATAAGTATGTAATTGTCGCCAACCTCTTCAATGATATTGAGAGCCTTCGTAGATATCACTGTATGTATTCCGCCAACCTTGTTACAAACTTCCCAGCTGGTTTCAAAAATAAATTCAACCTTCATCTGCAGTTAATAATTATATGGTACAATTGACTAAGCTATTTTTTCTTTGGTGACGTTTTTTTAACCGTCGCTGTTGACCTGCTCCTTGCAGCAGTGGTTTTTCCGGGAGATCCGGACCCAGACTTTGAAGCTTTTTTTGCAGGTGACTTTCCTTTTACAGCCTCCGTTTTGGCAAGACTCGATACTGCAAGTTTTGCAGCAAGTTCTTTAAGTGATGGCTGAGTCTTTTTCACGGCTGCGGCACGGCCGGATTTTGAAGTTCTTCTTTTCTTGTTTACAAGACTATCTATCTCAGCATCTTTACCGGCAATAATTTCTTCTTTTGCCCTTATTATCGCTTCAAGTTTTGCAATCTGAACCTGTTCATCGGTGACAGGTAAGCATAAGCGGATGCGTATCTCAAAATCACTCAGGACGTTCATGTAATTCATGAACGCATCATAGGGAGTATCATACGGATTAAAGTATGCGTGCACGGCACCGTCGGAAAAGAATTTTGTGGCCATGTAATAAAAATGGTCACTCGACTGCAGATATTCCCAATCCTTACGGATCAGCTCATCGTCACATTTTCTTACCTGCTCCGAAAGTCCGTAAAGTTTATCAAAAGCAGCATACTGCAGCTCGTTTCCCAGCCAGGCTGTTATATCTCTCTCTTCATCAGCCCAGGATACAGGTGAGGGGACATTTATTGCCGACACAGGTTGAAGTTCATCACCCACTTCCGAAGGAGTCATGAATCTGAAGGGTGTTTTCTTCAGGATCGCTGAAGGCAGGTGTTTCAGGAAGTCAAAGATCCCTGTCTCTTTCCAGTTGTGCTCTCCAAAAGTCTCATAGTCGATGAAGATATTTACAAGTTCGCTTCTGGGAGCAATTTTAGCCAGCCATGAGGCATATTTATCAGCCGTCAGGGGCCATGCACTCCATTCCTTGTTCGAAAACCTGAAGGCAATATCGTCGCTCAGGACGAAATTTCTCAGCAACACCTTAAGTCTGGGGTTTATCGAATTGCAATACAGAAAATTAGGGCTTTTCCAACCCAGCACATGCTTTGCTCCTTCTGTAAGTATCGATTTGAAACCCATGTCGGCAACCCATGAGCCGATCTCATCGGAATAAATCAATTCTGTATTTCTGAAAGAAACAGGTTCAACACCCAGGAATTCCTTCAGCATCTTCCGGTGCATATCGACCTGATGCTCAAATTGTTCCCTGTTTTTTAAAGAAGAAAGTGAGTGTGAATTAGTTTCTGCAAGGAATTCCACCATTCCCGTTTCGGCCAGGGTCCTGAAAGAATCAAGAACTTCCGGAGCATAAAGCCTGAACTGGTTTATCACTATTCCTGAAAGTGAGAATGCGATTTTAAATTTCCCCTTATGCTTCCTGATAAGATCGAGCAAAATAGCGTTGGCAGGAAGATAACATTTGTCGGCCACTTTTCGCAGGATAGACTCATTGAGATAATCATCATAATAGTAATGATCATGTCCCAGGTCGAAGAATCTGTAACGTTTAAGCCTGAAAGGCTGGTGAACCTGAAAATAAAAGCAAATTGCTTTTCTGGCTGCTTCACTCATGTCTTATTCTTATTTATGCCAAATGACTCTTTCATATATATCTTTAACATGCCTGGCCGAATTATCCCACTTTAGCCTGATCACCTCTTCCTTACCGTTTTTGATGAACATGCTTGCAAGGGCCGGATAGTTCAGTATGCCGTAAATAGCATCGGCCATGGCATCAATATCCCAGAAATCGGTTTTTACAGCATGTGTCAGTATCTCGGCCACTCCCGATTGTTTGCTGATGATCACAGGAACATTTGATTGCATGGCTTCGAGTGGGGATATCCCAAAAGGCTCTGAAACAGAAGGCATGATATACACATCGCTCATTGCCAGCATGGTAAAGACGTCTTTACCTTTAAGGAAACCCGTAAAATGGAACCTGTCCACTATTTTAAGAGAGGCTGCCCGTCGGATCATTCTTTCCATCATATCGCCCGATCCTGCCATCACGAATCTCACATTATCCATTGCTTTAAGGACCTTGTAAGCTGCCTCTATGAAGTATTCAGGTCCTTTCTGAAGGGTTATTCTCCCGAGAAATGTAACTACTTTCTCATCAAAACCCTTTTTAACCATGATATCGTCATCAATTCTTACAGGTTCAACGGCATTGTATACCGTTTCAACTTTGCAGGGGTCGATATTGTACTTATGGATTACTATATCGCGTGTGAGATTACTTACCGTAATTATTTTAGAGGCTGCATCCATGCCGTTCTTTTCAATACGGTACACTTCGGGATTTACACTTCCTCCGCTTCTGTCGAAATCGGTGGCGTGAACATGGATCACCAGCGGTTTTCCCGATACCTCCATTGCCGCTATTCCTGCCGGGTATGCAAGCCAGTCGTGGGCGTGGATTATGTCGAACTCATTTTCCTCGGCGATGACCGAAGCCACCACGGAATATTTATAGATCTCATCCAGAAGGTTATTATCATATCTTCCGGAGAAATCAACCATTCCCTTGTTGTTTGTCTCTATTATCATACGGTGGCCGGAAATCTCAGAACGTGTAATTTTCCAGAAATCTTCCGGGTCAGTATATGGCACTATCTTGGAGGATACTTCAATTTTTTCAACAGGTTGTCTCACTCCCTTATAATAGATCTTTTTAAATGCCACAGGAATCTTGTTGGCACCGATGAGTCTGACTATGCTCTGGTCTTCGTCTCCCCATGCCTTAGGCACCACGAAGATCACTTCGATATCGCCCAGCGAGGCCATGCCCTTTGTCAGACCATAGCTGGCCGTCCCCAGTCCTCCCGATATATGTGGAGGAAACTCCCACCCAAACATTAACACACGCATACTGTGCCTGTTTTAGTCGTTAGAATATTCTCTTTCAAGCAAATCAATGATCCTGAGCACCTCACCGACACTCCACGCCTGTGAGACTGCACCCCTTGGATTATGAGGGGGATCACCATCATGAATCTCCGAAAGAGTGGAGATCCCGTGTTCACTCATACATTCTTCAAGTCCGTAGATAAGATTTTTAATTTTCTGAACTCCCTGTTTTCCATATACTCTGAGCCATCCCTCGCAGAAGGGTCCCAGGAGCCATGGCCAGACCGTACCCTGATGGTATGCATTATCGCGCGTCTCCTGATTACCATAATATGTTCCCTTGTAGAACTTATTGCCGGGAGAGAGGGTCCTGAGCCCGCGGGGCGTAAGAAGTTCCTTGTCGGCAACATCAAGCACCTTTTTCATCTGTTCCTTGTCGAGCATGGAATAGGGAAGAGAAACGGAGATAAGCATATTTGGTCTTTTAAAGAAATTCTTCCCTTCCTCCTCATTCACATAGTCGGCCAGATAGCCAGTCTTTTCATCCCAGAACATTTCAAGAAAAGAACCTTTTATCAGTTCGGGCAAATTTTCGTATTCCCTGATGAATTTCCTGTCTTTCTCCGATTTCGCCATATCAAGAACAAAGCAGACAGCATTATACCAGAGGGCATTTATTTCAACAGCATATCCGCGTCTCTGAGTTACCGGCTCTCCGTTAACGACAGCATCCATCCAGGTCAGTGCTTTACCGGGTGCACCTGCGTAAATAAGACCATTGTCAGTCATACGGATGTTGTAATCGGTGCCGTTCCTGAAAGCCGCAAGGACCGATTTTGCCGCATCGGCATAACGTTCACAGCAGTCGGTACCACCGTTCAGAACGTATTGCTGGAGAGCCCAGAAGAACCATAGCGGGGCGTCGACTGAGTTGAAGGCATAATGACCTTTGGTTCCCATGTTGGGAAATAATCCGTCCTTCATCCTGCCTACCTGCGTGTCGAGAACTTCCCGGTAAAGTTCGAGCTTTTGCTTTGCCAGTGCCAGGCCCGGCAGGGATATGAAGGTATCTCTTCCCCAGGAACCAAACCATGGGTAACCTGCAATTATGAGGGTGTCATCCCCTCTTTTTTCAACAAACTGTTGTGCGGCATTCCGGAGACAGTGAACAAAACTGTCTCTTGGGATCTTCCGGGACACTGTCTTTGAAAATTTCGTCTTGAAGCCGTTTGGATTTTCTTCCTTTGTCGATGCTGAAAAGACAATAACATCACCTTTTCTTGCTTTAAATTCGAAGAAACCCGGACAGAAGAGATCCTCCGAGAAGTCGTACCCCCTCTTCTGCTCCTCAATGTACTCCACACCAAGATACCAGTCGGGAACATGTACGAAATCAGGCTTCGAAGAGAATTGCATGTTGAGATAAGGAAAGCCTTCGTACAGCTTCATTTTAATACCGTTCTTCACAGGTTCAATCTTTGTGTTTGCAGCCATATTGGCATGGGTGAGCTCATGAATGCTCCTGAATGCCAGGAAAGGCTTTAGCTGCAGCTTCATCTCCTCTGCAGCTTCCAGGACGGTATACCTGATAAGCAACTGTTCCTCGTAATGCACAAGCAGTCTCTCAACCTGAAGAAGCACATTCCCGACACGAAACACCCTTGAAGGAATGACCTCCGTGCAAAAATCCTCAATATATTTATGCCCCTTCGGACTGTAATAATCTCCCTTGTATTTCCTGATCCCTAAATTGAAGCTCTGATTGTTGTTCAATACAGTAACATCAACTCCTGAAAGCAGCACAAATCTCCCCCCACCGAGTTCATCAACAGGACAAACCAGGAGTCCGTGATATTTACGGGTATTGCATTCCACAATGGAAGTGGAAGCATAGGACCCTGCCCTGTTGGTCCTGATTATTTCCCGTCCCAGCGAATATTCCAGATTGACGATTTTGCACTTATCAAATTTGATATAGCTCATATGATTACAATTAGCCTTTTATAAAAAGTCTTTTAAGATAGCATATTTTATCCAACATTGCAAACCAACTGGAGGGTGCAGATTAAATTATTCATCATGCTCCCCGCTAACGCTGAAAAAAATAAATAACTTTGCAATCAACATTTTTTGAAGACTGTTAATTAATCGTACGGTTAATGATTAAGAAAGTCCTTTTATTCTTGTTTGCTGCAGTTGTTTCAGCAGGGTGCAAAAATAATAATATTGAGATAATTGGCAAACTTCAGGGCCATACCGGAGGAGAATATTTATACCTCGACGAACTCAGATCCACGGATCTGATCACGGTCGATTCAGCCATTGTGTCATCTGACGGTTCTTTCACGTTTGCCCGAACGGTCAGGTATCCTTCCTTTTACCTTCTTAAAACAGATGAAACCAACTTCCTGATGTTACTTCTTGAACCGGGCCAGGAACTTCATATTTCAGCTTACCGGGATTCACTTAATTTTCCACAACTGATCTCAGGTTCTCCGGGCACCAGGCTGATGAATGATTACAATATCAGACTACAGAAAACACAGATCAGTCTTCAAAGCCTTTATGATACATATATTCAGAACCTTGGCACAGAACGTCTCGACACGGTAATGGAAGAGCTCGAAAACCGTGCCCGTATATGCCTCGATGAACTGAACAGTTATACCAGGGACTATATCGATAAAAACCTGAATTCACTTGTCAGCCTGGTGGCACTTTACCAGCAGGTGGCTCCTGGAGAATATATTCTGAGCCCTGAAAAAGACCTTGAATATTTTATAAAGGTAGATTCGGCAATGATGCTGTTATATCCTGATTATGAGCCGGTTAAATCGCTTAACGAGCAAGTGTCAGGATTAAAGGCCGCTATGATCGCACAGCAGACAGGATTACTGTCATCGGAAGAAGGATTTGAAGCTCCTGAAATAGCCCTCCCCGATACGGAAGGCGACACAGTGAGATTGTCTTCAACAAGGGGTAATATTGTTCTCCTCGATTTCTGGGCATCATGGTGCACTCCCTGCAGGAAAGAAAATCCTAACCTGGTAAGGGCATACGGACTTTACCATGAAAAGGGTTTTGAGATATTTCAGGTGTCACTGGATAAAACAAAAGAGGCCTGGATGAAGGGCATCATTGAAGACGGCCTTGAAAAATGGATCCATGTGAGCGATATCAGGTACTGGCAGTCGGTAGTGGTGCCATTATATAACCTGGAAAAGATACCTTCCAGCTTCCTTCTCGACAGAGAGGGAAAAATTATTGCAAGAGACCTTAGAGGTGATGAGCTCCTGAATACCCTTGAGGTAGTATTTTCAAAATAATATGCCGTCATTCGTTTCCCACCATAAAAATCCTGTATTTATGAAAAAATTTGTTTCCCTGTTGCTCTTCCTTTCAATACTTTCTGCCTGCAGGAATGAAGATCTGATAACAATACGGGGCAGGATAGAGGGAGAAAAAACAACAGGACAATATATAAAAGTCAACAGCGCCGATATAAATAACATAAATTTCCTTGATTCAACCAGGATAAACCGTAAAGGTGATTTCAGCCTGCGGATTAAATCAACTGTTCCGGATTTCTACCAGGTAGCCCTTTCGCAGGATAATTTTATTACACTTCTGGCCGAACCCGGTGAAAAGATAAGACTGCATTTCGGATCAGACAAACTTTATGATAATTACAGTGTTGAAGGTTCTGAAGGATCGGTATTAATTAAAACTCTCGACGACAGGCTTCTGTCGACCAAGAAACCCCTGGATTCACTGAACACTGTCTATCAGCGTGAATCCGAAAAACCGGGATTTGAAGAAATCAGGTCTGAGCTTGAGAAACAGATCTCCGATCTTGCGAGAGAGCAGAGGAAATTCAATATTGAATTCGTGATTAACCATATCAGCTCTCTGGCTTCCATAAAAGCTCTTTTTCAGAAGCTGCACAATGAAGCCTATGTTCTGTATGATCCACGCGATCTCCAATACATGAAGATCGTTTCCGATTCACTTAAAAAATATTATCCCGACTCACGGCATACCAAAGCTCTTCTGACCACTTTTGAAAAGGAAATGGCACAGTTCAATGCAAGAAGATACAATGCAATGATCGATACACTTCCCGAAGTGAAGCTTGATGCCGTGCTGAAAGATATTAACGGGCGCCAGATAGCGCTGTCATCGCTCAGGGGCAAACATGTGCTGCTTACTTTCTGGTCGGCCGAATCGCGTGAATGTATTGCCGAAAACATCCAGCTGAAGGAATTTTACCGTCTGTACAACAGGAAAGGATTCGAGATATATCAGATAAATCTCGACAAGGATGAGGAGACATGGAAGGCTGCCGTAAGATTTGATGAACTGCCATGGATAAGCGTCAGGGAGGAAGACCCTTCATACCAGAAAAGCGCCGTGATCTTTAATGTGAGAAGCCTGCCGGCGAATTACCTGTTCGATCCGCTTGGAAACATAATAGGTTCGAATCTTCACGGAAGGGCTTTACAGGTAAAGCTTGCCCAACTTTTTAAAAACTGACCCGTAACTTGGACCTCAGGGGAAAAATATTTTTTGCATCCGATTTTCATCTCGGACTGAATTCGGGGACGGACAGCTCCGAAAGAGAAAAAAAGATAGTAAGATGGCTCGATGAAGTCAGTACCGAAGCAGCCGAAATATACCTGCTTGGAGATATCTTCGACTTCTGGTGGGAATACCGTCTGGTAGTACCAAGAGGATTTACGAGGTTCCTGGGAAAGATCTCTTCCATCACCGATTCCGGAATACCCGTACATTTTTTTACAGGCAACCACGACATGTGGGTAAAAGATTACCTTTCCGGAGAATGCGGCATGAAGGTCCATACAGGGCCGATGACCGTGAACTTCAACGGTAAAATGTTTCATCTGGCCCATGGTGAAGGGCTGGGAACACGGAATACCGGATACCGGATACTGCTGTGGATTTTCCGCAACAAACCCCTCAGGGTGTTGTATTCGGCACTCCATCCGGCAATAGGTGTGGGCATAGGGCACAGGTGGTCAAACAGTTCAAGGCTCGCAAAAGGCGATTCGACACCTTTCCTCGGAGAAGACAGGGAAGACCTGCTCAGGTATGCACGGTCGGTAATGGCAGAAAAGAATATTGATTATTTTATTTTCGGACACCGTCATCTTGCTATGTCGTTCACGATGAAGGAAGGAGCAGAAGCTTTTTTCCTGGGCGACTGGATCGCCAACAGCACCTATGCAGTATGGGACGGCAGTAAGATTGAACTGAAGGTCTTTGGCTGACGAACCTATTCCTTTACGGCAACAGTAATCAGGTACCAGGAATACAGGTCATTAAGTCGTTCAAACTGATAGATAAGTTTATTTCCTGATTTTCTTGCCATTTCAATAAGCCCCATATTACCCGTATTCTCGGATGATGAAGACTGACCTGACAGGGAGCTGACATAGAACTCCCTGAGGCTTTCCCTGTCGAGTTCATTTATCCTGTCGATCTTTTCTTTCAGTCCGTCAACATTTTCATTAGGAATGAGGTTGAAGGTAGTAAGGTAATATGTTCCGGCGCTGTATCTTATTATTGCCACAGGCATTCCATATTTCTTTTCGGCCTCGTTTCCCGGGCTGTATTTTGCCACGTTCTCGATTATCTCTATCAGTATGCTGAAGACTCTCTTTCTTAAATTTGATTCTATCTCATCTTCAGATAGTTTTGCCTCATGGAATGAAATGACCTCTTTTCCCACATCGGGGGTGATATGACCTGACCACAGAAAGAAGATGTCGTTTTCGGCCATGATACGTTCAAGCTGTGCCACTTCTTTTCCCTGAAAAGGTTTTTCCTGTACGCCGGCATGAACGCCTACACCTTTGGAGTCGACAGTTTTGCTGAGAATGAAGTATGAGCTTTTTTCATCGAGTCCGACGAAGTCGAAATCGAGTTTATTCCCTGTTTTCTTTGCCATTTCTATCAATCCCAGTCCGGCACCTCCCTTGGTGCTTAATTCGGAGGTGGTAAGCATCTGGCGGTATACTTTCCGTATCTCGGTGTTCTCAAGACGGTTTATCTCCTCAAGTCTTTTTTTCAGGTCGGCGGTATTTTCGGAAGGAATAACGTTGCCGGTTGATACTGTGTAGCCTCCGTTATCTTTTGAATATACCACGAGTGACATGTTCGGATGTTCTTTTTCTGCTCCGTGGCGTGATACGTTCTGAAGGCTTTCGAGCACGAACATGAAAAGGCGTTTACGGCCCAGGAAGCCGAATTGGGAGTTTTCCATTTCCTTTTCGAGGAGCATAAGCAGGGGCATTGAGTTTTCGTGGGTAACTATACCCCGGTAAACGAACATAAGCTTCTGTTCGGAAATAAGTTTACGAATACCCTTGATAAGGTCCATGCAAGGAAGATCAGGTTCGGTTCAATGTGCTAAAATACAAAATTATACTTTAACCGGATAAATTAGCTGTATAAAATAGGGTTGTCGCCTGAAAATTACGGGGGGTTGTCTCTGACATCCGTTTTCCGGATTATCCTGCCCACCCTTCCCTGTCGAGGTTACGGTAGTTTATCGCTTCGGATATATGTCCGGGGTTTATGTTTTCTGATGCATCGAGGTCTGCTATTGTCCTTGCGACCTTTAGGATCCTGTCGAAGGCGCGGGCGGAAAGTCCTCTGATCTCCATGGCGGTTTTCAGGAGTTTTCCTCCGGCCTCATCGAGCTGGCAGTATCTTCGCTGCAGTGAAGAGGTCATCTGTGCATTGGAATATACTCCCTTGACTGATTCGAAGCGGCGGGACTGTATTTCTCTTGCTCTTACAACCCGCTCCCTCACAGCGCCGGATCGTTCAGTCCTGCCTGTTTCGGATAGTTTGTCGTATTTTACAGGGACCACTTCGATATGGATGTCGATACGGTCGAGAAGAGGGCCTGATATCCGGTTAAGGTATTTCTGGACCATTCCGGTAGTGCAGACACATTCTTTTTCGGGGTGGTTATGAAAGCCGCAGGGGCATGGATTCATTGAAGCAACGAGCATCAGTGAAGCTGGGTAGTTAACAGTCGATTTGGCTCTTGAAATTGTTATTTCGCGGTCTTCGAGAGGCTGCCGCATGACTTCGAGCACTGTTCTTTTGAATTCGGGAAGTTCGTCGAGGAAGAGCACGCCGTTATGGGCCAGTGATATCTCTCCCGGCTGAGGAAAGGTGCCTCCACCAACAAGGGCGACATCAGAAATTGTATGGTGAGGACTCCTGAAAGGTCTTTTTGTCATAAGTGCCGTGTGAGCGTCTATCTTGCCCGCCACCGAATGAATTTTCGTTGTTTCAAGAGCTTCTTCAAGGGTAAGAGGAGGAATTATTGTGGGAATTCTTTTCGCCAGCATTGTTTTTCCGGCTCCCGGAGGACCTATCATTATGATATTATGTCCTCCTGCTGCTGCTACCTCAAGGGCCCGTTTCACATTCTCCTGCCCTCTTACATCGGAAAAATCAATATCATACCTGTTTGCCTCGGTATTGAAAAGCTCAACCAGATCAACTTTGACAGGTTCAAATTGCCTGGATCCGTTGAAAAACGCAATCACATCACCCAGGTTTTCCATACCATAAACATCAATGCCATTCACCACCGCCGCCTCACGTGCATTCTTCAATGGCACTATGACTCCTTTGAACTTCTCCTCCCTGGCCCTCAGGGCTATGGGAAGCACCCCCCTCACGGGCTGAAGAGTGCCGTCGAGAGACAGCTCTCCCATCATGATGTATGAACCAGTCTCACTTCCTGCCACCTTCTCATCTGCAGCCAGGATACCAACTGCAAGAGGAAGATCGTATGCAGCACCTTCCTTCCTGATATCGGCAGGAGCCATGTTGATAAGCACCTGCCTCCCCGGCCACTTGTAACCGAGAGCCCTGAATGAAGATTCTATCCTCTGCTGACTTTCCCTTACCGCCACATCGGGCAGACCTACCAGGAAAAAACGGACCCCGCGCGATACATTAACCTCTATCGCGACTGTCACTGCATCAATGCCCGTTACGGCACTGGCAAATGTTCTTACAAGCATATTCTAAATGTTAAGCACGTCAGGAAACAACTCTCAAATATAAGAGAAACAGCTGAAAAAACAAAAGAAAATCAGAATACTAAGGCCTGTTCCGCCTGAAAAGCCTCCTTCCGAAGCGAAGAATGATGTATACCACTGCAAGTATGACAATTACAGCAATAAAAAGGGGAGTGAACAAGGAAAGAATGGATGTTCCGAATGCTGCGGCATGCTCACCAGTGGCAACTACCGCATTACCTGCTCCCGCAGTGAATTTCGATGATGCAAGCCTTGTCAGAACTGTCGCCCCCTGAACAGTAGCAGCTGTCCCCCCTCCCACCAGAAAACCCGTTATCCACTTCAGAAACTCGTTGTCGACAGGCAGTACCGATGTCAGCAACAAGGTTCCGGCACCAATTGCAAGAGGAGTGGATAGCGTGTCGAGCAGATTGTCGACGAAAGGAATATAGTATGCAATTATTTCAACTACAGTTGCCGTTCCCAGTACCGCCACAGCAGTCCAGCTTCCAAGCCATTGAAAACTTTCATTCAGCGGCAGTATACCTGTCCTGGCAGCTATAGCGGCCACAAGCATCGGGACAAACACCCTGAATCCGCTGCTCGCAGCCAGACCGATCCCTATGGCAACCGCTATCAGAGTCTCCTTTTCCATTCTCAGTATCTGAGATTACACCTTGCAGAATATGATCTTCTCAAAATTACTCTTTTTATCATTGCGTTAATTATTTCTCTTTTTTATCTTTATATTGAGTATCGGGAATCATAAATATAACATTAAATTTTTATCACTTAAACCCCCTTCCCAACCTTCCCCCACGGGGGAAGGAGCTGAGAGTAAAGCATTTCCCCCCTGCCTTGCTCCGCCGTAGCGGCTACGCGAAGGCGCAGGGGGAAACGGGAAAGGGGGTCATTTAGAGCAAAATGGAAGTAATTGATTATTAGCATTATAATAATAGAAACATTTTAATATTAACTTTTTATTATTGATTCCCGATAGTCATTTATCTTTATAAGATATACATAATCCATACAATCCATATTTTATCAACTATTAATCATAAACTTAACTACAATGGAAGAAGAACTGAACAAAGAGGATGAGGAGAACCGTGAAAAAGGTTGGGCAGAGAAGGCAAAAAAACTGATCGACAAGGCCGATGATTTTATTGACGACACTACCGAAAAGGTAAAACAGAGCAAGGCTTTCAGGGAAATTTCTGACACTGTTGAAAAAGCAGGTGATTTTGTGGAAGATAAAGTTGATGAGATCCGTTCGGGTGAGGCAAAAGAGAAACTGAAGGCTTTTACAGGCAAAACCGGTGAGGAAGCAAAGGAAAAACTTTCACAGGTAAAGGATCTGGGCAAGAATATTGCAGAAAAAGCAGCCGACAAGCTGGATGATCTTGCTGACAATATCAGGGAGAAGACCGGTAAAAAAGGCGCTGACGAAGAAGATGTGAACAAAGCCTGAGATAAGCATTTACCATAACAGGCGGAACTGTCTCATAATCCACTTATATTTAGCCCGGTACACTAATAGAGGATTATTAAAAATTAGATAATCATCAAGTCCCCTTTAGGGGATTTAGGGGTAAATTAAAAGAAGCGGGGCTTATGAGACAGCTCCTTTTTCCCCTGAGTCCTGTTAGTCCAGCACTTCGAAGGTGATCTTTGCATTCACCCTGAATTCGGTGATCTTGTTGCTTTTAACCACTGCACTCATATCCTGGATATAAACTGAGCGGATTCCCTTAACGGTCTTACCTGCAGTTTTAACCGCGGTATTGGTAGCATCTTCCCAGCTTTTGGGCGACGATGCCATGATCTCGATAACTTTAAGTACTGCCATAATGAATATTTTTTGGTTAGAAATGGGAATGACAAATCGGTATTCAGTCCTGTCGTGTTATTTCCCCGAATTTCTGCATAAGTTACAAAAATCCATCGTCATTTGAAAACAATATGGCTTTTTTAATTAAGTAATATTTTATACATTTGTTCTTCCCATGAATTTACTGAACCAACCGGCTGAGAAGTTAACTTTTTAGCAGATAGACAGACTTGATTACCCAGAGATAAGGATTAATAAAATCAGATCAGCATTCGATTTGTTCAACATACATTTCAATTAAAATCTTAGCATCATGAAAAAATTAAAAACACCTTTGATCTTATTATTAAGCGCATCTCTGGTATTGACGGGATGTGCTTCACTGAACCGGACAACAAAAGGTGCAGCAGTGGGCACTGCAGCCGGAGGAGCGGTGGGCGCAGTGATCGGAAGGGCCTCGGGCAACACTGCACTCGGAGCGATAATCGGAGCTGCCGTGGGAGGAACTGCCGGAGCCGTAATAGGACGTCAGATGGACAAGCAGGCTGAAGAAATTGAAAACTCGGTACCCGACGCTAAAGTCGAAAGAGTCGGTGAAGGCATCGTGGTAGAATTCAGCAGCAATGTCCTTTTCGGATTCGACAGGTCTGACCTGTCAGACGAAGCAAAACAAAACATCGACAAGCTGGCGGTCATCCTTAATCAATATCCCGACACCGATCTTGAGATACAGGGACATACCGACAGCCGGGGAACGGAAACATACAACCAGGCTCTATCGGAAAGACGGGCACAGGCAGTTTCAGCTTATCTTCTTACCAATAATATTGCAGAAGCAAGGCTCACTACAAAAGGTTTCGGTGAACTCACACCAAAATACGATAACGAGACCGACGAGGGCAGGGCTCAAAACCGCAGGGTTGAATTCCTGATCACGGCAAATGAAAAAATGAAAGCAGAAGCCGAAAAGGAAGCTGCCGGTTCAAATCAGTAATAAAGAATTAATAATAAAAAATTACGAAATGAAAACAAAACTTTTATCATCCATTCTGGTTCTGCTGATACTGGCTCCTTTTTCCACAATCCAAAGCCAGGAAAAAGGCAGAACATCATTTGGAATACTTGCAGGAGTAAATTTCCAGAACATCAACGGTAAAGACATCCTTGACAATAAACTTGAGAACGGCCTTCTGTTCGGATATCATGGAGGACTGAATGTTCAAATCCCGATAGCCCCCGATTTTTATCTGCAGCCCGGACTTCTTTACTCACTAAAGGGTGCAGATGTCAATCCCGACGGAGATGCTGTCAAACACAAACTCTCCTATCTTGAACTTCCGATCAACTTTCTGTACAAAGGTCAGCTCGGATCCGGTTTCATACTGCTGGGATTCGGACCTTATGTGGGATACGCAGCAGCAGGAAATGTTGTGGATGCCGATGGCGACAAAACAAAAATTGAATTTAAGAACGAGGTCACTCCAAACGGAGTGACGACAGTATACTACAAGCATTTCGATGCCGGAGGCAATATCTTCTTCGGGTATGAACTTCAGGCAGGTTTGTTTTTCCAGTTGAATGCACAACTTGGTCTGATAAAAATAAATCCTGATTATGCAGTTGTTTCTGACGATAATTTAACCTGGAAGAACACAGGCTTCGGTCTATCGGTGGGTTACCGCTTCTGAAACGGAAGCTGAACACACCGGGGGCCGTTACCTGAGCTTCCGGAAACTGCAAAGTACGCCCGTAAAGCACAAAGTCTGCAGAGTGTGCAAGAATGAAATTCAACACTATGCAGCCCTGGCGAAAATACTGTGAGTACTTTGCGGTTTTGTTTTCATCATGCCGGAAAACCTAATTTGTATCAAACAGAATTAAAAGGTAATTTTGTAACATATGTTACATTTTATCTGATCCGGTCTTCTTAGATTTGCATTCATTTTACAGGGTATCAGTATTAAAAGTGAATGAAGCAATAAATTTAAATGAACCATAAAACCATATCATTATGAGTATGTTTTGTTATCAGTGTCAGGAAACCGCCAGGGGAACAGGCTGCACGCTCACAGGCGTTTGCGGCAAGAATGAATCTGTAGCCAACATGCAGGACCTTCTTATGTTCGTAATAAAGGGCATCTCGATCTTAAGCACCGAAGCCAGGAAATCCGGGATTGAAGATAATACCGTGAACAAATTTGTTTTCGACGGATTGTTCATGACAATCACCAATGCCAACTTCGACTATGGCCGCTTTGTTGACAAGATAAGAGAAGGGCTTAAGTTACGTGAATCACTGAAGGAAAAACTACTCGAGGCAGGTGGTAAACTTCCCGCTCAACCTCATGAGTCGGTTACCTGGAATGCTGACACGGTGGAGGAGTTTGAAGCGAAGAACAAATCGGTCGGAGTTCTGGTTACAGAAAATGAAGACATCAGATCGCTGCGCGAACTGGTAACCTATGGTCTGAAGGGGATGGCAGCCTATACAGAACATGCGTACAATCTGGGCTTTGAAGATAAGGATCTCTACAGGTTCATGCAGGAAGCTCTTGCAGCCACAACAGATAATTCTCTAAATGCCGACCAGCTTGTTAATCTGGTACTTGAAACAGGTAAATATGGTGTAACCGCCATGGCACTCCTCGACAAGGCAAATACGACAACCTATGGCAATCCCGAGATCACAAAAGTCAATATCGGAGTCAGGAATAATCCAGGAATACTTATCAGCGGACACGATCTGAGGGATATGGAAGACCTCCTGAAGCAGACTGAAGGAACAGGTGTTGATGTTTACACACACAGTGAGATGCTTCCGGCCAATTATTATCCTGAGTTTAAAAAATACAGTCACTTCGTCGGAAATTACGGAAGCTCATGGTGGCGTCAGAAAGAGGAATTTGAAACTTTTAACGGACCGGTTCTCTTTACCACAAACTGCATTGTACCTCCGAAAAAAGATGCCACTTATGCTGAAAGGGTGTACACAACAGGAGCTTCAGGATTCACAGGGTTCAGACATATACCCGACAGAGCTGAAGGCGGACAGAAAGATTTTTCTGAGATCATTGAACATGCCAGGAAATGCAAGCCTCCGGTAGAAATTGAAAAAGGAGAGATAATTGGAGGATTTGCACATAACCAGGTGATGGCTCTTGCCGACAAGGTGGTTGATGCCGTTAAATCGGGCGCTATCAGGAAGTTTTTCGTGATGGCAGGTTGCGACGGAAGGTTCAAAGACCGGAATTACTATACGGAGTTTGCTGAAGCTCTTCCGGAAGATACCGTAATACTTACGGCAGGCTGTGCAAAATACAGGTACAACAAACTGCCACTCGGCGACATTAACGGAATACCGAGGGTCCTTGATGCAGGACAATGCAATGATTCATACTCACTTGCAGTTATTGCCTTAAAGCTCAAGGAGGTCTTTAACCTGAACGACATTAACGAACTCCCGATAGCCTACAATATTGCATGGTATGAGCAGAAGGCTGTGATAGTGCTGCTGGCACTGCTTTACCTGGGAGTGAAAAACATTCATCTTGGTCCCACGCTGCCGGGCTTCCTTTCACCAAATGTGGCAAAGGTGGTAGTCGAGAAGTTCGGAATATCAGGAATAGGAACTGTAGAAGAGGATATGAAAATCTTCCTCGGATAGATCCGCCGATCTCTTCAAATAGCGCTCCTGCCTCGCTCTCCTGTCCTGATCCTGATACATTCCTCCAGAGGAGTGATAAAGATTTTGCCGTCGCCCACAGTACCTTCTGCGCCGTTCGTTTTAGCCGATCTGAGTATTGTGTCGACAGTTATATCCACGAAGTCGTCGTTGACGGCGATGTCTATCTTTATTTTCGGGATCAGGTCGGGTACTATTTTCTGACCCCGGTACATTTCTTCGATCCTCTGCCGGCCATGTCCGGAGACACGGCTGACAGTTATCCTAGTTATTTCAGAAGCAATAAGAGCTTCCCTTACTTTCTCGAGCTGAACTTCCCTTATTATTGCTGTTATCAGTTTCATGTTTTACAATATTAAAATGTTAACTTGGATTCAGCATTCCGTATCCTCTTTCACCATGATAGGAGCGGTCGAGGCCTGCCATTTCTTCTCCTTCGGTCGATTTGAATTTAACAAACCTGTTCATGATCCACAATATCAGGAAAGTCATTATACCGGAAAACGCTATTGCGATAGCAACTGCCAGAACCTGGACGCCAAGCTGGTTCCAGATTGTCCATGTCGCCCCAATAGCTTCTGAAGCTTCTGCCATCCACGATTTCCTGATAAAAAATGTAAGCAGAACTGCACCCACTATTCCTCCTACACCATGAATGCCAAAAGCGTCAAGACTGTCGTCATAACCCAGCCTGTTCTTGATCTGAATAGCCATATAGCAGATCCCGGATGCCATTGCGCCAAGGATTAATGCTCCATAAGGCTGAACGACGCCTGCAGCAGGTGTTACAGCAACAAGCCCGGCAAGAATTCCGGAGGCAAATCCGAGGGCTGTTGCCTTACCCTGATGTGATCCTTCTATAATGATCCATGTGAGGGCTCCGGCGGCAGCAGCTACCTGTGTTGCCGTTAATGCCTGTGCGGTGATAAGTCCGCTTGAGATGCTGCTTCCGGCGTTGAAACCAAACCAGCCGACCCAGAGGAGCCCGGCACCCAGCATAGTTATGACGAGGTTATTCGGACGGATTACCCGGTAAGGATATCCGCGCCGGGAGCCTGTAAACAAAGCTGCAACAAGACCGCTTACGCCTGCCGAGATATGGACGACAGTACCTCCTGCAAAATCTATTGCGCCGTTAGCTCCGAGGTTAAAAAGAAATCCGTCAGATGCCCATACCCAGTGACATAAAGGATTATAAACAAGAAGACTCCAAAGGGCAATGAAAAGGCAATAAGCCTTAAAAGAGACCCGTTCAGCAAAGGCACCGGCAATGAGAGCGGGTGTTATTATTGCAAACTTCCCCTGGAACATGGTGAACACATATTCAGGTACACCGGCTTCGAGGATATTTGAGTCAATCCCTTTGAGAAAAAAGTAATCGGCATTCCATCCAACCAGGCCTCCTAGGATGTTGCTTCCGAAACTCATCGAGTAACCAACGACTACCCAAAGAACACTTATTATTCCCATGGCCACAAAACTGTGCATGATGGTGCCAAGGACATTCTTTGAGCGGACAAGCCCTCCGTAGAACATAGCCAGACCCGGTATCATAAGCAATACCAGTGCCGTTGAAGTAAGCATCCAGGCAGTGGCTCCCGTATCTATTTCACCTCCGTCAGAGGCTATCAGTCCTGCATTCCCTGCCAGCAGCATAAACAAAAACAACAGAATTCTTTTGCGGTTTGATTTCATAACTTGGTTTTATAATTAATTGACGATCATTTTCAGAATGTGAATCCAACTACTGCATACATTGTATTTCTGTCAGGATTAAATACTATCTGACCGTTTACCGGTACGCTGAAGCTTTCGGTAACCGTAAGCTCCTTTACCAGTCCAATGCCAATATTGCATATAGTGAAGTGTCTGAAGCCGGTTTCAGCAGACTGAACATGCCAGCCGTCACCGGCTCCGGTCAGAATATATAAGGAGCTGAAAGAATACTTTGCTTCAATGTATTTGTCGCCTCCTGCTGCTCCTGCGCTGCCTGCTTTATTGATTATATAACCTGCGCTCAGAGCCAGACCTCCTTTGGAATACCCGGCATTTATCTCGAAAGCATGGCTGCCCGTATCTTCTGAGTAATCCAAATAATCGAGGTCAGGAAAATAATAGTCAGTCATCCCGATCGAAAATCCGGCAGGCAGGTCGAAGGAGAACCACAGGTCCGATTCGCGGTAACCACTGAAATCGAAAGATCCCCATGCTCCGGCACTGAAAAAACCCGCTGACAAACTAACAAAAGGCTGTATTGCCGGTCCGGTACCATATCTTGTCCCACGCCATAAATAACTGCTGTAAAGGTCAGCACCTGCCGAGACTTGTATTTTTTTCTCTTCCTGGGCTTTAACAAGACCGGGAATCAATAAAATCATTATAAGCAATACATTACGGCTTAAAACTTTTATCTTTTTCATCGCTTTGGTAATAATTTATAAGCAAACTCTGCGGCAAACTTAATGTAATATTTTATTTTTTTACCATCTCCCCCCTATTTTTTATATGTCTTTCATTATTTTTTATCTTTTTTCTTGTTTATACCCCACTTCCAGAGGGGGTATATTTCATTTTTTATGTATTTATATTATGCACACCCCCTTTTTTCATCATGTTAAAATCATTTGATTCATAATTCACTTTATAGCTGTTTTAAGATTTCCGGGAATAAAACACCTATATTTAGTGTCATTAATTATGAATCTTTAAGCACATAAGTAAATCTCTCAAACCTCCTCACTATGAAAAATATCCTTTCAAGGCTTATTCTGCTGGTGTCAGCAGCAATATTGACAGTATCATGCGGTCAGGGCCGGAAACAAACTGTTCAGCCCGATCTTGGATACCGCTCTGTACCGGTAATTGAAAAAAGAGGGCTTAAATTCAAGGACCTCAACAGGAATGGAAAGCTCGACAATTATGAAGACTGGCGTCTCTCTTCCGAAGAGAGGAGCAGGGACCTGCTTTCACAAATGTCGCTGGAACAAAAAGCAGGATTCATGGTTATCAACTCCCTGAATATGGTTGGAAGCAGCAGGGCAGAAGCATCGGAAGGCAAGCTTGTTGCAAGTGACCTCGATGAGGGAGGCGGAGGTCAGGGAATGAGGCAGGGCGGAGCAGGGTCCCGGCAACAGCGACCCGCCGCAGAAAGGCCTCAGACAGGAGCAGGAGAGCGTCAGGGAAGGGCCGGAGGAGATTATCTTGCATCTCTTTCCAGGAGTTCCGGTACTTCACGTATGGTAAAAGAATTCAACATGCGGCACTTTATTCTGAGATCTAACGAAAGTACCAGGGTCACAGCCGAATGGGCAAACAAGCTCCAGGAACTGTGTGAAAGTGAGCCTCTTGGAATTCCATGCATAATTACCTCCAATCCCCGCAACCATATCACAACAAATGCAGCACTGGGTTCCAGCGTCGGCACAACGGTATTCTCGGTATGGCCCGGAGAACTCGGTCTCTCAGCTATGCGCGACCTTGAGCTGACCAGGGAATTTGCCGATATAGCCCGTCAGGAATGGGCTTCTGTCGGCCTCAGAAAAGGTTATATGTATATGGCCGACCTTTCTACCGAGCCCAGATGGTCGAGGATAAACGGCACCTTCGGTGAAAATGCCGAATGGGTGGCTAAAATGATACACGAAATCGTAATCGGATTCCAGGGAGAGAAACTGGGACCCGGCTCCGTTGCCCTCACAACAAAACACTTCCCCGGAGGAGGAGCAGGTGAAAAAGGACAGGACTCACATTTCGACTGGGGTAAGAAAGAGATATTTCCCGGAGGGATGTTCAAAAATAACCTTATACCCTTCCAGGCAGCTATTGATGCAGGTACATCGGCCATAATGCCTTACTATTCCCTCCCTGCCGGCACCGAATACGAAGAGGTCGGGTATGCTTTCAACAAAGGCGTTATTAATGACCTCCTCAGAACACAGATGGGATTCAGGGGAATAATAAATTCCGACACAGGTCCCATCGACAGGATGCCGTGGGGCGTTGAAGATCTGACAGTTCCCGAGAGATATAAAAAAGCAATTGAAGCAGGAGTAAATATCTTCTCCGGAATATCCGATCCTGCAGGTATCATCGATGTTGTAAACAAGAACATGGTTGACATAAGCCTCATTGACAACTCTGTACTTCTCCTGCTTAAGGAGAAATTCGATCTGGGACTTTTTGAAAACCCATATGTCGACGTTGACGCTGCAGAAACCATTGTCAATAATGATAAATTCAGGGAGAAAGCTGACCTTGCTCTAAGAAAGTCAATTGTTCTGCTTCGCAATGAAAAAGAAGCCCTGCCGCTTAAATCAGGGACAAAAGTTTATTTCGAAGCACTTCAGAGAGGAGGACGGGGCAGGCAGGCTGACGGAGCCAATATCTACATGACAAACGATGGAAAATATCAGACAGAATTTGTTGACACCCCGGCTAAGGCCGATGTGGTAATCCTGTGGATCACGCCTACAGGTAATGCTCTGTTCGGCTCTACAGGAACTCCAATATCAATGATACTTTCCCAGAATAATGTAGATATTGACTATGTAAACAGGATAAGCGCATCGAAACCTACGGTACTTGTAATTAATTATACCAGTCCATGGGTTATTGATGAGATCTACAGTGAAAATGCAAAACGCAATATAGGAGCTGTGCTGGCAACCTTCGGAACTTCTCCCGACGCTCTCCTTGATGTTCTGACCGGAAAATTTAATCCGACCGGGAAAATGCCGTTCTCCACCCCCGTATCGCAGGCAGCAGTCGAAAACAACAGGGAGGATGTCCCGGGCTACCTCGAACCTGATGGCTATGCGCTTTTCAGATATGACGAAGGACTGAGTTACAACTGAGAATATCGTCCTGCCATCGCCATTAACAGATATCCGATATTCTCATAAAATGACAACCAGGATCCTTATCTTATTTTTTTTTACCGTACTGGCAGACACCTCATGTTCAACTATCAGTAATAAAACAAGCCTTTATTCCCCTGACGGCCAGATACGGGTAACATTAAATAATAACCCGGAATCAGGTTTACTTTCATTCATACTTCACAAAGGCAAAAAGCAGGAGATACTCCGGGCTGAGTTGTCACTAAGCTCCCTCCCCGGTTTTGCAAACGGGAAAGTTAAAATAACCGGATCGGAAAAAGAAAGTGTTAACGGCTCCTGGATAAATGATTTTGGCGAAAAACGCGAAATCCCTGACAACTATAAGCAGATGATCATAAAGATGCTGACGGGAACGACCAGTCTGAATATCATAATAAGGGCTTATAACGAAGGTATTGCCTTTTCCTGGGAAGTGCCTGATCAGACGGATATCGATTCGCTTGTCATCTATGATGAAAAGCTGGTATTCCGTTTCCCTGCCGATCATTATGCATGGAGTGCCCCGCGAGCCCAGGCACAATATTCGCGTATCCCTCTTTCAAAGATCGATAAGGGAGCTGAACGCCCTCTGTTGATTGAGATCGATTCTGCTCTCACAATAGCTCTGGCAGAGGCAAAAGTCGTTGATTTTGCCACGATGAAATTCGAACCGGATACCGGAGATAATGGCATATCAATCCGAACAAGGCTGGGAAGCACGGTTAAAAAAGCCTGCCCCTTCCAGTCGCCGTGGAGGGTGGTGATGATTGGAAAGGATCCCGGCGATCTGCTTGAAAAGAACTATCTCCTCCTGAATCTGAATGATCCCTGCAAAACAGGGAACAATTCCTGGATTAAACCAGGTAAGGCACTTCGTGAAGTCACACTAACCACAACGGGTGCGATGGCGCTTGTCGATTTCATCGACAGTCATAAGATGCAATACATAGAATTCGACGCAGGATGGTATGGCTATGAATATGACGATTCATCCGATGCACGGTTCGTAAATGTGGATCCGAAACGTTCGAAGGGACCTCTCGACCTTCCGGCAGTAATATCTTATGCCCGTTCAAAAAATGTGGGTGTGCTTCTGTATGTGAACAGGAGAGCCCTTGAAAGACAGCTCGACGAACTTCTGCCCCTCTACAGAAGCTGGGGAGTCGCAGGTATCAAGTTCGGGTTTGTCCGGACGGGCACACAGGAAGCAACATCGTGGATGCATGAGGCAGTCAGGAAATGTGCTGATCATCAGCTGGTTGTCGACGTACACGACGAATACAGGCCCACCGGGTACTCCCGCACATATCCAAATTTCCTTACCCAGGAAGGCATCAGGGGCGATGAGGAAAGCCCTGCGAACAGCCATACACTCATAACCATGTTTACAAGGATGCTTGCCGGAGCCGGAGACAATACGATCTGTTATTTTGACAAAAGGGTTGATGAGAAAATGGGCTCACATGCCTCACAGCTAGCAAAAGCAGTCTGTATTTTCAGTCCCCTTCAGTTCCTCTACTGGTACGACAGGCTGGTGCCTGCAGGCAGGGAGAATGAACTTGCAGGGAAACCTAATTATCTGAGTGAAGAACCGGAAATGGAGTTTTTCGACAATGTCCCGACAGTCTGGGATGAAACAAGAGTCCTTCATGCCAGTATCGGAGAATATGGAGTGATAGCCAGGCGCAAAGGTGAAGAATGGTTTATCGGAGGCATAAACGGTGATCAACCCGGGATATATACAATAGATTTTTCTTTCCTCGACAAAGACCGTAAATATATTGCCAGGATATATTCCGACATGCCTGATCTAAAAACCCGAACCAGGATTAATATAGATGACATACATGTCAGTAACGGTCTTTCATATGAAGCGAAACTCGGACCAAACACCGGAATAGCAATGCATCTGGCACCGGAAGAATGATCGGACTGACTATTAAATTATAATCTTTATTATTTCAAGGTTTACCCTGAGTCCGTCGAGATAAGTATGAACCCATGGTTCAGCATCTTCTTTGAAAAGTGTATTGTCCCAGATATAGTGGTCAGACTGCTCTTTCATCAGGAAAACGGACGGGAGTGCTTTTGCCAGAGCAGCCATGGCAGGATCCTTTTCAGTCATGACAATGATATCTGACAACGCTTCCTGAAGCTCAGCATGAACCTCTCCTCTTCCTCCGGCATCCCATCTTCCCTGAATTATTTTCCGGTCTTTCCTGTCCATTATTATTTCAGGATCTGAGGTCCACTGTTCACTTGTAATACCCTCATAGCTGAATACAATAGCTTCATATCCGGCTACCAGAGTCAGTACCTCATCGATCTTCGTTACGACAGAATTTTCCGCGGTTTGATTATCTGCTTTATGCAGTACCTGCTCAATCCTGTTGTAATTACCCGAAATCTTTATACTGTCGGCAATTAATTCTTTTGAAACATTCAGGGCAAGAAGGGCAGATATAACTGACATAACTGCCAGGAGGAAAAGCACTGCAACGGTGTTGTAGATATTGAAATTTTTATCTCTTGCTGTAACTACAAGGAAAACAGGCAGAAAGACAATATACGGGAAAGGCAGTGATATGGTAAGAAGTATGCCGGCCCCGGGCCAGTGCATAATTTTAAAAAGCATCGACGTAAATATGAGAAAACATGTTATCCAGGTAACCATATACAAGGATTTGTTTCTTCTTTCTTTGTCTGCCCTGTAGTTATTTGAAAGAGCCACGGGGAGAAATCCAAGGACAAGTGTTGTCATCCCAGTTATCAAAAGTATGGCGGCCCCGGGAAAGTGGAATATTTTGAACAACACCCCGATTAGCAGAATTGTTGTAGCAATCAGGCCAAGTATATAAATCTTCTGTTTCATGATCTTGTCATTTATTCTATTTATGTTCTGAAATCAGGGAAAAAGCCTTTATTTCAACAGCCAGGACTGTATTTTTCAGTAACTCCAGCATGTGAAGGCTTGTCATCAGTGTAATTCTTTCTTCTCCTTCCGTTGCGGGGAACAGAATATTTTTCAGGTCTGATACAAGTCCGGTGTTATGAGTCAAAAGCACAGAATCAAATCCGCTGATATAGTTTTGATAATCAGACAATGCTTCTTCAATCCCGTTACGGGTCTCTGTGCCCGGGGCAAGATAAATTCTGAAAGGATCCCATGTGAAAGGGGCTCTGATAAGGTTGATGTTAACCTGCGGACCTTCTGCTGTCATGCTGACCGGGGCATTTTCATCATCAGGTTTACCCTTTTTGCCTGCAGCCAGCGAAATCATTTTCAGTTCAACATTATTTATGGTCTTAACCAGATCTGTGGTTTTCTTATGAAGTTCCTGCATTACCCGCGATGATTCCGGGTCGTCATTTTCCAACAGGTATGTACCGGCTTTCTCAAGGAGATAGCCATGAAGCTGTTGTTCTTTTTCCAGGTGTACATAATAACCTTCGGTGAAGCGGCTCTGAAGACTAAGGTTAACGAGAGCTGCAGGCACTATCAGTGCGATTGATCCTATCACCAGATAAATGAACATCGCACTTACGGTGGCATCATTCTTCCATGTTACCCTGGTGTACCAGGGAAAAACCACAATAAATAGTATTAACAGACCTGATAACTGGAAAATACCTGCCATCGGCCAGTGCATTATCTTGAAGAATAGCCCTGTAATCGTAAGGATTATCCCCAATGCTCCAACAAGATAAACAGGTCTTTTATTTTTCCCTTCAGGATCCCTGAACCTGTCAACAGTGAGTGCAGGAATGAAAAATAATACTGCACTCAGTACTGAAATACTTAATGCAATTGCTGCTCCGGGCCAGTGCATTACCTTGAAAAGTACCCCGGCAAAGAGAAAGAAAAAAGCAAGAAATGCCGAGATAAAGAGAAACAATCTCTTCGGGTTGTGTGTCTCTTTCCACAGCACACCAAGTGCCGATGGTAAGAAAACAAGAGCCAGAAGAGCAACTCCTGTTATGAGCATGACAGATGCGGCAGGCCAGTGCATTACCTTGAAGAGTGCCGCAAAACCAAGCAAAACCGTTCCGGCTATGCCTGAGATTTTCATCGTGTTTTTCATTTGTCTGTATTTTGAGTCGACTGCATATAAAGTCTCTTCCTGTATCTCCTTCAGACGCCTGCCTGATCCCATTTTATTCTTCACTTTCAGGTATGCTTCTGAAAAAGTACATCCTTCCTTCATCTCACCCTCAACATCGCAGCAGATGTGATCTATAAGGTCATCAAGAAGATGGGAGAATGTTATCTCTTCCCTTCTTACGTCCATGCTTATCTGCTCGATATTATGAAGTGAAAGCTCATGCATATTCAAGTCCGGGCTTAAGGTTAATTATACTCTCAATTGATTTAATGAAATCCTTCATTTCCCTTACTTTTTCAGCTACAACCAGATGACCTTTTTTTGTGAGGCTGTAATATATCCGGATACGGTTATTGAAATTTTCTGCCTCGGTTACCAGCACTCCTTCACTTTCAAGCTTGTGCAGAACGGGATAGAGAGCCCCGTATGTGAGCCTTATCTTTCCCCCGGTCAGCTCCTCAACACGGCGTGTAATGTCGTAGCCATACATCCGGCCATTCTCCTCAAGAAGCCTGAGGACTATTGTCTTTAATGAGCCTTTGATAAGATCAGATGTTATCATTTTTTTATATTTAAGTATCTTATATATTGCAAATATAAAACATTAATTTTTAATAAAACAAATAATTTTAAAGATTCTTGTAAGAAAAGAATTTAAACCGCTTATTATCCGGTTTTTTTGAAAGCATGGACCGGCACTATCAGCCTGATGGTAAACAGATTATATCTCAGCATTAAAAGTATCGCCCTGGTCAACATCGCCGGTACGGTATCCTTTTGTGAACCAGGCTTTGCGCTGAGCTGCCGAGCCATGGGTAAAGGAATCCGGGTAAACGCGGCCCTGGTATTTTTTCTGAAGGACATCGTCACCGACAGAAGCTGCAGCGTTCATCGCTTCTTCAATGTCGCCTGTTTCGAGGTATCCCATTCCTTCTTCATAATGTGCCCATACACCGGCAAGAAAATCAGCCTGCAGCTCAAGCCTCACGAGAAGCTGATTTGCCCTTGTTTCGCTAAGCCGTGAACGTTGTGAATTGACTTCTTCAAGAATCCCCAGAAGATTCTGCACATGATGCCCTATCTCATGGGCAATGACATAGGCGATCGCGAAGTCGCCGTAAGCTCCGAATTTAGTCTTCAGGTCATTACAGAAGCTGAGGTCTATATATACCTTTTCATCTCCCGGGCAATAGAAAGGTCCGCTGGAGGCTGCAGCATAACCACAGGCAGACTGAACCTGTCCGCTGAAGAGGACCAGCTTGGGCATCCTGTATGTGGCACCGGCCTGTGCAAACAACTTCTGCCATACCGTTTCTGTATCCTTGAGGACAACTGAAACGAAATCCGCCAGTTCCTGTTCTTCAGCAGAAAATTCTGCCGTTTCTGTCCCGTTTGTCGTTACCGGCATAGTATCCATTATGGATGAAGGGTCACCTCCGAGCAACAATACCAGTAAAACAATGACGATAGTGCCTATCCCGCCTCCGACAGCCATTTTGCCTGTCGACATTCCCCGGCGGTCTTCCACATTGCCGCTACCCTGTCTTCCCTTCCATTTCATACTAAGTTCGAATTAGGTTATTAACAGTATATGTAATACAAAACTAATTTTTCTCATCCGAATATCAACCATTTTAATCCTCAACTGTTTTATTTTTATAATGGAAGATAATAATCTTATATCCAAAATATACCCTGTCACAGGTTTATCGTGTGCTTCCTGCGCTGCGAAGACTGAAGCTGCTGTTAAAAAGCTGAATGGCATAAAACAGGCTTCAGTAAATTTTGCCGGTTCTTCACTAAAGGTAGAGTTCTTTCCGGAAATACTGTCACCTTCTGAAATACGGGAGTCTGTCCGTCGTGCAGGTTACGATGTATTAATTGATGAGGCAGACAGCTCTGCCCTTGTTGAGGCTGCCCGGAATAAACACCTGAAAGCAACCCTTCTTAATACAGTTGGTGCATTGGTATTAAGTGTTCCTCTGGTGGTCATTGCCATGTTTTTCCCGGGGATCAGCCATGGATCTCTGGTTATGATGGCTCTGGCCACCCCTGTGGTATTCTGGTTTGGCCGGCAGTTTTTTTCAGGTGCCATAAAACAGCTAAAGCACAGATCGGCAAACATGGATACCCTTGTTGCATTGAGTACAGGCATTGCATATATATACAGCACTGTTGTTGCATTCTTTCCCGGTATCTTTGAAAATAAGGGAATTGACACACATGTATATTTTGAAGCTTCGGCAGTGATCATAACATTCATTCTGCTTGGCAGGTTTCTCGAGGAAAAGGCAAAATCGAACACCTCCGAAGCTCTTAGGAAACTTATCGGGATGCAGGTAAAAACCGTCACGGTTATTGCAGATGACGGGACGATGAAAGAGGTCTCCGCAGAACATGTTGTTCCGGGAGACATAATACTGGCAAGGCCCGGGGAGAAGATTGCAGTCGACGGAACAGTGATGCGGGGTTCAACATTCATTGACGAAAGCATGCTTACAGGTGAGCCGCTTGCTGTCGAGAAAACGGCCGGGTCGAAAGTCTTTGCAGGCACTTTAAACAGGAACGGCAGTATTCACTTCAGGGCTGAAAAGACCGGAAAGGATACTCTGCTTGGACAAATAATCACCATGGTGCGTGAAGCTCAGGGAAGCAAGGCACCCGTTCAGCATCTTGTCGACAGGATAGCTGCGGTTTTTGTGCCTGTGGTAATAGGGATAGCTTTGCTCAGCGGTATCGCATGGTTTTTACTGGCCAGGGAAAACAACGTAATACATTCGCTCCTGGCTGTCGTCACAGTGCTCATAATAGCCTGCCCCTGTGCTCTGGGCCTGGCCACTCCTACTGCAATAATGGCCGGCATAGGTAAAGGAGCCGGCAACGGAATTCTCATAAAAGATGCCGTGAGCCTTGAAACGGCATACAGGATCAATGTAATTGTTCTTGATAAAACAGGTACCATAACTCTTGGGGAACCACTGGTAAATGGTTTTCTGTGGAAGGAGAATATTTTCAGGGAGAGATTCTCAAGGATACTCCATGCTATTGAGAAAAGCAGTGCACATCCGCTTGCAGAACCTGTTTACAGGTATCTTGAGGATTCCGGGATTGAAAGCCTTAGCCAGGAAGTCTTAATAGAAACTTTACCAGGAAGAGGGATAAAGGCCGTTACGGAGGGGAATATCTATTACGTCGGGAACAGGGCGTTAATGGACGAGAACGGAATAATGATAAGCGATGAACTTATCAGATCTGAGGCAGACTGGAAGAAACAGGCTATGAGCATATCATTTTTTGCTGGCAAAGAAGAAGCCCTTGCTGTTTTCGCCATCTCCGACAAGGTAAAGACATCTTCAAAAGAAGCAGTTGACAGTCTGCATAAGCTGGGACTGGAAGTTCACATGCTGACAGGTGACAATGAAGAAAGTGCAGCCGTTGCAGCCCGTGAGGCCGGAATTGACATTTACAGATCAGGTCTGCTTCCCGCTGATAAACAGGATTACATCAGGGAACTGCAGCTTCAGGGTAAGATCGTTGGTATGGCAGGCGACGGGATCAACGACACACAGGCGCTTGCACAGGCCGATGTCAGCATTGCCATGGGAAAAGGATCCGACATCGCCCTCGATACGGCAAAAATGACTATCATTTCATCCGATCTTACAAAAATTGCCCAGGCCTTAAGGCTTTCAAAGCTGACGGTAAGAACTATCCGGCAAAATCTTTTCTGGGCATCGGTCTATAACCTTGTGGCCATACCTGTTGCCGCCGGCATTCTGTACCCTTTCACCGGCTTCCTTCTGAATCCTATGATAGCAGGTGCAGCTATGGCTCTGAGTTCGGTAAGTGTGGTGAGCAACAGTCTCAGACTGGCAGTGAAAAAGATCTGAGTTTCATTTCTTTTTTATCACCTGCGAAATCTTTCCCGTCTTCTTGTGTTTGATGATTATTTTCCTGCTGTTATCAGGCATTCTTTCCTCCTTTACAAACAGATGATCCTTATCGAATTCCCTTACTTCCGCAATGGGTTCGGCCTTTTCTTTTCCCCGCCAGTCACGCAATTTCACGTTTTCCCATTTCCTTGACCTGGAAGAACGGTAACATGCATCCATGATTTCGTTCACCACATAGCCGTCGTAAAAAGTTTCCAGAGGTTTTGATTTTTTCTCAAATGATCTGAACATGTCGGTAAACATATTGTAATATCCAAGTTCATGAACTTCATCACCAACGGGAAAGATCCATCCTTTTTCGACCTCAGCCTTTTCTGCTACATAACCCCCTTTACCTCCGGCAGTAAACATGTCGAAGCCGGTCCGCAGGAAATTGTTGATCCATATTGTTCCCTCAGTTCCCATGACTTCATCCCTGAGGTCCATCCCTCCCCTGAATATCCAGCTTACCTCAAACTGTCCTATGGCTCCGTTCTCGTATCTGACCCAGCCAAGTGCATTATCCTCTGCTTCAATAGGTTTGACCAGCGTGTCTGCAACACTTATCACCTCAACCGGACGTATATCCTTACCTATATAATTCCTTCCTATTTCTATGCAATGGCATCCCATATCGAGCAGCACACCCCCTCCCGATATTTCCCTGGTCCAGAACCAGTCGCTGTGAGGTCCGGGATGAGTCTCTCGTGAGCGCACCCATGTCACCTTGCCAAGTGTTCCGGCTCTGACCGATTCAACAGCTTTGAGAGTTTTGGGGCTATAGACCAGGTCTTCGAGGTAACCATGGAAAATACCAGCCTTTTCAACCAGTTCAAGCATTTTATAAGCTTCCCCGGCATTCCGTCCGAGTGGCTTTGTGCAGAGCACTGCCTTGCCTGCCGAGGCGGCAAGTTTCACCGCCTCAAGGTGAAGATTGTTCGGAAGTCCTATTACCACAGCCTCCACTTCGGGATCGTTGACGGCTTCTTTCATGGAAGTAGTCCATTTCGGGATGCCGTGTTTCCTGGCAAAGGCTTTGCCTCTTGAATCGTCGCGTGAGTATATAACATGGACCCTGTCACGGCTCCGCAGTCCATGAATGCCGAAGGTATAGAAATCTCCTATGAATCCGGCACCGAGCATTGCTATTTTCACCATGGTTAAATATTTAATAATGAGTATTGAGGTATTTACGAAAAGAATGAAATTTATCTGCGTGAGTACCTGAGGTTAATATAAACAGGTTTATCGCGGTTACAAACTATCTGTCCGTTATTAAATTCGAGTTCGGCAACCTGTAGCAGGCTTCTTCTCGACTTCGAAAAACCGCTGATGCCTTTATACCCTTCTGCCTGGGCGTAATGGGTGAAATAGAAAATGAATGCCCGTTCGCCGCTGAGCACAACACAGGCATGCTGTCCCTTGACACCATCGCCCGGACCTTGCCCGGGTTCCCTGAGAATATTGCTCTCCTGTCTTTCCCAGCTGACAAAATCGAGGGAAGAATACACACCCAGCCCATCCCAGTTATCGACAATCATCCAGGCTTTATCGTGCCAGAAAAAAACATCCGGACCCTCTCCGCCCCTGTCACCAACAACTTTCCTTCCACTGTCGGTCCAGCTGTATAGGTCGGGACTGTCGGCATAGTAGATAGATTTACTGTCGGCTTCATTATTATAATACATACGCCATGTACCGTCAGGAAGACGAAACACGCAGGCGTCGATACATTTCTCTGAAGAGAGATTCAGCTTTGACCTGAAGTCCCAGTCAACAAGATTTTTACTTGTAAGGTGAACTATCCATCTCGGGTGGTTCCAGTTTGTGAAGGTCCCGGGAACATAGGTGAGGTACATGTGATAGGTTCCTTTATGTTCAATTACTTCCGGAGCCCAGTGGGTATATCCTGCATCGGGCCGATACTTAATATTGCAGGTATCACGGTATTTCCAGGTAGCCCCGCCGTCAGACGAAACGGCTATCCCAATCCGGGTTCCGTGAACCCATGTTACTCCGGTCTGACCTGTTGCAGTGGCTCTGCGGTTTGTATAAAACATAAACCACTTTTTCTCCTTTTTATTCCAGACCACTGTCGGATCGGCAGCTCCGTCATAAACGGGATCCTGAAAAAGGGGTTTGGAAGCCTGCCTGATATTCTTACTGTTCTGAGAAAACGAATGACAAGGCAGTATGATTATGATGATCATAAACAGAATCTTCATCAGAATAATTATAAGTCTCGCTGAATGTGTGTTGTTCATTTCTGTTTCTCCGGATTAGAATAAGTTTATTGCAGTTTTAACAGGCCTGTAAATATAAAGTTAACAAAAAAAAATGAAAAATTTTTGGAAAAATGAATTTTTCGGAATAAATTTGACCACTTGGTTAAACTATATAATTAGTCTGTATGGTTAAACTTTTAAGTTAAAGATCATGACTGAGCAGGAGAAGCAAACAGAAGACAGGATCTTTGAAGCAGCGACGGAGGTATTTGTCGACAAAGGTCTTGACGGAGCACGTATGCAGGACATAGCCAACAGGGCGGGGATTAACAAATCGCTGCTGCATTATTACTACCGTACGAAAGACCGGCTTTTTACTGCAGTGTTTGAAATGATCGCAGGTCAGATGTTCAGGAAATTCGGACCTGTATTCGACGAGCAAATGTCATTTGAAGAGAAAATAAGGTTCTTTATCAGGGAGCATATTTCCTTTTTACAGAAGAATCCAAAGCTGCCAGTCTTTCTTTTAAGTGAATTTCACAGAAATCCTGAAAAAATAAGTAAAATAATTCATAATCTGGATCTTAATAAGTTCTGGTCGGTTCTGGAGAATCAGCATAGGGATGAGCTGGATCAATATAACATTACCAGGGAGAATATTCCCCAGTTCATGACCACCGTAGCAGGGATGACAGTCTTTCCCTTTGCGGCCAGGCCGGTGATAGCGGGCTTAATGGGAAAAATGGGATATGATTTCGACACATACCTCGAAGAAAGGAAAGAGTGGGCTGCTGATTTTGTAATAAAGGCACTTAAGAAATAAGACGGCTTTATTTCTGGCAGATAAAGCTGACAGACAAAAAAGTACAAAAATATGAAAAGAAAGGTAATATTGATCCTGGCAATAATTTGTCCCTGGCTGATCCACGCTCAGGATACAAAGATCCTGACACTTGGGGAGTGCTACAAAAAGGCTGCCGCAACAAGTGCAATTGCCGGAGAAAAAGATTCATATTCGGCAATATGGCAGCTGAAGGATAAAAATCTGGTGAAAGGATGGCTTCCGTCTCTTGATGCAGGAGGAAGTTTCGTATACAATTCAGAGGTGATAGATATAAGCAATTCGCTGGGCTCTCTCCCTGTTCCCGGAATAGCGGATGCCATAGAACCTCTTCCGAATGAACAATACAGGCTTACCGTTGACATTAACCAGGTGATCTATGACGGCGGGACAATAAGGGCGGCACGTGAGCTTGAAAAGGCTGATTTGCGTATTAATGAGATGCAGTATGAAAGCGACCTCTACAAAATCCGAAGCCAGATAAATACCTGCTATTTCAATATACTCCTCCTCATCAGGCAGAAGGAATTGCTCAACAACTATCTGGTTTTGATTGACAGGCGCATTTCATCGATGCATTCAGCCCTTCAGAACGGGATCATCCTGAAATCGGACATTGACGTGATGGTCTCTGAGAGAATAAAGCTTGAACAACAGTTAAGGGAAAATGAAATCAGGAACACATCATTGTTTAAGGTGTTATCAGACCTTACAGGTTCGGAAATAAGCCCTGAAACTGAAATGGAAGTCCCAGACCTGGCAGTGCAGCATTCTGTTGAGATAAACAGGCCTGAAATGGACCTCTTCGATCTGAGAAAAGATCAGCTTGAAGCAAGCCTGAACATGATCAGCAGCAAAAGGATGCCCAAAGCTTACGGATTTGCAACCCTCGGTTATGGCAATCCCCCCGGAAACAACTTCTTCAGGGATGAATTTGCACCTTATTATATCATCGGAGGATCTTTGAAATGGAATATCTTCGACTGGAATAAGGTAAAAAATGAAAAGCAGATAGTTACCCTTCAGAAAGATATCCTCGACAGCAGGAAAGAAGACCTAAATGATAATCTTATAAGGCTTCTCGAAACAAAAAACTCAGAGATACTGAGTCTCAGATCACTCCTTGAGACCGATTCCGGGCTTATTGAACTGAGAAAAAGGATAACAGCATCGGCAGAATCACAGTACGAAAACGGAACTATAACCGCAACTGAGCTTCTGAATGAGTTAAACTCTGAAAAACAGGCAATGATTAATTATGAAATACACAAGATCAGCCTGGCCATGGCAGAGGCAGAGTATTTGAATATAAGCGGAGGGGAAATTGAATAGGCGCAGATACTTACTCCCAGGTCACCTGAAGGTGACAGGGGCGGAATAAGATGAAGATTGCTTTGTCACTTCGTTCATCTCAATGACATAAAACATAATAAATACTATAATATGAAAACCAGAATCTTATTATTAATTGCAGCAATTGCGCTGACAGGTTGTAAGAACAGAGATGGTGAAGCTGATGCTTACGGCAACTTTGAGGCTACCGAAGTGATAGTGTCGGCAGAAACAGGCGGCCGTATCCTTGAGTTAATGGTCTCGGAAGGAACAGAGGTAGAAGAGCAGGCCGGGATAGCTGTTATCGATACGACTCTACTCCATCTTCAAAAGGCCGAGATCGATGCAGGCATGAAGAGCGTAAAAACAAAGATCCTGTCCATTGATGCACAGAATGACATCCTTAAACAGCAGATAGAAAATATTAATATCAATATCGACAGGATTGCCAATATGCTTAAGGACAGTGCTGCAACGAAAAAACAGTATGATGATCTTTCAGGGCAGGTGGCTGTTCTTCAGAAACAGATAGCTGCCGCCAACACCCAGAAATCATCAATATCAGCCGAGCTGGCTGTACTGGAGTCGAAGAAGGAGATCTTTGCAGAGCAGATATTAAGGTCGACGGTCAGAAGTCCTTTAAGGGGTACCATAATAGAAAAATATGCCGAGGCCGGTGAGATGACCGGCGCCGGCAAGCCGCTGGTGAAAATCGCCGATCTGTCGGTGATGAGGCTGAAGGTTTATGTAAGCGGAGCACAGCTGGCAGGAATAAAAAGAGGTTCGGAATGTACGGTAAGGATCGATGACGGAGAAAAAGGATATAGGTCATACCCCGGAATAATAAGTTATATTTCCGGGAAGGCAGAGTTCACGCCAAAGATCATTCAGACAAAGGAAGAAAGAGTGGCACTGGTGTATGCAGTGCTAATAGACGTAAAAAATGACGGTTCAATGAAGTCGGGGATGCCCGGAGAAGCAATATTCTGAGCATGGAAGCTGAGTTAAAACCGGAGAAAAAAACAATTCAGGGTTTTCACCCGACAGCAAAAGTCTGTTAATTGTATGGAAATAATCAGAGCAACCGGCATAAGCAAGAATTTCGGACAGGTTCAGGCACTCAGGGATGTGTCATTTGAAGCGGATGAAGGCGAGATCTTCGGATTCATCGGACCCGACGGAGCAGGAAAGACTACCCTCTTCAGGATACTTACCACACTGATGCTTCCCGATGAAGGCACTGTAACAATTCTGGGGATGGATGCTGTACGTGATTTCAGGGAACTGAGAAAAAATATAGGTTACATGCCAGGGCGGTTCAGCCTCTACCAGGATCTTACCGTTGAAGAGAACCTTAATTTTTATGCCACCGTTTTCGGAACCACCGTCAGGGAGAATTACGATCTCATTGCCGACATATATTCCCACATTGAGCCTTTCAGGAAACGGCTTGCAGGAAAACTGTCGGGAGGCATGAAACAGAAACTTGCATTATCGTGTGCACTCATACACAAACCCGCCATTGTTGTTCTTGATGAGCCAACTACCGGTGTGGATGCCGTGTCGAGAGCTGAATTCTGGGATATGCTCAGGAGACTCGTCAGCCATAATATATCGATCATAGTATCAACGCCTTATATGGATGAAGCCATGAGGTGCGACAGGGTTGCACTGATACAGAAAGGACATATCCTTCTGACTGATAAACCTGATAAGATAAGAGAAGGATTCACCGGAAAGCTTTTCAGCGCAAAGTCTGAGGAAAAATACAGACTGCTGAATGCATTAAGGGACTACCACGGAACAACGACAGCATATCCTTTCGGTGATGCAGTGCATGTTACCTTCCGGGAGAACGGCTATGATGATTGTATTTATCAATACCTGAAGGAAAAGGGTGCCGGGGCAGTTGAAATAGTTGAAACAAAGGCAGGTATTGAGGACAGATTCCTGCAACTTATGAATATAGATTCTGAATATCAGGACATTAACTTCTGAAATACAGTAAAATCGGAATTTATCCCTGACAGGATGGTAAATGAAAGCAAATATTGATGACAGGAACGCCGGTAATATCAGTCAAAAACCTTGTTAAGAAGTTTGGCAGTTTCACAGCCAACGACAACCTTAATTTTGAGGTCTATGAGGGAGAGATATTTGGTTTTCTCGGAGCCAACGGTGCCGGAAAGACCACTGCCCTTAGGATCCTTTCAGGTCTTTCCTCTCCGACATCAGGGGAGGTAATCGTAGCCGGATACAATGCCCTTAAAGAACCTGAAAAAATAAAAAAGAGCATAGGATATATGTGCCAGAAATTCTCTCTTTATGAAGACCTTACAATCAGAGAGAACATTATGCTCTATGGTGGAATATACGGTATGCCCGCCGGTGCCATAAGAAAAAAAACAGAGGAGCTGCTTGAAAAACTCAACTTCACCGAATACGGTAACAGGATGATCTCGGGGCTTCCGGCCGGGCTGAAACAGAAACTGGCATTCTCAGTAGCAATATTTCATGAGCCAAGGATTGTGTTCCTCGACGAGCCCACCGGCGGGGTAGATCCCCTTACACGCCGTCAGTTCTGGGAAATGATATACGAGACTGCCGAAAAGGGCATCACAATTTTCGTAACGACACATTACATGGATGAAGCTGAATATTGCGACAGGGTATCTATAATGAACGAAGGCAGGCTTGTGGCGCTTGATTCACCTGCCGGCCTGAAGCAAAGATACGGAGCCGGATCGGTCGAGGAAGTGTTCATAAAGATAGCGCGGCCGCAAGCCAGGTACGGGATAGTAAATAATGTCTAATGATCAACAGGGATATTAACCGCTCATGAAAAGATTTTCAGGATTTGTATGGAAAGAGTTCCTGCACATTTTCAGAGATTTCAGGACCCTGATAATCCTTTTCGGGATACCGGCGGCCCAGATCCTGATCTTCGGATTTGTCGTAAGCACCGATATCAAGGATGCCAGGGTAGCGTTCCTCGATCTTTCTAAAGATGATGTTAGCAGAAAGATTACTGACAAAATCTGTTCTTCTGGTTTCTTTTCGAAGACAGATGAACTGTTCAGTTATGATGATGCCGACAAGGTTATGAAAAGCGGGAAGGCCAGGGCTGTCATCATCTTTGCTGAGAATTTCGGCCTTACCCTTATTTCCGAGGGAAAAGCTTCCATGAGCATAATCGCCGACGGATCGGAACCCAACAGTGCAACACTGATAACCAGTTATGCATCAGCCATTGTAGCCGACTTCAACAGAGAATTGGCGATGGCCGGGGAAAATACCGGTGTTCTTGTTCAGCCGGAGGTGAGGATGTTCTATAATCCGGAATTAAAAGGTCATTTTATGTTCGTTCCGGGAGTGATAACCCTCATTCTGATCCTTATATGTGCACTGATGACTTCCATAACCATTACACGGGAAAAGGAATTCGGGACAATGGAGGTCCTGCTTGTTTCGCCTCTGAAGCCCCTTCAGATAATACTTGGAAAAGTGACACCCTATTTTCTGCTCTCATTCATTAATGTGATAATAATACTGCTTCTTTCATGGTTTGTGTTTGACCTGCCCGTAAAAGGCAGCCTGTTATTGTTACTGGCTGAAAGTATGCTATATATACTGATGAGCCTCTCCCTGGGAATTCTGATATCGACAGTTTCGGATACCATGCAACAGGCCATTTTTATCTCCTTCCTGGGACTGATGCTGCCTACCATACTGCTTTCAGGCTTCATCTTCCCGATCGAGAACATGCCTGAAGTGTATGATTATGTAAGTGCGGTCCTGCCTCCCCGGTATTTCGTGGTAATTATTAAGAGCATCATGATAAAAGGTACAGGGTTTGGCTATATCTGGAAAGAAACTCTCATTCTTACCGTAATGACTGTTATTTTCATAGGGCTGAGTATCAAAAATTTCAAATTAAGACTTCAGTAGATGCTGATTATGATAAAGGCAGGAAGGATGAAAAAAACGCAATGAGGACAATCTTATATCTTATCAGGAAAGAGTTTCTGCAGATATTCAGGAACAAGTTCATCGGTAAGGCAATATTTGCCGTGCCGATAGTTCAGATGCTGATACTTGTGCCTGCTGTCACCTTTGAGATCAAGAATGTAAGTATATGTCTTGTCGACAGGGATATGACTGCCGACTCAAGGAGGCTGATCAGCCAGCTCGAAGGATCGACATTTTTTAAGATCAAATACTCAACTTTCTCTGAAGAAGAGGCGGAGAGGCTGTTGCACACGAACAAGTGCGACATGATACTTAAGATTCCTGCGGGATTCGCAAAGGATGCCGGACTTGGTACTACAACAAAACCACTGGCAGCAATAAATGCAATAAATGCATCAGGGGCACAGCTTACATGGGCTTATTTCAGCGGTGTGATACGCGATTTCAACATCGATCTTATCACTAAAAGTCCGGGCAGTGCAGCTCTTTCATCCATGCCTCAGATAAGTATCTTTAACCGCTACTGGTATAATGAAATGCTTAATTACAAATATTTTATGCTCCCTGGCATCCTGGTAATACTGGTGACAGCCATCGGGTTTCTTCTTTCAGGCCTTAACCTCGTGAGGGAGAAGGAGATCGGTACAATTGAACAGATGAACGTGACACCGGTTATGAAGTATCAGTTCATCACGGCCAAAATGGTTCCTTTCATACTTATTGGTCTTATCGACCTGGCTCTCGGTATGGTAATAGGAAAGATTTTCTTCCATATACCCTTTGAGGGTAGTATATGGTTACTCTTCCTGGGGTCGTTCATCTTTCTGATAGCCGTTCTCGGGCTGGCCCTTTTCATCTCGACTTTTTCATCAACACAGCAGCAGTTTATGTTCGTTGCTTTCTTCTTCATGATAGTTTTTATACTGATGAGCGGTGTATTCACCCCCACTGAAAGCATGCCGGTGTGGGCGCAGAAATTCAATATACTGAATCCCATGGCGTACCTTATGAGAATTAACAGGATGGTTATACTTAAAGGGTCGGCCTGGCAGGATATCAGCAGAGATATTTATTCGCTGATTATCATCGCAGTAGCATTCACGCTTCTTGCAGTGAGGAAATACAGGAAAACAGCCTGACAGACGGATGTTTTAATCAACTGATACCACTGCTGTAACCGGCCAGTGGTCTGAAATATATACATTGTTTTCTTTTCTGACGGTAACGGTGTGACTGTGTACTTTCATCCCGTTTCTTACGAATACATAATCTATTCGTCCGCTTCCCTGTCTGTCGGAGAAGCCGTTAAAGGTATAACCGGGACCGTCGGGGTTTGCTTCCGATATCTCCCAGGCATCCTTTAGCAGCGGAATGCTTTCGGCCGGACCTGTAAGCACTGCATAGCCTTTGCTTGTTGGAAGCTGGTTAAAGTCGCCGGTTACTATGAAAGGAAAACCGGAGGCTATGCTGTCGATCTTTGTAAGCAGAAGTGCCGAGCTCATTATCCTGGCAGAATCGGAATCGTGTGCGAAGTGGGTGTTAAAGAAATAGATATGGCCACCTGTTTTTCTGTCCGACAGTTCCATCCATGTCACTATTCTGGGAAGGTTGGCTCCCCAGGCCTGAGAGCCTGGCACCTCGGGGGTTTCAGAAAGCCAGAAAGTTTTTGTTCTGATAAGATCGAAACGGTCTTTCCTGTAAAACACCGGGTTCAGTTCGCCGCCTTTGGCTCCGTCACTTCTGCCAACTCCCACCGAACCATAATCCTGCAGGGCTGAGTCAATTACTTCATACTGTCTGAAAAGAACTTCCTGCATACCTATCAGATCGGGTTCTTCCTCCTCCAGAAATTCACAAACCATTGCAGCCCTGTAGGGCCATGCATTCAGACTGTCGCGGGGATTATCGTACCTGATATTGAATGTAATGACCTTTATTGAGTCTTTACCGGAATCGCATGAACAACCCCAGAAAATAAAAAAAACAAGAAGAGCTGCAAAATAAACCGATCTTTTCATTTGATTTTTTTATTCAAATATACGGATTATGCATTACATTGTAGTCATTGTGGAATGCCCTCATCAGAAGCTCATCCGATAAATATTTTTATCTTTGTGGTCAATTTTTGAAAGATAACCCGGATGTCGGATATCATCAAACTTCTTCCTGATTCGGTAGCTAACCAGATAGCTGCCGGAGAGGTTATCCAAAGGCCTGCGTCGGTTGTCAAGGAGCTGATGGAGAATGCCGTGGATGCAGGAGCTCTGCATATCTCGGTTATTATCAGGGATTCCGGCAAAACCCTTATACAGGTCATTGACGATGGGTCTGGCATGTCGGAAACAGATGCAAGGCTTTCATTTGAACGTCATGCGACATCGAAAATTTCCAAAGCTGATGATCTTTCATCAATAATGACGAAAGGATTCCGTGGCGAGGCTCTGGCATCGATAGCAGCGGTAGCAATGGTGGAACTCAGGACGAGAAGGGAGGAGGATGAAGCAGGAACTCTTGTGATTATCAACGGATCGAGAGTTGAAACACAGGAACCCTGCAGCAATCCGAAAGGCTCAGGTTTTTCTGTAAGGAATCTGTTTTATAACGTCCCGGCCCGAAGGAAATTCCTGAAATCGGACACAACCGAATTCAGACACATTATCAACGAATTCCAGAAGATCGTTCTTGCTCACACGGAGATACACTTTCACCTGTATCACAACGACACGGTAGTGTACAATCTTCATCCGGGGAACCGGCGACAGCGGATAATAGCTGTTTTCGGAAAACAGATGAATCAGGAACTAATAAATCTCGAAACTGATACCAGCCTGATTGCCATAAAGGGGTTCGTTGGAAAGCCGGAGAGTGCACGAAGGACATCCGGAGACCAGTTTTTCTTCATCAACAATCGTTACATGAGGCATCCATACTTCCACAAAGCCGTTATGGAAGCTTATCAGAACATCATTGCCCCTGATGTAATACCTGCTTATTTTATCTTTATGGAATCCGATCCTTCTGCCATTGATGTGAACATTCATCCGACAAAAACAGAGATCAAGTTCGAGGATGAACGTGCTATATGGCAAATCCTTATGGCCTCGGTCCGTGAAGCTCTCGGACGTTTTAATATTGTACCTTCAATCGATTTCAGGGGAGAAGCCCTTGTCGATATTCCTGTAAAAGGCTCTGAAGATACCATTCCTGGGCAACCCGAAATAAAAATCAATCCTGCATACAATCCATTCGACAGCGACGACTCAGGATCACGGCCTTCTCTTGCAGGAAGATTCCGTAAAGAAGAAAGTGCAAACTGGGAGAAGCTTTTCCCGGGAGCTTCAGGAAGTCATGAAACAGGTATGCTTCCCCCCTTAACAGGAGAAACAGCCAGGCGTTTGTTCCAGATCAGGAATAAATATATTGCATGCCCTGTTAAATCAGGTCTGATGCTTATTGACCAGAAGAGAGCACATGAAAGGATCCTTTACGAGAAATTTATTAATCGGCCTGAAGACCGAATCCATAACAGCCAGACCGAGCTGTTCCCGGTACTGCTTGATTTAAACCCGGCAGACTACCAGATTATGAAAGAGATAGCGGTAGAACTCGAAAAGACAGGATTCACTTTACTGTTTCAGGCCGGTAATAAGATATCTGTTAAGGGAAGACCTTCCGAACTGGAAATGGATGACCCGGCAGAGATGATAAGTATTATAATTGAGGAATTCCGGTCGAATGAGAAAGGGCCTCTGCAGGAAACAAAGGAAAGACTTGCAGCTGCGATGGCCGGCGCCTCAGCAATCCCTTACGGCAGGAATCTTGACCAGGCTGAGATGGAAGATATTTTTGACCGTCTCTTCGCATGTCCGTCACCAAATTACTCGCCCGGAGGGAAAACGATCATAAGCATACTTACACTTGATGAACTTGACAGGAGATTCAGATAAGCAAATATAATAGTGATAACCATTAATAACATAAAATGAACGGATACGGAAGAGGATTTTTTTCGATGACACCAGTAGTCAAAAACATCATCATGATCAACATACTGATGTTTCTGGCAACGGCAATAGGGGCAAGAACCTTTGGTGTTGACCTGAACAGACTGCTAGGTCTTTACTTCCCAAAATCTGACAGTTTTATGCCCTTGCAGATTGTCACACACATGTTCATGCATGCCAATTTCATGCATATCCTCTTCAACATGTACGCTGTTTATATTTTCGGACAGGCTCTTGAAAATGTATGGGGCCCGAAACGGTTTCTGCTCTATTATTTTGTAACAGGTCTGGGTGCAGCATTTGTTCATTTAACTGTCATTGCTTTTGAATACGACAAGCTGGCCAGGATGCTCACCCCGGAACAGGTTAAGATGGTCATCAACGAAGGAGCTTCATACTGGAAGGAGAGCAAGCTCTTCACCGACGAAGCGATGAAATCACTTCAGATACTACTTAACACTGTAACGGTGGGAGCCTCAGGAGCAGTTTTCGGGGTGCTTCTTGCATTTGGTATCCTCTTTCCAAACACTCAGCTGATGATAATCTTCCCCCCGATACCGATCAGGGCAAAATATTTCGTGATCTTCTATGGTGTTCTCGAACTCTTCCTTGCATTTTCACAACCCGGAAGCAATATAGCGCATTTCGCCCACCTGGGAGGTATGTTGTTTGGGTGGCTTCTGATCAAATACTGGAATAAAACGAAAAAAACTCTTTACTGATGGGGCTCTGGAATGACATAAAAGAGAGTTTCAGGAAAGGAAATTACCTTACCAGGCTTATTTACATCAATGTTGCTGTTTTTATAGCGATAGCAATAGTATCGGTTATAGGTTTTCTGATGAAGAATCCTCTTCTTACGGAAAAATCCATCAATCTGCTTGCAATACCAGCATCACTAAAGCTGTTCCTGGTAAAACCGTGGACAATAATAACATACATGTTCACCCACAAAGACATCTGGCATATCCTCTTCAATATGCTGTGGTTGTACTGGTTCGGCAGGATCTTTCTTGAATACCTCGACCAGAAGAAGCTTGTGGCAGTCTATCTTCTTGGAGGTATCTGCGGTGCAATTGTTTTTGTTCTTTCTTTCAATATTTTTCCGGCCTTTACAGAACAGCTCGACATTTCCGTAGCTATCGGAGCATCTGCTTCAGTGATGGCTGTGGTGATGGCCATTGCAGTTTATGTTCCGAATTATTCAATAACACTTTTTCTCCTGGGAAGGATAAAGATAATATACATTGCCCTGGGAATTTTTATATTGACTTCGGTGATGGATTTTTCTGTCAATTCGGGAGGAAAGCTGGCACACATTGGAGGAGCGCTGTTCGGATATCTCTATATAGTGGGTATGCGTAAAGGTCGCGATCCCGGTAAATGGATAAACAAGATCATTGATTCGATGGCTACGATATTCAGGCCTTCAAAAAAAATGAAGGTTACCCATAAAAAGCCGGTTACAGATTATGATTACAACAGGGCAAAGGCAGAGAGGCAGGCAAAGATCAACAAAATACTCGAGAAGATATCCAAAGGTGGTTACGACAGCCTGACAAGGGAAGAAAAGGACTACCTTTTCAGGGAGAGCCAGAATAAGAGCTGAAAGGTGAGAAAGCTTGTATACAAAGTACTGCTGGGAGTTAATATTTTGTTGGCTTCAGCGCTTCTTTTATCGTATCTGGCGGTTCATGTAAGTCCGGGGCGGTTTGCACTTCCTGCATTATTTGGCCTTGCCTATCCTTATCTTTTGTTGATGAACATAATGCTTGCCATGACATGGGCTGTGCTTTTACGACCGGAAGCACTGATATCTGTGGCGGTGATAATTGCTGGTGCAAATCATCTGTCAAACTTTATCAGGATAGATAATCACGACAAAAGCACTGAAGGAGCTTTCAAAGTGATGAGTTACAATGTAAGACTCTTCAATGTATATGAAAGTCAGTCATCAGGTTCTGAAAGAATGATAATTGCATTTCTGAAAGAGGCACAACCCGATATCATTTGTCTGCAGGAGTTCTATATTAAAGGGGATCCGAAAGAAAAAGACAGAAGGCTAAGGTCAGCTCTTGGAGGAGAATTTGAATCACACATGAAGATGACTGCCATGCGGTCGAACAGTTATTATGGGAATGTAACGTACAGCCGTTTCCCGATTGTGAACCGCGGACAGGTAATACATCCGAATTCATCGGGTCTGACGATCTTTACAGATGTGTTAATTGAAAATGACACTTTCAGGATCTTCAACAACCATCTGCAGTCGTTCAGGCTCAGGAGCATGGAAAGATCATTTGTTGAGGAGATGGCCGGATCGTCGGATAATGAAGCCCTTGAAACGATGAAAAGCCTCTCTGTCAGCCTCAGAAGAGCATTTATCAGAAGGGCAGGACAGGCAGACGTGGTAAAGAGCCAGATTGACCGGTCCCCTTATCCGGTAATTATAGCAGGCGATTTTAACGATACCCCGGTATCATATACTTACCGAAGGATGAGGGGTGATTTCATGGATGCATTTGTAAGCACAGGTTATGGTGCAGGTTTTACCTACCGGGGCTATTATCCTGCCAACAGGATTGACTACATCCTTTACGATGATAAAACATTGGAAAGCAGGAACTTTGAGATTATTAAAGTGAAATATTCGGATCATTATCCGGTTTCAGGCTGGTTCAGCAAAAGAAATTAAAATGGCAATTTTCTGAAATCGACGTTGCCACCTGAAATAACAAGGCCTGTCCTCTTTCCCCTGAAAAACGATGGATATTCCTTTACAGCCGCCAGAACAGTCGCTGAAGATGGTTCGATGACTATCTTCATTCTCTCCCACACAAGAAGCATACTTTCAATTATTGATTCTTCGGTAACAGTAAAGATTTCATTGACATTATTCCTGATAACAGAAAAGGTAAGTTCACTCAGCGATGTCAGGAGCCCGTCGGCCACTGTTAAAGGATTAACAGAGGGTGTCAGGATGCCGGTCGTGAATGATTTCCATGCGTCGCTGGCATTTAGAGGTTCGGCACCCACCACTTTTATTGAAGGATCAATCCCCCTTGCTGCTGTCGACGTTCCGCTCATGAGGCCTCCTCCTCCCACCGGAGCCACGATAATATCCAGTTTCCCTGTTTCTTCAAGCAATTCCAGGGCTGCCGTACCCTGTCCGCAAATCACATTGAAATTATCATACGGATGAACAAGTGAAGCTCCTGTTTTTCTAATGATCTCGCTTGCTGTTTCTTCTCTTGCCTTAAGCGTGGGCTGGCAGAAAGTAATGTCGGCACCGTATCCCGCAACGGCATTTTTTTTGACTGCCGGTGCTGTTTCAGGCATTACGATGTATGCTTTCACATTATTCATACCTGCAGCCAGTGCAATAGCTGCAGCATGATTCCCTGATGAATGTGTCACCACCCCTCTTTTTTTCTCGTCGCTGCCAAGTGAAAGAACAGCATTTGTTGCTCCCCTGAATTTGAAAGCTCCGACCTTCTGGAAGTTCTCACATTTAAAGAAGAGTTCGCATCCGAACATCCTGTTAAGTTGTTGTGACTGCAATACAGGTGTACGGTGAACAAAAGGACCTATCCGTTCGTGTGCGGATCTGATGTCAGCCAGTGTCGGGAGTGTCATCAGCAGGTGTCTTAAATAATGTAGAGACGTCCGGGGGACGTCTCTACAAATATATCTTAAAATAGATCCTAGCCTATCAGGCTGAATGTGACTGTAAGTCCTGCCATTACAACAGAAACCATCGACATAAGCTTGATAAGAATATTTAGTGAGGGACCGGAGGTATCCTTGAAAGGATCACCCACTGTGTCACCTACTACTGAAGCTTTATGAGGCTCGCTTTTCTTCCCGCCGTAGTTGCCTTTCTCGATGAATTTTTTAGCGTTATCCCATGCACCTCCGGAGTTATTGAGCATACTTGCCAGAACAAATCCTGAGCTCAGTCCGCCTGCAAGAAGTCCGATAACACCTGCCACACCGAAGAATAACCCTATCAGCAGAGGCACAACGATAGCAATAAGTGAGGGTACAAGCATTTCACTCTGTGCGCCTTTTGTTGATATTTCAACACATCTTGCATAGTCGGGTTTTGCTTTGCCATCCATTATTCCGGGGATCTCACGGAACTGACGTCTGACTTCCTCAACCATTTTTCCGGCTGCACGGCCAACTGCTTTCATGCTCATTGAGCTAAAGAGAAATGCCATCATTGCTCCTATGAAAACACCGCCAAGGAGTATGGGATTGAAAAGAGACAGATCGTATGCAGCTGCAAAATCCTTAACAGTTGCTGAGGTAATATGTATAGCTGTCTGACCTTCCTGAACTGAGGGAACAACGTCATTGTAAAACAGGGTATCTCCTATCTGTTTGAACTGTTCCGGGGCTTTGTCGATCAGCCTTCCGAGCCACAGCCTGACCTCTTCCATGTATGCAGCCATAAGGGCCATCGCAGTAAGAGCTGCAGAACCAATTGCAAAACCTTTCCCTGTAGCTGCAGTTGTATTTCCAAGTCCGTCGAGAGCATCAGTTCTTTCCCTTACTTCCTTAGGAAGTTCCGACATCTCCGCGTTGCCACCGGCGTTATCGGCTATGGGGCCGAATGCATCTGTTGCAAGTGTGATTCCGAGTGTAGACAGCATACCGACAGCTGCAAAGCCTATTCCGTATACTCCCATGGCAAAGTTGCTGAAACCACCTGCGAAACCGTAAGCGGCGATGATACCTCCAACAATGGTAAGGACGGGGATCCAGGTAGACTGCATTCCGACAGCCATACCTTCAATGATGACTGTTGCAGGACCCTGCTGTGCCTGTTTTGCAATTCCCTGGGTGGGTTTGTTACCGTCGGAAGTAAAATATTCTGTCGACTGACCAATAATCACTCCAGCCAGCAGTCCGGCTACGGCAGATCCAAAAACGCCCCAGGTAATCATCCCGGCGAAAGCCATTACTGCCAGTACAACGAGTATCAGGGCCGAGCTTCCTCCTGTTCCGAGCAGAAGGGCATTAAGAAGAGCTTTGGGAGTAGCTGACTCCTTTGTTCTCACAAAATATACTCCAGCTATTGAAAGGAATATTCCAATTGCAGAAACAATCATCGGAGCTATCACTGCATCCATCTGGCCCATTCCGGAAGCAACAGGCAATGCAGCACCGAGAGCTGCGGTAGCAAGTATGGATCCGGCATAGGATTCGTACAGGTCGGCTCCCATTCCGGCCACATCACCAACATTGTCACCAACATTATCGGCAATAGTTGCAGGGTTACGAGGATCGTCCTCGGGGATCCCGGCTTCAACTTTACCGACAAGGTCAGCGCCCACATCAGCAGCTTTTGTAAAGATACCTCCACCTACACGGGCGAAAAGTGCCTGCGTTGAAGCACCCATACCAAAGGTAAGCATCACTGCAGTGATCTCAATAAGTTTTTCATGTTCGGTTGTTCCCGGGTGGACGAAAGTAAGTCCGAGAAAATGCAGACCTGTTTCCATGTTTTCGGGGGTGAAAACCCATCCGTTAAGGATCAGGAACCAAATGGCAATGTCGAGAAGACCGAAGCCGACAACCACAAGCCCCATAACTGCACCACTCCTGAGAGCGACCTTAAGGCCTTTATTGAGCGACTTTGATGCTGCCCATGCCGTACGGTTCGATGCGAAAGTGGCAGTCTTCATGCCAAGGTAACCGCAGAGCCCTGAGAAAAATCCACCGGTAAGAAATGCTACCGGGACGAAGGGATTCTGTATACCAAAATAGGCCAGTACTGTCAGAAGAATAACAAGGATTATAAAAACTTTTATCACAACAGAGTACTGACGATTCAGGTAAGCCATCGCCCCTTCCCTTACATAATCAGCTATCTCCTTCATCCTGTCTGTTCCTTCTTCCTGCAGTTTCATACTGCGATAGAAGAGCCATGCAAACAGCAATGCAAAGAGAGCCGCAACCGGAACAATCCAAAAAATAGCGTCGATCATGATATACTTTTTAGTTAATTTGAAAATTTTATTTTGAGGCTACAAAACTAAACTAGTTTTTCATTTTTTCAAATGAAAAACCTGATATTATTAAATATGCGGGCAAGTATTAAATAAATGATTCCAGAGCACAACTTCATAAATTCAGAGGGAAGCATGTTACATCCCTGATGATCTGCCTGATTAAGACAATTCCTTAGGCCACCAGTAACATTCAAAAGCTCCACGAAAAACACAGAGGGAAGAAACAGCAGCCCTATTCAGACTTATTCCATCCCTGATGGAGTTTTAAAAATCAGTTTAGTTAAATGCCTCTGAAGAATTCGTAATTGATATCTTCCAGATCTTTCATTGAAGGATAGGGATAGAATATCATTTCATCCTTCGATCCCACATAGAATCCCGACTCGATGGTGCGGTAAAGGATTGTACCCGAAAAGATTCTCTGTACCGTCTTCATATGCTTTTCATATTCACCCCGGAGTATTTCAAGACAATCTCTAAGATGTCCTATATTGCTGTACGGCAGGTGTTCTGCCGATCCCCTGAGAGGATCACCGGCCAGTTCACCCAGTTTCAGTTCAACAAAAAGGAGCCTGGGCAGTGTGATCGGCCTCGATCCGTCGGTTAGATTTTTCAGGAATACCGAAGGAGGAAGACCGCTGGCAACAAGGGGAGTAACAGGGCATAGTTCCTGGTACAGATGTAGTTCCTGAAGGTTTTCTGTAGATTTATCGTAAGGGGCTTTCTTCAGTTCCAGGACACAGCCGTGATCGGTAGTCAGATAAAGGCTTTTCAATGCCGACAGAGGGACCATTTCCAGAACCCGGTAAACAGAAAGGTAAACTGAACTCTTCGGGCTTCCATCTTCCTTGGCGACACATCGTGAATTCATGCTGTCGATGTCGATTTTGTCCTCAATCGCATTAAGGTCAACCTCGAAAAAGATCGTCTGTCCCTTATTGCGCTTTTTGGTGCCTGTTGACAGATACATCCCGAATCCTTCGGGTGGAAGCATTGAAGCTACCAATGCTTCCGGAGTGCAGGTCAGGTAAACAAATTTGGCCATGATTTGTGTATTTTAAATTATTATAAAACAGCACTATACAATCATAAGTATGTTTGTTCCCGCATATATCCTATATCAAATTTACACTATTTTTTCAAGATAGTAAGAAGCCTGGTAATCGTATTTATTTGTTATTTCCTGTCCCTGACATATTTGTTCATCCAATTAAGCACTTCCCAGTGTTTGTGAAGTATGGTTTCACGAGCTGCATAGCCGTGACTTTCATTTGGTAACATAACAAGTCTTACCACTGCACCGTGTCCTTTGAGGGCGGCATAGAACCTTTCGCTCTGTACCGGGAAAGTCCCGCTGTTATTATCGGCAATTCCATGAATGAGCATGATAGGATCCTTAACCTTGTCGGCATTCATGAAAGGCGACATGGTATTGTAAATATGCGGTGCTTCCCAGTAGGTTCTTCTCTCATTCTGAAAACCGAATGGTGTAAGGGTGCGGTTATAGGCACCGCTTTCAGCAATGCCTGCTGCAAAAAGACGCGAATGTGCAAGCAGGTTCGCTGTCATAAAAGCTCCGTACGAGTGACCGCTTACCGCTACTCTTCTTGGATCGGTCACTCCCATTTCCACTGCCTTGTTTATTGCAGCCTCAGCATTGGCAACAAGCTGCTCCACGAAGGTATCGTTGGGTTCCTTACCTCCTGTACCGACAATCGGAAATGAAGCGTCCATTAAAACTGCATACCCCTGAGTTACATAAACAAGTGCCGAGGCAGGGCTGATCCTTGTGAAGGTGTATGGTGAACCGCTTACCTGGCCTGCTGCCGAAGGATCATTGAATTCACGGGGATATGCCCAGAGAAGAGTAGGAAGTGGCTTATCCCTTGTCCTGTCGAAGCAGGAGGGAAGGTAAAGGGTAAAAGAAAGGTCGAGGCTGTCATTTCGTTTGTATTTTACAAGCTCCTTGTGAATCCCGACTAACTGCGGATAAGGGTTCTCAAACCTTGTCACCTGTGAAATTTTGCCGTTCCGGATATTCCGTATGAAATAATTGGGGACTTCGGTTAACGATTGCCTGTTTGTAAGTATTAACCCCTTTTCGATGTCGAGTATTTCTGATACGGATTCATAATAAGGTGCTTTTGACTGCCATAATCTTGTGATTTTACCTGTTGAAAGGTCATATCTGTCGAGGAAGGGATTGTCGCCCTGGGGAGAAGAACCTCTTCCAGAGAGCAACAGCGACCTTCCCCTGTTGGTAAACAGAAGCTGATTACGGCCATACTGGTTTTCAGCGGTAAGAAAAGAGCCAGGGTTATTATAGCGGTCGTCACTGTTATATTCAAATAATTTCTTCTTTGTCTCCTGTGGCAGGGCCGGGCTGAAGGAGCTTACCACGCGCATTCTGGTCCGGCTCAGGCCTTCGTTTATTACGGCATAATCGTCACGTCCCCAGGTTATCCCGCTGAATCTCATTTGTGTTGCAATGAATTTCACCGCTTCTCCGCTGAAAGGGGCTTCCAGCAGATAAACCTGGTCATGAAAAGTCATTTCATTCGAATAGTCACCATTATCGAGAGCCTCAACCCATGTCATTGTTGCAGGCTTGTCAGAACGCCAGCTGAATGAGCGTGGACCGGGTAATACCACATCGTAGCCTCTCGGGAGGTTTTCGATAAGTGGTTTGTCAAGGAGGGTGCGCAGGTGTTTTCCTTTCATGTCCCATATCTCGGTGGCAGAGGGGAAATAATAATATGGGACGGTATATGAGAAAGGTTTACCTGTTTTTGTCACCATCAGGTAGTTCCCGTCGGGAGAAGGGGTATAATCAGTATAAATTGCAGGTCTCCCTATTTCCGTGACTGTTACGCCATCCCACAGCATAAGCCTGGATGTTGCGAAGTATTCGAATATTGCTTCATCTGTCGGATCCCTGAGCAGATCCTGGTAGGTGGCTGCCTGACCCTTTTCACCGAGGCTTTCCTGCACTACAGGTCCTTCGGGAACCTGGGTACGAACGGGTCTTTTCTTTCCGTCATCTGCCGGTTCAAGAAACACCAGGCTTTTGCTGTCGGAAAGCCATGTCAGACCGGCACCAAACACAGCATTGATCCTATCTGCAACCCTTTTAGCAGTAAGGCTTGCAACATCACAAACCCATAACTCGAGTGCCGAAGAAGTTGCATTTGTAAACGCGAACTTAGTGCCGTCGGGGGCCCATCGCGGAGACCCCAGTTGCTTGTTCTGAGGCATTCCGCTGATTTCACGGATATTCGTCCCGTCGATATTCATTATCCTGAATTCCCTGTTCCAGGTCTGCCGGCTGGGACCGAAAAGTGCCGGGTTGATCCTGAGTCCGGCCAGCCTGAGCTCTTCCTGCGAGAGTTCACCGATGGTTATCAGCGACGGACGGTCGATGATAATAATATTCTTATGATCGGGGCTTACCGACATGGATGGTGTGGGAGGAGCATCAACTATTTTTATAATCTCTGCCGGAGGCAGCTGATACTTAAGAGAGCCCTGTGAAAACAGCATGGCAGCAGAGGCCGCCATAATGGTAATTAAGATGAATCTGGGTTTCATGATTTCTATGGTATAACATGTTAACTTTAAAAAGGGAGCAGAGTTTTTCTTCATACAGTTGCCATACAATTATACTAAAAATAGATGTTTCTTTTATTACATTTGCCGCATAAACTAACTTCCTTAAACATACTTCGGCAAATGAGTGATTTTTTTGAAGACAGGATATCCGACAGACTTGGAGGCAGGAATTTCGGCAAATCAACTGCGATTTATAAATTCGAGCTTATCAAGCGTGCCAAGGCAGCTGCCAGGAAGGAACATCCCGGCGTTGAGCTTATTGACATGGGTGTCGGAGAACCTGACTGGCCTGCAGATCCACTCGTAGTGAGAGCGTTGTCGGAAGAGGCTGGAAAACCTGAAAACCGGTGGTATGCCGACAATGGTATTCCTGAATTCCAGGAAGCTGCAGCAGTCTACCTCGGAAAAGTTTACGGGCTGAAGGGCATCAACCCGGCAGAGCATATTGTTCACGGAATAGGTTCAAAACCTGTTCTCGCGATGCTTCCACTGTGTTTCATAAACCCCGGTGATTACCTGCTTACAACGGTCCCCGGATACCCTGTGACAGCTACCTATACCAGATACCTGGGCGGAGAGGTCTTCAACCTCCCCCTGCTCGAGTCCAATTCTTTCTTCCCCGATTTCAGCATCATCCCCAAAAAAGTACTGCAAAAAGCCAAACTTCTGTATATAAATTATCCGAATAATCCTACCGGAGCAGTGGCCACACCGGAATTTTTCGACAATGTAGTTGAATTTGCCCGGAAAAATGGTATTGTAGTGATTCATGATGCTCCTTACAGCGCGCTTACATTCGATGGCTACAAGCCTCTCAGTTTCCTTTCGGCAAAGGGGGCGATGGATGTCGGCGTTGAAGTTCATTCGCTGTCAAAAGCTTTCAATATGACAGGATGGAGGATCGGATTCATCTGCGGAAACAGCCATGCAGTAAAAGCATACGCCACTGTAAAAGACAACACTGACTCAGGCCAGTTCAGGGCTATTCAGAAAGCTGCAATAGCGGCTCTTGAGAACACAGAAATCACTTCCCGTACCGTGGATAAATATTCCAGGCGTTTTGACCTTCTCGTAAAAGCACTTAAGGAACTGGGATTTGATGCAAAGAAGCCCCTAGGCTCGTTTTATTGCTATGTGAAAGCCCCTTCAGGGACAAAAGAAGGAAGGTCATTCGATTCGGCAACAGGATTTTCTGAGTACCTGATAAAGGAAGCACTTATTTCAACGGTTCCCTGGGATGATGCAGGAAAATATATAAGGTTCTCAGTGACATTTGAAGCCGATAATGAGGCCGGAGAAATAAAAGTTATTGATGAAATGAAAAAAAGGATTGGAAGACTGAATCTTACATTCTGACCTGAATACACGGGAATAAATAATCTAACAGCATTCTGCATGTCTGAAATATCCGCAGTGATAATAGCATATAACGAGGAACAGTTCATAGAAAGGTGCCTTGCCTCACTTAAAGATGTTGCAGATGAAATTGTAGTAGTAGATTCTCTTTCCACCGACAATACTGCTTCTATTTGCTCACGCTATAATGTTAAGTTCTGCACCCGTCCTTTTGAAGGATATGTTCAGCAGAAGACTTATGCTACTTCGCTGGCATCCTTTCCCTGGGTTTTATCAATAGATGCCGACGAAGCACTGAGTGAAGAGTTACGCAGATCGATCCTTGACATAAAAAATAATCTGAACGCTGACGGATACATTTTCAACCGTCTTAACAACTACTGCGGGAAATGGATAAGACACTCACGATGGTATCCCGACAGGCATCTGAGGCTTTTCAACAGGGAAAAAGGCAGGTGGACCGGGATCAATCCCCACGATTTTTTCAGGCTGAACAGGAATTGTCGCACAAAACGGTTGAAGGGAGATCTGTTACATTGGTATTATTCATCTATTGAGGAACATGTTGAAAAAATGAACAGTTTCTCAAGCATAGGTGCTTCTGAGTTATTCCGGCTGGGCAGGAAGGCAGGAGCCTGCACCCCTCATATTCATCTGGTATGGAGTTTTTTCAGATCATATATCCTGCGGGGAGGTTTTCTTGACGGTCAGCTTGGGTATACAGGATGCATGATCAGTGCCATGGGAAGTTTCCTTAAATACGCGAAGCTGAGAAAAATGTATTATGTTGAAAAAACGGATAAATGATCCCGGGTTGTATTTTGAAGACGACATAGGTAACTCACTGAAATGTCTCAGGGAAGGAGGGGTGTTATTATATCCTACCGATACTATCTGGGGCCTTGGATGTGATCCTACCCACCTGATCGCGGTACAGAAGGTATTCAGGATAAAAAACAGGGCTGATAGCAGGAGCCTGATCATACTTGTCAACAGCACCGATATGCTTGCCCGTTATGTGAAAGAGATACCAGCCACAGCTCTCGAACTGATATCCGTTTCCGATTCTCCCCTGACTATCATCTATCCCGAAGGAAAAAATCTCGCAGAAGGAATCTGCAACGATGACGGGACAATAGGCATCCGTATCTGCAATGAACCATTCTGCAAAGCTCTTATCTCAGCATTCCGGAAACCAATTGTTTCAACTTCGGCCAATATAAGCGGACTAAGCTCACCGGCGCATTTTGGTGAGATAGACAATTACTTAAAATCAAAGGTCGACTATATTGTGAAATACAGACAGGATGACCGGCAAAAGAGCTCTCCCTCGCCGGTCATCAGGATTGATAATAATGGTACATTGAAAATACTGAGAATGTGACCTACCTGGAAGATCTTACCTTCCCTGAACCAGATACTCTTGCGTCTATCCGGGGGTTACCGCTATAAGTTACGTTCCCGCTCCCCGAGATCCTGGCATTAAGTGAATCTCCCGCTTTACAGGTGCAGCTACCGCTTCCCGACACACTCACCTCAAGATGGTCTATTTCCAGTTCCGGTCCACTGTAATTTCCTGATCCGCTGATTGAAATATCACCTCTGTCAACACTGCCACTGCCGGAAACGATGATATCACCTGAACCGGAAATGCTGCAATCAAGTTCATCAGCCACAATCTCTTTCGTGTAAAGTTTACCGCTTCCGCTTACACTCAGGCTGAGATCATCGGCATTCTTTAAAGGATCCAGGATCTCTGCCCTCCCCGATCCTGAAACACTCAGCCCTTCAAGTTCAGGAAGGGTCACATAGGCATTAACTTTGTTATTTATTCTGAACCTCCAGTTCTCCATTCTGATTCTCAGTCTGCCGTTTGAAACATCAGTCAGGATAACTTCAAGATCATCTTTGTCTCCTTCCAGAACAACACTGAATTCAGGTCCTATTCTTACATTAAGGGTACCTGAAATACCATAGCTTATTCCTGTGAAATCCCTGATATTCCGGGTTTCCTTTACTGTCTGACCTGTTGCCAGTAAGCACAGGAAAAGAGTAAAAATAAATAATGCTGCTTTTTTCATGATTCTATAAATTACCAGGTTGATTTGTATAAAGACGAATCAAAGACTGAATTGTTGCACGTTGAATCATACAACGGACAGCAGTCTGGAGAAAAAAAACGGTGATTTTAATTAATATCCAGCAAACCCTCAGGAAGTTCCATCATGATGTTTTTTTTCCTTTTATCGATGGAAACTATAAGATCCTCATGAAGAGGAATAAGCAGCTCTTTCCCTTCAGGTGTAGATACATTGAGTAACCATTGTCCTGGTTTTTCTGTTACAGCCTTAATTGTACCCAGCAGGGTGGCTTCGGGCAGAATGATCGTATAACCCTGGAATGTCAAATCCTCTTTTTTATCAGTTGCTGAATCTCCGGATGTAAGGAAAATACGGCATCCTGAGAATTCTTTTACCCGCTCATATGAGTCATAGCCGGTAAAACTGAGTCTGATTGTGTCTCCTCCACGGTATTCATAATCTTCAATAAAAAAAGGAACCGGTTTTCCTTCTATTTCTAAAAAAACCGATTCCATTTCAGGAATTTTTTCTACAAAGGATCTGTCAATTTTAACTGTGACGGCGCCTTCGAAACCATGAATTTTTGAGATCCGTCCAAGCAATATGGTGGCCTCATAGCCCATTTTGCGTCATACACTGAGGATCAATGTCACTCTGCAGTTTTTTCTTCAGAATCTGTTTCAGCAGCAGGAGTTTCATCGTTGGAAGCTTCCGTTGCTTCTGTCACCGGTTCGGCAACGTCTGTTACTTCTGTTTCTTCTGATGAAGCGCTCTCCTGAACGGTTTCAGCTTCGGATTTAGCTGCCAGAGCGGCCTGTTTTTTAGCAAGACGTGCAGCCCGGGCTTCGTTTATCTTTTTCTCCGCAGCTATTCTCATACCCAGTTCTTCATCGCGGTTCTTTTCGAGACCTGACCTTTTGGCTTCGATCTTCCCTTCGTTCTGCTTCATCCATTCCTCAAACCTTCTGTTGGCTTCAGCCTCATCGAAGGCTCCTTTTTTAACACCTTCAAGGAGGTGTTTTTTCATTAAAACACCCTTATAAGACAGGATAGCCCTGCATGTTTCTGAGGGCAATGCGCCATTTTGCAGCCAACCGAGAGCCTTGTCGAAATCAAGTTCGATAGTGGCGGGGTTAGTGAGCGGATTGTATTTTCCGATCTTTTCAATGTATCTGCCATCCCGTGGCGACCTGCTGTTTGCTACCACGATGTGGTAGTAGGCCAGTTTCTTACGTCCTTTTCTGGCCAATCTGATCTTAACTGCCATTAATTTTTACGCTTTTATTTTACCTGTTTTTATTAGTGGGTGCAAAGATAGCAGTAATTCTCTTTCCGGCAAATGAAAGAAGCTAATTATTTATAGGTCAAAAAAAGGATGTATCAAAAGTGACAAAAGACTTCTGATACATCCTTATAAAATACCTTAAAACAGTCTTACTGTCTTGTAAGGGTGAAAGCATTGGCTCCCCAGCTGCCTTCGTCAACACTGATAATAAAACTCATAGTGTATTTACCGTTGCAGGAGTTGAATGTGCCTGAGCCTTCATAGGCGAAATTATGATATCCGAAGGCGTCTGATGCCAGAACTGTTCTGTCGGCAGTAACCTTAAGAGTTGCAGGGCTGATGTGCATTACCAGCGGTCCCAGATCTTCGGTAAGTCCGTCAAGTTCAGACAGGCCTGCAACGTATACTTTATACTGATCGACAGGATCCACTGTTATCGTCACAGCCCCGTCGACCTGCCAGTCGGCAGAAACTGCATGATAATTGCCTGCAGCCAGGGCGGGATCGTAATTGCATACCACGGGTATTGCCTGAGCTGCATTCGACCGGGTTATCACTCCGTCGACAGTGGTAACCACCTCGAAATAAATAACATCCCCGGCCAGTACCGACGATAACGGTATACCGATTGCATCGACGGCTTCTCCCAGGGTATAGGTTATAGTAGCGGGGAAAGTGGTAAGCTCCTCAAGTTTTACCCTTTCAAAGTTCTTTCCGTGTGAAACCACCACCTCAGTCTTATCGGCACTGGTCCCGCTTAAATAATCAACTTCAAAGCTGATGTATGAACTTGCGCTGCCGTTGATGTATATTCCCGGATTTGGTTCGGAAACAACAGGCACCACGCCCAGTCCTCTTGTTCCGGCCGGGTCGGGTAGCTCTTCACATCCGAAAGCCGTTATTATCAGCGTCGTGATCATTATTATGGTCCTGAATTTTTTCATCTGAATGAATTTTTAATTTTATACATTGATATTTTAGGGCTTAACGTGTTCCTCCTGCCCACCACACATCCTCTGAATACACATAAGTTCCGTCGCCGTAGGCGTCCCTTACATTGGCATTGGTGGTTACATCGGAATTACCGTATGAATAACGCAGCGGGAATTTAGTCGTGTTGGCCGGATTAGAAAGCGATATAACATCATCCCCCATAGCCATTAGTCTTCGATAATCATTGTAAATTTCCATAGCTTCCTCTTCATAGAAAGCGATATATTTCTGGTTCATCACTTCATCAAGGGGATCAGCTGTAAAGCGAGGACGGACATATGTGTTAAAGTACGTTTTGGCCTCAGCAGCTGACAGACCTATGTTGACTTTCTCAAAGGCAGCTATGACGGCTTTCCGCAGTGCTGTATCGGCAAGAGCAAGATTATTGAGCCTGACATATGCTTCGGCTTTCAGGAATTCTATTTCATGATAGCTCAGAAGATAAGTCGGAGCAGTAATAGTGCTTATTGCAGAAACGGAATATGTTCCCTGCACCTGGTTGGCTGTACCGTTTGGTGCAAACAGCAGGTCGCCCTCAGCATCCGGATGCTGTGTAAAGAAAACGTCATCGCGGGGATCATTGCGTTCGGTGAGCTTATCATGAAGGCTTTGGCTGGCACCGTAATAATCGCGATCCTGGAACAGACAGTAAAAAGGACTTTTCGCACTGGTCCCGTTGTAATTATATTGTGCCTGTTCTTCTGACGATGAGAAAGACTGATTTGCAAATGAGATAACATCAGCATAGGAAGGATCTCTGAGAGAGAGTCTCATGGTGTAACGTGCCTTAAGACCGTAGGCAAATTTCATCCACAGATCAGCATCTCCTCCGAAGATAAAATCCTGTGCCCCCAGTGATTGAAATATTGTAGCCTTACCGAGGTTGACAATTGCATCATCAAGAAACTGGAAAATATCCACATAGATATCCTGTTGAGTGTCGAGAGCGGGAGTGAAGATCACTCCGGGCTGAAGAGCTTCTGTCCAGGGAACATCACCCATCATGTCGGTAAGAACTGCAAGGTTATATGCTGCAAGTATCTGGGCAATTCCAAGAGTATGATAGTTACCTTCTTCAGTTCCTCCTTCGGAGCATTTTTCAATAATGATCTTCAGGCTGTAGAGGTTGGCATAAACCGACACCCACGAATTATTATATGTTGTGGCTGCCGTTGGTTCTGATGATCTTATGTCGGCATTGTAAAACTGGCCCCAGATGCCGGCATTATGCTCCATGTAGATGGATGCATAGAAATTGAAATCACCGCCGGCCACACTGAAGGCTGTCCCTGTCATTACATCACTGATGATGAGACTGCTTACCATGTCGCTCGGATCATTGATGTTCTTGTTTATCTCATCCATTATAGATTCCGAGCATGACCAGAGCAGAGTCAATGGCAGGATAGCTGTTAATAATATGTATTTTATTTTTTTCATGATGGTTCAGATTAAAAAGTTAGATCAATATTAAATCCGACACTTGTTACCTGAGGAACAGTGAACCTTTCAAATGATCCTCCCATATTGGTGTTCCCCTGGCTTGACTCGGGATCGAGGTTCGGCAGGGCTGTCCAGAGAAGTATGTTTCGTGCAAAAACGGATACTCCCAGATCGATTCTATTGAAAAGCCTTTTGGCAGGTCGGTATCTCAGAGAGAGTTCACGCAGTTTAACAAAGGAATTGTCGTAGATATAATATTCGTCAATATTGGTAAGTACGTTGGTGTGAAGGCTCTCCAGAGCATCAGGATCACCGGGCCCTCCCCTGACAATATCGTTGGGTGTGCCGTCGGGTTTTACTCCGTCGAATATAAATGTCGATTCTCTGTCTTCCGTCCTGGCTGACAGACCATAATAATCAAGCAGTCCATTACTGCCCGAATACATTTCTCCACCGTGCTTCCATTCAAAGAGGGCATTGAACGACCAGTTTTTGTACCTCAGGTCGGTTCCTCCTCCCAGTATAAAGTCGGGTGATACTGATCCGATTACATCAGGCTCACCGATAAGCGGGAATCCATGGTAGGGAGATCCGGGATCGTCTTCAACAACGATATTACCGTTATCATCGCGTACGAAAGACACACCATAGATCACGGGGTATGTAGCTCCGATACCTGCTCTTACCTGAGGAGTTGTGAATCCTCCTATATATATACTTTCAACACCGGGAGCAAGCTCGTCGACCATGTTAATGATCCTGGAGAAATTAAGATTAAAGTCCCACTGGAAGTTGGTAAGAGCTACCGGGGTCATATTGAATACGACTTCATGACTTACCGTATGTACTTTACCCCCGTTCATAAGCAGGGACTGAACACCCGTTGAGCCTGCGAGCGGAACTGCAAATATCTGGTCAACCACATTCTGGCGTGCAAAAGTATAATCCACACCCAGCCTGTTCTGGAAGAACCTGAGTTCTGTTCCTGCCTCGTACGATCTCGTATTCTGAGGCACAAGGTTGGGATCGTACTGGACGTTATTGGGGATGTATGAGTTTATACCGTCAAGGGGGTAAAGGATCGGAGCCCCTGACAACCACCATCCGCCACCATAGTTGGGGGTGTTGTAGTAGTTAGGTATATAGGATCCGGCCTGTCCGACCTCTGCATATGAAAGACGCACCTTGGCAAGTGAAATTGATGGAATATTTTTTATTGCGTCAAGCTCGGAAGCCATAAAGCTGAGAGACACTGACGGATAGAAAAATGAACGGTTATTGGTAGGCATTGATGACACGATATCGTATCGGCCTGTTCCCTGGAGGAAAATGAGAGATTTCCATCCCAGTGACAGGCTTCCGAAGAAACCTACTGTACGGTTCCTGAAAAAAGACTCATTTGCAGTAACGGTATTTGCATTTCTGATATGAGCCCATCCGCCGAAATTAAATGACTCACCATGTTCCGAGTAAGTTTTGGCATTGCCGTCATCAAATTCATTTCCAAGAAGCCCGTTTAGTGTAAGGTTCTCAGTTATGTTCCAGTCGTAATTTGCAGTGAATAATGAGTTAACTGTGAATGATGTTATGCCATAATTGTCAATAATTCCTGCCGATCCGCCATGACCATATTCAAATATATCCTGGAAATTGGTGGTATATGAGTCGGCACCCAGCTGGTAACGTAATTTAAGTCCCATTTTTGAACCCAGCTTTGCGGAGTAATTGATATAACCGTTACCGAAAAAACGGTCAGTTTTCTCATTGAAGACAGTATGTTCGGCTGCCCAGTAAGGATTATCCCAGCTCCCTCCCCTGTAATAGATCTGTGAATATTCATCGCCGGGAACATGATACGGATAATCTTTCAGGTTATAACTCAGAGGAGCCCCGAGCACACCTGCAAGAGCGGCATCATTAGCTGTAGGCAGTTTGTCGATATCAGTCTTTGAGAAATTGGCATTAAATCCTGTAGTGAAGTTCTTGTTTAGTTTTTTCTCTGCTGAAGCTTTCCCGTTCCACCGCTGCATTCCGGATGCAAGAGCAACACCACTCTGAGATGTCTGACTCAGTCCGAGTGCATAGCTGCCCGATTCCACAGCCTGTGTTATCATAACATTATTTGTGGCCGAATAGCCGGTTCTGAAATAATTCTTCCAGTTATTGAACACCTGTGGTGTAACCCAGGTGTCTTCAAGCTGACCTTGTTCCAGCTGGGGAACATAAAACTCCCCGGGGTGTCCGTTGTTGTTACCTCCATAAACAGGATCATCAGGAAGATCAACTATTTTAGGCCCCCACGAAAGTGAAGTGTTGGGTACATAACTGCCTTTTGTTCCCTGTGCCCAGGTTGTCTGATAATCGGGTATCCGCGATACCTGAGAAAAAGAACTGTTGTGTGATATTGAAATCACAGGTTTTCCCAGTGCATTATTCCGGCCGCTCTTGGTCGTGATCACAATAACTCCGTTTGATGCCCTGATACCGTAAAGAGCAGCAGCAGCCTGTCCTTTAAGGATGTTTACACTTTCGATATCGGCCGGATTCAGGTCGACGGCACGGTTTGAGATGTCTGATCCGGAAACTCCTGCTCCCACAAGGGAGAAATCGCCTCCTGTTCCTGACTGGATATCGGCGTTGGAGGCTATTGGCATTCCGTCGACAACATATAGCGGATTGTTATTGCCTGTAAAGGAACGTGCACCACGGATAACGATCTGTGAAGAAGCTCCGGGCATACCGCTGGAGGGTTTTATATCGATACCAGATATTTTACCCTGCATGGCACCGGCAATGTCCGTATTACCTGTCCGTTCGATCACTTCATCCTTAATATCCTGGACTGAGTAACCGATGGCTTTTTTCTCCCTGGAGACACCGAAAGCAGTAACAACCACTTCATCAAGTCCCAAAATATCCGGTTCAAGAGTAATATCGATAACCGACCGGACACCGATTTCGATCTCCTGCTTTCTCATACCTATATATGAAAAAACAAGAGTAGTGGCATTTTCAGGGACCATAACGGAATATTTGCCGTTAACATCGGTTGTGACACCGATGGTAGTCCCCTTTACGGCAACAGTGACTCCTGCCAGAGCCCCTTCACCCTCGACGGATGATATTACTGTTCCGGAAATAATTTTTTGCTGGGTATATGCCGGAAGCAAAAACCCGCAAAAAACCAAAAGCATTAAGAGAATTTTTCTCATAACATTTAGTTTAGGTTAAATAATAAATTCAAAAGGAATGGCTGGTTCCTTTTACTGTCCATGGCCATGATGATATATCACAGCCAGTATAAAATTAAAAAACGGGTTGTTGATAATTTTTTCCGATCGACGGATTGTATGATCAGGTTAACATTTGACACTTCTGATCAAACAGAATAACTTACCGGCCCCTTTATGACTCTTCCCCTTTTGACTCTTTTTTAATATTTTTGCCTCAGATCAGGAATCGTCATTAAGCCCTTTCTATGTCAGGATTTGCTCATCTTCATGTTCATACACAATACTCCATCCTCGACGGAGCATCAGCTATTTCAAAACTCATTGACAAGGCGAAAGCCATGGAGATGGAAGCAATCGCCATCACCGATCACGGAAATATGTTCGGTGTGAAGGAATTCCATAATACCGCTACACGAAAAGGTATTAAACCACTTATCGGATGCGAGATATATGTAGCCAAAAGGTCCGTTTCTGATGTTTCAGGGAAAGAGGATCGTTCGGGCGACCACCTGATATTGCTGGCAAAAAATCTTACCGGATATAAGAACCTCGTAAAACTTGTATCGACAGCATGGACAAAAGGCTTTTATTACAAGCCCCGTGTCGATAAGGACTTACTTGCTCAATACCACGAAGGGCTTATTGCCTCTTCAGCATGTCTGGCAGGAGAGATCCCGGATGAGATCCTTAACGGATCTACGGCAGGTGCTGAAGCTGCTCTTAAAAGCTATCTGGACATTTTCGGTGATGATTTTTATCTCGAGGTGATGCGTCATGAAACACATGATCCTGAGGCCGACAGGACAGTCTTTCCCCTTCAGCAGAAAGCTATTGAATCCCTGAAAATACTTTCGAAGAAATTTAATGTGAAGCTGATCGCAACCAACGACGTTCACTTCATAAATGAAGAAGATGCAGAAGCTCATGACAGGCTTATCTGCATTAACACAGCAAAAGACATTGACGACCCCGGAAGGCTCAGATACACCAAGCAGGAATATCTTAAACCGGAAGCCCGGATGAGGGAGATCTTCAGCGACATTCCTGAAGCTGTAGATAACGTGGCTGAAGTAGTGGCAAAGATCGAAAAGTACAAACTCGATCACGAACCGATTATGCCTGATTATGAACTTCCCGAGGGTTATACCGGCAAAGATGAATACCTCAGGTACCTGACATATAAGGGGGCAGAGGACAGGTGGGGAACGATCACACAGGAACATAAGGAAAGAATAGATTTTGAGCTTGACACAATAGCAAAAATGGGCTTCCCCGGCTATTTTCTCATAGTTCAGGATTTCCTGAATGCAGCCAGAAAGATGGGAGTTTCCGTCGGCCCCGGAAGAGGATCGGCAGCAGGTTCGGCAGTGGCATACTGCCTCAGAATAACGGATATCGATCCGATAAAATACGGACTTCTCTTTGAGCGTTTCCTGAATCTCGACAGGATCTCTATGCCGGATATCGATATCGACTTCGACGAAGACGGTCGTGATGCTGTCTTAAAATATGTTGTCGACAAATATGGGCACGATAAGGTAGCCCACATCATTACTTTCGGATCGATGGCCGCAAAGATGGCCATAAGAGATGTTGCGAGGGTGCAAAAGCTACCCCTTCCTGATGCCGACCGGCTTGCCAAACTTGTACCCGACAGGCCCGGTGTGACCCTTGCCCAGGCTTATGCGGAGGTGCCGGAACTGGCAAAGGAAAAAGACTCACCCAATAAGCTGATCGCCCAGACACTCAAATATGCCGAAGTACTGGAAGGTTCTATACGCCAGACAGGAGTACACGCCTGCGGAATAATCATCAGTAAAGATTCGCTCGATAACCATATACCAATTTGCACGGCAAAAGATACCGATCTCTACGCAACACAATATGACGGAAGCCATGTAGAGTCGGTTGGCCTGCTGAAAATGGATTTCCTCGGACTCAAGACCCTTTCCATTATAAAGGATGCGCTTGAAAACATTAAGAGGACAAGAGGGATCGATCTGGATATCGATAAACTTCCACTCTCTGATCCGAAAACGTTTGAGCTTTTCAGCAACGGTGAAACAACGGGGATCTTCCAGTTTGAATCGACAGGGATGAAAAGATACCTGAAGGAACTGAAACCAAACCGCTTCGAAGACCTCATAGCGATGAATGCGCTGTACCGGCCAGGTCCTATGGAATATATTCCAAGGTTCATTAAAAGGAAACACGGACAGGAGAAAATTGACTACCCCCTGCCCGTGATGGAAAAATATCTAAATGACTCATACGGTATAACTGTATACCAGGAGCAGGTGATGCTTCTTTCACAGGAGCTGGCAGGTTTTACCAAGGGAGAAGCCGACTCGCTCCGGAAGGCCATGGGTAAAAAGAAGAGGTCGATCATGGATGAGATGAAAATCAAATTCATGGAAGGATGCAACCGCAACGGCCACGACGAAGCAATTGTAAGCAAAATATGGTCCGACTGGGAAGCATTCGCACAGTACGCATTCAACAAATCTCATTCGACATGCTATGCGCTTGTGGCTTACCAGACAGGATTTCTGAAAGCCAATTTTCCTGCTGAATTCATGGCCGCCGTTCTTAGCAGGAATATCAGCGACCTGAAGAAAATAACGATCTTCATGGATGAAACCCGCCGGATGGGCATGGAAGTCCTGGGTCCCGATGTCAACGAAAGTAACGTGAAATTTACAGTCAATAAGGACGGGAACATAAGGTTCGGACTCGGAGCGATCAAAGGCGTCGGAGAGAGTGCTGTTATTCAGCTTATAGAGGAAAGGGAGAAAAACGGTTTATATAAAAATATATACGACCTGGCCGAAAGGGTAAACCTGAACTCCCTCAACAAAAAAACACTCGAAGCAATGGCTGTTGCGGGAGCCTTCGACTGCTTTGAACAAATAGCCCGGGTCCAGTATTTTGCCCTCGACACTAAAGGTAACAGCTTCATAGAAAGTTTGATACGATACGGCAACAACGCCAGGACAATAAAGCAGTCAAGCACACATACGCTCTTTGGCGATTCGGGAGGCTTCGACCTTATCAAACCGGAACCTTCGGCATGCCCCGACTGGCCCAAACTTGAGAAGCTTAACAGGGAGAAGGAGGTTATTGGCATTTACCTGTCATCCCATCCGCTCGACGACTTCAGGCTTGAGATAAGCAATTTTGCAACAGCATCGCTTGCCGACCTTCAAAACCTTAACGACTGGCTCGACAGGGAAGTAGTGGTTGCCGGTATTGTCACCGAAACAAAAAACGGAATAGGAAAGAACGGAAAACCTTACGGATCATTCACACTCCAGGACTATACCGACTCATTCAGGTTTATGCTGTTCGATAAAGATTACATTGACAACAGCAAGTTCCTTAACAACGGTTATTACCTGCTGGTAAAAGGTAGAGTTCAGAAGAGAAAATACCGGGAGGGAGAACTTGAATTCAGCATCAGGAAAATCAATCTGCTGTCGAGTGTAAAGGATGAACTCATCAGCTCTGTAACACTGAAAATTAATCCGGAGTTCATTAACACCGAGATGATAAATGAACTTAAGGAACAGATAAATATGAATAAGGGAGAAACAGAGCTGAGATTTCTTTTTCTGGAGCCTGACGACAGGATCTCACTTCAAATGTTCTCGAGGTCAATAAGAGTGAGGCTGAACAATGAGTTCATTTCTTACCTCGACGATCATCCCGGTATTGAATATAAGGTTAATTAGTTATACTTTTGGAGGCATTAAATTTAATATAAACACGTAAAATACTGTAAATATGGCATTAGAGGTAAATGACGGGAACTTCGAGGAAGTGGTAGTTAAATCTGACAAACCTGCTGTTGTTGATTTCTGGGCAGAATGGTGCGGCCCCTGCAGAATGATTGCACCTATCATTGAGGATCTGTCAAAAGAGTATGAAGGCAAAATTGTTGTTGCCAAATGCGATGTGGACGACAGCCCGGCAATTGCTGCAAAATATGGTATCAGAAATATCCCTACGGTACTTTTCTTTAAAAACGGGGTTATTGCAGACAAACAGGTAGGAGCCGTTCCAAAAGCCAATTTTGTGACCAAGATAAATGCTTTACTTTAGCATTTCCTGAATGGATTATTTTAAGAATTTATAATCAAAAGTCCCCGCTGGGGGATTCAGGGATGAAAAAATAAAGATTGATTTTTTATTTACCCTCTTTTATTAATCTGTTAACATGACTGTATGCGTTTTTGCTGCATCAAGCAGCAGGACTGACGGTGAGTATTCAAAGGCAGCATCCAGGCTGGGAACTCTTCTTGCTCAGCAACACATTGATATTGTATATGGAGGAGGAGGAATAGGTCTTATGGGTAAGCTGGCTGATGCGGCTTTGCAGGCTGGCGGAAAGATAACAGGTGTGATACCGGCATTTATGAAGGAAGAAGGATGGGGGCATCATGGCATAAGTGAAATGATCGTCACCACCGATATGAACGAAAGGAAAAAGAAGATGTTTGAGCTGTCTGATGCCGTGGTGGCTTTACCCGGAGGTATAGGCACGCTCGAAGAACTTACCGAAGCCATAACCCTTAAACAACTCAGTCTTTTCCATGGCAGGGTGATTATCCTCAACACTCTCGGGTATTACGACTCTTTCCTGAAATTCATCGACGATATGGTAAAAGGCAATTTTTTCCGCCACGAACACAGGGGCATCTGGCAAGTGGCTTCCACACCCGAAGAAGCTCTCTCAATGATAACCAGAGAGCAGAAAGATTCAGAGGAATGGCGTAAGACAGCAAAGATCTAAAGACCAGGTATCCTGGTACCTACGAACATGATATCATCCACCTGAGGGAGATCTCCCTTCCAGTCGAGGATCTCCTGCCGCAGTTTATCCCGTTGTTCACAAACCGGTAGCTCCCATATTTCACAGAGCAGTTTCTTCACGTTTCCTGATTTGTACTTCTTGCCGTCCCTGGCCCCGAACTGATCGGCATAACCATCCGAAGACATGTATATCATGTCGCCGGGTTCAATTTCAATCCACTGGGTCGTAAAATTCTTTTTAGAAAGCTGCGACGACATTCCGATAGGGAACCTGTCACCCTTGTAGGTAAAGAGTTCGCCTTTACGAACCACATAAACAGGGTTGTATGCACCGGCATACTGGAGTGTCAATGTCTTCTTATTGAAAGCGATCAGAGCCATGTCCATCCCGTCGTTTATTGTTTCCTCATGTCTCTGCATAAGGGCTTTCACGACTTCTGCATTAAGCAGATCGAGGATTGCGCCCGGCTCGGTTATCCCATACTCCATCACCACTTTGTTCAGGGAATTGTGTCCGATTATTGACATGAACGCACCTGGTACGCCATGGCCTGTACAATCGCAGGCTGCTATCAGTTCGAGTTCATCAGTCTCATGCATCCAGTAGAAATCGCCGCTCACAATATCCTTCGGCATATAAAGTACAAAAGTATCCTTGAAGGTATCAGGACGAGGAAGCATAGCTCTCTGAATTCTTTCAGCATAACGTATGCTGGCAGTTATATCACGGTTTTTTTCTTCTATTTCCGCACTTTTCATAACGACCTCAGCGGTTCTTTCCTCCACTTTTTGTTCGAGGATCCTTTTTTCCCGTATCAGATTTTTTTCCCTGACCTTGATATAAAGAATTACACCCAGTGCGGCAAGTAAAAGTACTGAGGCAATGAACCATGAAGTCTGGTAAAACGGAGGTTTTATGATAAAAGCATATTCAACAGGATCTTCATTCCAGTAGCCATAACTGTTAGATGCTATCACGCTGAATGTATAATGCCCGGGAGCAAGATTTGGATAATCTTCCATTGTCATTCTGGAAGGAGGGCTCCATTCCTTGTCTGCACCTTTTAGCATTACCCTGTATCTGACGGCTTCCGGGTCGGTTAGGCTGACACTGTAATAATTGAAAGCAAGGGATTTCTGCCTGTGGTTCAGTTTCAGTCCGGCCTGCATTTCGTGCGGAACATAATTCACATCCATCCTGCTTAAATGGGTCTGAGGTCTGGCATCAACAGGCGGCATTTTTGAGGGGGTGAGTCTTGTAACTCCTTTTACGGTTCCAAACCAGAGATTACCTGCTCTGTCAGCCATGGTGGCATTCGGCATTGCCTCTATGCCGGGGAAACCATTCCTCTTTGTGAATGAAGCAATAGTACTGTCCGTCATGTTATACCTGTTCAGGCCTGCTGAAGTGCCTATATACAGGAAATGATCTCCTCCAGGCTGAAGGAGCTTGATATTGTTGGAAAGAAGTCCCGACTGTTCATTCAGTACTAAAGCAATTGTATCTTTTTCAATCGCCAGAAGGCCGCTGACTGTCCCTATCCATATCCTTGAATCCTCTGTCTGGGTGATAGTTGTCGGAATATATCCTTCACCAATGTCTATGATTCGGAATTTACCGGTAGTCCGTTCATATTTTGTGAGTCCGCTTCTGTTTTCTGAACCTATCCAGATGTTGTTCTGATCATCGCAGAAAAGGGCTGTGATCGAATTGCCTGCCAGTCCCGATGACTGTGTATAAGTTTCTTCCTTTGAACCGTCCCAGACTATCAGTCTGTCCTGGTTACCTATCCATAACCTCCCCTCCTTGTCAATTTCGAGAGCTCTTATTATGCCGAATGGATCGAGTCTGCTGTTCAGGTAAGAATTATAAATGAATCTGTTTAAATCCAGGTCGTAGTATGAAAGCCCGTTCCCATTTGTCCCTATCCATATTTTCTGGTGGCCGTCGGATTTTATGAACCTTATTTCCTTACCAATAGCATTTTTTCTGTTGTCATACATTGTTACCTGCCGGGTGGCTGGAGCATCCGGATCATATACCGAGATTCCCGCATTGGTCCCAAACCAGTATCTTCCCGCTGGATCTTCTTCAATAGCATATACTCCTTCGTCAGGCAACACTGACTCATCAGAAAATGTTACAAAATGGTCGCCTTTGAAGATGGAGAGACCCGTTAAGTGGTCGGCGATGAGGATATTCTTTTCCTTATCCTCTGTTATCCAGTGAATTGTCAGGGCCTGGAGTCCGTTTGATTCATTGAAGACCTTCATATTATCGCCTGAAAAGACTGTTATACCTCCGCCATAGGTTCCTACCCAGATGGATCCCCTGTAATCTTCAGTAATAAATGATACATGATTCTTTGCCAGTCCGTCCCTGTGATCGTATACTACCATGGTATCGGCATTTTTCATATACCTGTAGAGACCGCCGTTATAGGTTCCCAGCCAGAAATCGCCATGTGAATCTTCAAAAAGTGTTATAACTGAAAAATATTTCGGATAGCCGGGAAGAGTGAACATTTCGAAAATGTCCTTTTCAGGATTATATTTTTTAATCCCGAAATTTGGATCGACGCAGTAAAAAGAATTATCTCTTCCGAGATAGGAGGAAGATATCTGGTCGCTTAATCCTTCTTTTCCACTGTATTGTTTTGCATGAAGCAAAGTATCACCTGCTTCCGGCAAGGCGAATTTTATTGCACCGTTGCTGATTGTGGTGATCCAGATATTATCGTCCAGCGGCTTTATGCTTGTCACATCTCCCTTCACCTGGATCGAGTCAAACCTTACTCTGTTGAATTTTTCACCGTCGAAAATGCTCAATCCACCGTTCAGGTGTCCGAACCATATCCGGCCGGTCTTATCCTCGGCAATGCTATAGGCGCCACCCGGTGCCAGGCCGTCGGCAAAAGTAAAATTCTCAAACCGGGTACCGTCAAACCGCGACACCCCGCTCTCTGTTCCCAGCCAGATCCAGTCGTTCCGGTCCTGAATGACAGTGTATACCTTTGAAGAGCTGAGTCCATGTTCAACACCGTACCTTTCGAAGAAAAAGGTTTGAGCTTCAAGCATGCCCGGAGGCAGAATAAAAAACAAAGTCATCAGGCTAAAATTCCTGATGACTTCAGCAATAACAGACCAGAATCCTATTTTCATCCGTATTATTTTGCTATAAAGAAAAATGTTCCGCCCTCATCTCTTAAACCAGTGATTTGACCGAACTTTGGTTTTTGCTGATTTGCTGAAGAATGAGCATCACTTACTTTCCTTACTATGGTTTCGATGGGAATGCAGGCATCGGGATTATTCACCAGCTGGTTGTAAAATGTCTGGGTGAATTGTGAATTATCGAGTGCCAGTTCGTAACCTGCCGAAGAGAACACCTGGCTCGATTTGGACTGTGTGGCCTGCCAGTCGTCGCAGCTCCTGTCTTTAAGGTCAGATCTCATTGCTGAATAAAAGCTTGGCCCCGACTCACATGCATCAGTAACGACCAGTGTATGTGTCAGATAATTCATATATGTCTCCATTGCTCCCCTGAGTGTGTTCAGGCTGTAATAGGTGAATTCATCATCGCGTCTGGCATCAACGGGGATCCAGTACCCGACTTCATTAATGAATTTTCCGTGCCCTGCATACCATACAAGCAGCGATTTCACCTGGTTCGACCTTATCTGATCCCTGAGCTCGATGCCGAAAAACCTCTCCATATCAGCTTTTGTCATATTCTTTTTGTATATGATCTGATGGATCTGGTAATTATTCAGTGCCCGGGTCATCAGGTTTATATCCTTTACCGGGCCGTCAAGGCTGGCAAAAGTGCTGTAATCAGAGTTTTCGATAAACACAACCCAGGTCTTGCCCATAGGATTTGTTTCGGCTATACCGGCAGCTTCACGGTTCAGCCTGAATTCGGTTGAAGTCTTGTTGCCGTAGACATCTTCGGCTTCGACGATAATTTTATTCTTGTTATTAATGTCAACACTTGCAGTGAATGAAGGATTAAGGTCATTGGCGGAATAGCTTCCGTAAACGCCGTCGATGAAAATTGATTTAATCTTACTCTCATCGGTAAGCTTTCCCTGAATGAAGAGGGTCGGAGAATTATTGTCAAGGTAAATCTGTCCGTCATCGGAAGTATAAGGTGCGATAATTGATACTTTGGGCGGATTTATTTCGGTCCTGACAAGTGAATAAGTAATGTTTTTCTGATTGTCGTAATCATCTACTGCTAAAAGTGTTACCTTATCCTTGCCGCTGACATTTACTGTGGAAAAGAACTCAAATTCACCATTCTTTTCCACCGGGGTAACGGGCTCGTTATTAATGGTGAAAGTTTTTATTTTGCTTTTGTCAAGTATTTTACCTGAGATCAGGAGTGAATTGCTGTCACCTCTTATTTCGACTGATTCGTTCGCCGGCACGGGATTGAGAACAACTATTTCCGGAGCTTCTCCTTCGCGGTTCAGTGCATAAAGTTTATCCTGTGCTGCCTGTAGCAGTTTATAGGCTTTGGGGTCAAATTCAAGCAGTTCAGTAATCTTTTTATAGTCATCCATGGCCTTCCGGAGACTTTGCTGATCGAGGAGCTTCTCATACGATTCGGCCCTCGCGAAAAAGACATCAGGGTTGTCGGGTTTAAGGTCAATGGATTTCGTGAAGTCATTTATCGCATTTGGATGCTGGTTAAAAGCCTGGTAATATTGTCCCCTGATGAGGTAAAATTCAGGATTGTCAGGGTCTATAAGAATTGCTGTTGAGATATCATTTATGGCATTGGGGAAATCAAAAGATGCGGTGTAGACTTTACTTCTTTGCACGTATGCGGAAGTATTTCTGTCGTCATTTTTGATTATTTCATTGCACTGTGCAAGGGCTCCCTTTGAATCACCTGTCCTCAGCATAAGATCGGC
>DAIOVL010000004.1:146308-155819 GCA_036759025.1 Bacteroidales bacterium
AGATGCCTGAGAGCCTCATCATAATTACCCATCATATTGCAGGCAGCTCCAAGCTTTACGTAAGCCTCAACATTTTTCGGAGAAAACACTATTGTTTTCTCAAAATCGGCTTTAGCTTCAGAAGCCCTGTTCAACGATGTATAAGCATTCCCCCTGGCAAGATAGAAAACCGGATTCGATGGTTCCTTATCGATGGCATTTGAATATTGTTCAATTGCATCCTCAAATTTACCTGTCTCGTAAAATTTGTTCCCGGCCTTGAAATATTTCTTGGCACTCTGCCCGTAAGAACAGAGTACCAGTAGTGCCATAAAAGTTGTTATTAAAATTGTCCGCTTTTTCATGTGTAAATAATTTTGAATTTAATGGTCACATGGAACCAGCATGCCTGGCAAAAAAATGATTCCCCGTGTTTTAGTGCATGTTGGTTTCATAGCATGAAATTTTTAATCAGACTGCTCCAACTTTCAAAAATATGAAAATTTATTCAAATTAACAATTCGTGCTCTTTTGCACTGTTTCATCATTCAGTATCACTTCCAGTGACCCGGAACTGTACCTGATAAAATCAATCTTTCTTCCGGTCAGTACCGGCGCTCTCACACCCCTTCTGAAAAAATCTCTTCCGGTAAAAACCCTGGCCTCATCCCATAAACCTGTGTCAATAAAATGATTAAGCACTTCGGAACCGCCTTCAACGAATACAGACTGAATATCGGACTGGTATAAAAACTGAAGCACCTGCTTTGCAGATTCCTGATTTTTTTCAAGCTTTTTGATCATTGAATCCGGGATACTGACATTTTCATTATGCGTGAAAATAATATTCGAACCGGAAGTATTGAACAATGCCAGTCCGGGATCAAGCCTGCCTGAACTGCTGAGTAGAAGCCTTATTGGATCTCTGCCGCTCCAGCACCTGACATTCAGTCCCGGGTTATCGGCCCGCAGGGTCCCTGCACCAACCAGTATCGATTGTTCTGAGGCTCTCCACCTGTGAACGAGCACCCTTTCCGCTTCTCCTGTTATCCACCTGGGGATATATTCATTTTCAGAGTTTCTTTCAGCATCGAGGAATCCGTCAGCGCTCTGTGCCCATTTAAGGATCACATAAGGCCTCTTCTTCTCATGAAAGGTGAAAAATCTTCTGTTTATCCATCTGCAGCTTTCTTCCAGAACACCCGTGACCACCTCACAACCCGATTCACGGAGCTTCATTATTCCTTTCCCCGACACTCTGCTGCTCGTGTCAACAGTCCCTACAACCACCTTTCTGATTCCCTTTTCCACAATAAGGTCGGCACAGGGAGGTGTTTTCCCGTAATGTGAACAGGGCTCGAGGTTGACATAGAGCGTTGACTGCCTGAGCTTATCCTTGTCCCTGACACTGTTTATTGCAATTACTTCGGCATGAGGATCACCTGCCCTGAGGTGGTAGCCTTCTCCGGTAATTCTGCCATCACAGACAATAACCGAAGCCACAAGAGGATTTGGATAGGTTCTCCCTTCTGCCATCAGGGCCAGGTTGAGACACCTTTGTATGAATTTTATATCTTCAGCCCGGTGCATTCTTATTAAAGTGCTAATTTTGATCTGTGCCTGTGAATATACAAACAATAAAGGATATCAGGTCCTGTCTTTCGCTGGAACTTGAGAAGCTTTATGCCCCACCTGAGATTGCGGCCATGGCAGCAATCATAATCCAGCAGCTGTTCAGGGACTCAGGGATTAATATTTATGCCTTCCCCGAAACACATGTCACGGTCAGGCAGGCAGCCCGTGTAAAAGAAATATGCAGAGAACTGAGGCTCGGGAAACCTCTTCAATATATCCTCGGTGAGACTAACTTCTATAACTGCAGCATCAGGGTTAACGAGTCGGTACTTATACCACGGCCAGAAACTGAAGAGCTTGTTGATCTTATTATAAAGGAAAACAGTGGTTACAGTGGGTATATATTGGATTTGGGTACAGGTTCAGGAGCAATTGCCATAGCCCTTGCAGTTAATCTTCCCGGATCAAGGGTAACAGGCACAGACATCTCGGAGGAAGCTCTTGCAGTAGCCCGCAGGAATGCTGTTCTGAACAAGGCCGAAGTCAGCTTCCTGCTCGACGATATGCTGTATCCGTCTTCAGACTTGTTAAAGGATACCGGAATTATCGTAAGCAACCCTCCTTATGTCAGGCAATCGGAGAAGACAACCATGGGAAGAAATGTACTGGATTTTGAACCTCACCGGGCTCTCTTTGTTCCTGACTCCGATCCTTTGATTTTTTATTCTGCCGCTTTAAAAATAGCCGGTCAGGTACTGCTGCCGGGAGGCAGGGTCTATTTTGAAATCAATGAGGCACTGGGCCGGGAAATGCTTAATTTACTGACAAAAGCAGGATTCACGGATATCGGATTAAGACAGGACCTGAACGGAAAGGACAGGATAATAAAAGGTACTAAAAATGGCTGAGGAAATGCTTTTTCAAAATGCTCTTTCACGGGCAATGGCCCTTTGCTCAAAAAGGGAATTCTGTATTGGTGATATAAGGGCAAAACTGGATTCCTGGGGAATCAGGGAACCTGACCAGAAAAAGATAACAGCCTTCCTGGTAAAGGAGAATTTCATCAATGAGAAGAGATTTGCTGAAGCTTATGTTAAAGACAAATTCACCCTTAACAAATGGGGTAGAATAAAGATCAGGATCGGCCTCAGGGCGAAAAAAATTCCCGAAAAGATCATTGCCGATGCACTGGATGGTATCGATGACAGGATTTACAATGATACCATCGAAAGCCTTATCAAGAAACACAGGAAGAGTATCCGTGCAGGAAACGGATATGAGATAAGGGCAAAACTTATGAGGTTCGGTCTGTCGAGAGGATATGAAAGTGATCTTCTGTATAAAATAACAGGTGAGATCGAATAAAGAGCTTCTTCCGGATTATCAGGAAAACCTGAAAATCCAGATCAGGAAGGGCATGAACGTCAGAAGGAAAATAACAGATGACCCGGTTGCATCATAGATTATAAGTTGTTTACGTGTCAGGGGATAGCTGATATAAAAAAAAGAGAAAACGATCCTGAGAAGGAGTTGCGAGCTAAAAAACAGGAAGACCCTCATCCCGTAACGGTTCCATTCAAATGCTTCATTAATCCGACCACGAAGTATGAGGGAAAAACTGTGCGAAAGACCACATGATACGCAGGGCTCGCCTGTTATTTTTTCGTGTATGCACACAACAGGGTAAGAATCTTTGTCGGGCGAAAAGATAAGGGAATAAGCCATCACCAGGAGTATAACAAGTCCCAGAGAGAAATTTATTATAATGTACGGTTCTCTCAGACAGCTGTTTTGCCAGATAATAGTTTTATTTTCCGCCCGGGGTACTATCATTTACCTGTTCGTTTACCTTCTCCAGTTCTTCCAGGATCTTTTCCCTGTCGGAATCTCCCGAAACTACATTTATCTCTACTTTATCCTCACCGTCATCAATCCTGATAGAGACATTTGCATCTTCGAGATCACGTATTACATTATCCTCGACATCATCGACAACTTCCTGGATTTTCTCTGTCCATTTCCCCTTTTCAATGTTCTTTGCCAGCTTTCCAGTCACAAAATACTGTGAAAAGGAAATCATAGTTGCCACAACCCCGATGATGAGTCCGGCCATTACCACTCCTCTGGGTGATTCATTCCTTTGTGCCTGGGAAAGACCAATAGATGCCAGTACAATTGAAATAATCCCGGGAATTATCGCTATCATTCCCACGCAGGGTATGACCGCAAGAACAAATGTTATAATTGCAGTTATCAGCGCCGCTATTCCCAGATTCTGTCCCGAATTTTTATTAGCTTCTTCCATGTTTTTTTTCTTTATGTTAATATTCATTCCCTGGTCAGGATATCAAACATATCCTGCTCTAAAGACGTCAAAGGATTTTCAATGATGCGTCCTGCTTCTATTTTATTTTTGAAAAAGATGAATGTCGGCACCCTTTCAATTCCCAGCGAAGGGTATTCTCCCAGTGGAGAATTTTTTAATTCATCCACCCCTATAAAGGTTATCCTGTTCTCTGGAAAACTCCAGAAATCCAGAATTTTCATAAAACGCGGAACCTCCCTTCTGCTGTCGGGGCACCACGAACCCATAACGACAGTAATACTTATATCATCCCTGCTGATGTCTGTTAATTTGTTAACAGCACTATTCAACTCATATCTGTTGTATTCCCTGTCGAACCATTCGGAATGCGGAGGAGTGGTCATTGCACTTCTCGCGAAGTAGCCAAGAATCCATGTGGAGGCTTCCTGGAATCTGACATATTCCTGCCGGTATACATCCGGTTCATCCATGGCAGGATTCTGATCGGGCGCTGTTCTCTTCATCCTGCATGCCGAAGCCATGATGATAATTATAAAGAGCACTAAGAATTGTTTCATGATACAGTAATTATATCATTCTCAAACAGTATCCGGGTTATGCATAAGTATTTTCAGGATTTGTTTTGCGGCTCCTGCCACAGAAGTTCCGGGACCAAATATTGCAGCAACTCCTTCATCGTACAGGAACTGATAATCCTGTGGAGGAATAACTCCGCCGGCAATTACCAGGATGTCTTCTCTTCCCAGTTTTTTAAGTTCAGCAATAACCTCCGGAATAAGTGTCTTGTGTCCTGCTGCAAGACTTGAGACGCCCAGCACATGCACGTCGTTTTCGACAGCCTGACGTGCTGCCTCCGAAGGTGTCTGGAAAAGCGGACCTATATCGACGTCGAATCCCAGATCAGCATATCCTGTTGAAACGACTTTAGCACCACGGTCGTGGCCATCCTGTCCCATTTTTGCTATCATAATTCTTGGCTGACGGCCTTCCCTGGCTGCAAAATCAGCCACAAGTGACCTGGCTTCTTCAAAATCCCGGTCCGATCTGTACTCCGATGAATATACTCCCGACATAGTTCTTATTACTGCTTTATAACGACCTGCAACTTTTTCACATGCATCTGATATCTCTCCCAGCGTTGCCCTCATGGAAGCTGCAACTACTGCAAGTTCAAGCAGGTTACCTCTTCCTGAGGCTGCACATTCGGTCAGGGCCTCAAGAGCTGCCCTGCATTCTACTTCATTTCTTTCTTCCCTGAGTTTACTGAGCCTCCTGATCTGCGATTCCCTTACGGCAGTGTTATCCACTTCAAGTGTCTCGAGGGGAGTTTCCTTTTCAAGGCGGTATTTGTTTGTTCCCACTATTACCTGGACGCCCGAGTCTATCCGTGCCTGGGCACGGGCGGCTGATTCTTCTATCCTCATCTTGGGTATCCCCGATTCGATGGCTTTCACCATACCTCCCATTTTTTCAATTTCAGTTATATGGTCCCAGGCCCGGTGTGCTATTTCATTTGTAAGATATTCAACATACCACGAACCGGCCCACGGATCAACAGCCTTACATATTTCAGTATTTCTCTGAAGGTAAAGCTGGGTATTTCTTGCAATTCCTGCCGAAAAATCGGTTGGAAGTGCTATTGCCTCATCCAGGGCGTTGGTATGAAGGCTCTGAGTATGTCCCAGAGCAGCGGCCATTGCTTCGATACAGGTACGGCCTACGTTGTTGAAAGGATCCTGTTCGGTGAGGCTCCAGCCTGAAGTCTGACAATGTGTTCTCAGTGCAAGAGATTTAGGATTTTCCGGGTTGAAACTTTTTACGATCTTTGCCCATAGCATCCTGGCAGCCCGCATCTTGGCAATTTCCATGAAGTGGTTCATTCCGATAGCCCAGAAAAAGGATATCCTTGGAGCCAGGGAATCCACATCGAGACCCGCCTGAATTCCGGTACGCAGATACTCCAGTCCGTCGGCCAGCGTGTAGGCCAGCTCAATGTCGCATGATGCGCCAGCCTCCTGCATGTGATATCCCGAAACACTTATGGTGTTGAATTTTGGCATCCTGGCGGTGGTGTATGCAAAGATGTCGGAGATTATCCTCATAGAAAAAGCCGGAGGATAGATATATGTATTCCTTACCATGAACTCCTTCAGGATGTCGTTCTGAATTGTCCCTGTCAGTTCTTCGAGCTTCGCTCCCTGTTCAAGTGCTGCAACGATGTAAAAGGCCATTATCGGGAGCACTGCCCCGTTCATGGTCATCGACACCGACATTTTGTTAAGAGGTATCTGATCAAAGAGTATTTTCATGTCGAGAACTGAATCGACAGCAACGCCGGCCTTGCCAACATCGCCTGTAACCCGTTCATGATCTGAGTCATACCCTCTGTGTGTAGGAAGGTCGAAAGCTACAGAAAGCCCTTTTTGTCCGGCAGCAAGATTACGTCTGTAAAAAGCATTTGAATCTTCTGCTGTTGAGAAGCCTGCATACTGACGGATTGTCCATGGCTGAAGAACATACATACTGGAATAGGGTCCACGAAGAAAAGGAGGAATTCCTGCAGCATAATCCAGATGTTCCATGCCCTCCAGATCGCGGGAAGTATAAAATTTCCTGACCGGAATCTTTTCTGCAGTAATCCATTGATCTGAGGATCCGCTTACGTCCGGGTTATGTGAAGATGGTTGTGCTGCTTGTAATTGTGAAATATCGGTTTCAGAGAACATTGGTCTTCTCACATTGCCTGCATCTGCCAGGTCGGAGCTGTCTTTAAGAGGGGGGAAGTGTATACGATAAGCTCCTTCAGCAAATTTACAGCCGGATGAAGATCTATCTATTTTTTCATGGATAAGTCCCTTGCCGAGTGCATTTAAGAACCCGCCTTCCTTTTCCAGCTCAAGGAAAAGCTCCCATGCTTTATCTGCAAGCATGTCTGTCAGTTTTTCGAGGTAGTATGAGCCTCCCCCGGCGTCGGCAACTCTTTCCAGGTATGCTTCTTCCTTAAGAATAAGCTGCTGGTTCCTTGCTATTCTTTGCGTGAATTCGTCGGGTTCCCTGAATACAATATCACAGGGTTCAACCGTAATTGAGTCAGCGCCTCCAAGCACGGCCGACATAGCTTCTGTCTGGGTGCCTATCATATTCATATACTGATCTGTAACTGACTTGTTCCATCTGGCCGTCACGGAGTGTATTTCCATTCTTGAGGCATCAGTGTTTCCGGGGTTGAATCTGCTTACCAGGGAAGACCAGAGCAGACGCGCGGCACGAATCCTGGCGATCTCGGGGAAATACTCAGGACCAGTACTGAATGAAAACCTTATCTTTGATGCCGCCAGGTCAGCAGCTATGCCTCTCTGAACCAGACCTGCCAGATATTCCGCGCCCATTGACAGAGCTAATCCGATCTCATGAACGATGTCACATCCTGCATTACCGAAGTTCGATGCATTAAGATGCACGGCACGGAATAAAGGCAGAGCTGCTGTCATTTTTACCAGGTCCGCCAGATAATCAAGCCCTTCCGACACCGGGATACATAGTGTTCCGTTGATCAGAAGTCTTCCGAAGGGATCTGTTTCGATGGCACCTGCAATCTTTTTCGGGTCCGCTCCGCTACTCTCAAGAAAATCGGTAAAATATGTTACGATTTCTTTTGCCTTTCCGGCCGACAGGAAATTAAGCTCCACAGCTTCCGGCACAATGTCCTGTAAGAGAATATTGAAATCCGACTGGGTGATAGTTTCCGGTTCTGAGATTTCAAATCCAATAGAATCAACACCTTTCATCAGAAGATCGCGGGCGAGGCTATTGGCCTGATGATAGTCTGTGACTTTGACATTTTGTCTGATCCTCCAGTTGTTACCGTCAGTATGGCCTCCCCTCCTGTAAGGGAAATGTCCGGGGAGCCCAAAGAGTTCCTTCATGCTTTCAACATCTTCTGTCCGGTAAAAAGGCATTACCTCAATCCCTTCGCGTTTTTTCCAGAGCAGTGTTTCGGCAGGGTCGGCGCATTTCATGTCGGATGCGATTTTACTGAGCCACTCTTTGGTGCTCACCGCCGGAAACTCTTCAAATAGTTTTTTTCTGGTTGCCATAATTCTATATAAGGAACTTAACGACTTCTGAAATAATATTTCTGGTTATAATTTTCTGAAGGTAATGTATTTTCATTTTTTACTTCCCGGCAAATTCCATCAGATAGGCCTTAATAAAATCATTCAGATTGCCGTCGAGCACTGCCTGTACATTACCTGTCTCATAACCAGTACGAAGGTCCTTCACCATTTTATAAGGGTGAAGAACATAGGATCGTATTTGTGATCCCCATTCTATCTTCTTCTTTGCACCTTCTATTTTCGCCTGTTCTTCCATTCTTCTTCTGAGCTCCATTTCATATAGCTGTGATTTCAGGATGCGCATTGCATTTTCCTTGTTGTTCAGCTGGGATCTTGTCTCCTGGTTTTCGATGACTATTCCCGTTGGATGGTGCCGCAGACGGACAGCTGTTTCAACCTTGTTTACATTCTGGCCTCCGGCTCCGCTTGAACGGTATGTTTCCCATGTGATATCGCCGGGATTTACTTCTATTTCTATGTTATTGTCAACCAGAGGAGTAATAAAAACTGAAGCGAAGGTTGTCTGGCGTTTACCCTGGGCGTTGAAGGGTGAGATTCTCACAAGCCGGTGGACGCCATTTTCGCTTTTGAGGTATCCGTAGGCCTGGTCGCCTTCTATTTCGATGGTTACCGATTTGATACCCACCTCATCACCGGGCAGGAAGTCGAGTTGTCTGGTTTTGTATTCATTTAGTTCAGCCCATCTCAGGTACATACGCATCAGCATTGCAGCCCAGTCGTTTGATTCAGTGCCTCCTGCTCCCGAGTTAATTTTGAGTATTGCGCCAAGCTGGTCTTCTTCTTTTCGCAGCATGTTACGGACTTCAAGGTCTTCGACCAGGGACAGGCATTCCAGGTATTGTTTTTCCAGTTCTGATTCGGAGGCTTCTCCTTCCCTGAAGAAATCGTTTATTACGATAAGATCTTCCACTGCGGTGTTTACCCTGTCAAAGCCGTGGGTCCATTTTTTTAGGTCTGAAATTTCGCGCAGAAGGTCCTCGGCCTGTTTAGGATCGTTCCAGAATTGTGGTTGCCGGGAAACAATTTCTTTTTCGGCTATAAGGTTATTTTTCCCTTCAATGTCAAAGATACCTCCTCAACGCGTCGCGGCGTTCTGAAAGCTCTCTAATTTGTTCAATGGTAATCATATTTGGAAATTTTCAGGCAAATGTAATTAATAATCCGCAAACCATGCAAAAATGATGGAACCGCTCCGCGGTATCGTATATTTTTTGCCATTACAAATATAGTATTGATGGAACCGCTCCGCGGTAGACTTGTTTTGTATTATCAGGAATCTAATTCAGAGAAAAAGCATGTATCTTATCCAAGCCGTTGCCATAACCGCGGAGCGGTTGCATTAATACTAGAAAACACAATCAAATGATAAATCTACCGCGGAGCGGTTGCGGGGAAGCGGGAAATCATATATTTGCGGAACCGTAAAAACGGCTTTGTGTATAGTGTGAAAAGCAGGAAATCAATAAACCTTGTAGCCGGAAAAAGTGCCGGT
>DAIOVL010000004.1:155919-202891 GCA_036759025.1 Bacteroidales bacterium
CTGAAGGCAGTCATGGTTCCGAGCGTTACGGTGTTTCCTCGTGCGATGGTAAGGGAATTATCGGCTTCGGAATAGGTAAGCTGCTGGTTGTCGGTGTTGTCGCGGTAAACACCCAGGTTAACCTGGCGGGCGCCAGAAAGTTTGGAGATAGACAGAACATCGCCTGAAAGTGTAAGATCCTGTATCTCATTCTGGGGATCGGCATCTGCATCGTTTTTCAACTCCGTAAGATTGACAGGAGCAAGACCACTTTTTGTCAGCTGAAGCTCACGTGTAGAGCTGTTATAGGCCAGGTCCTGAATCTCGTTCGCCGGATCGCCGTCCTTTTCTATTGAGGACACTTTAACCTGGTTGCCTCCTGATATTGCCAGATAGTCGGCTCCGTCGACATTCACTACTGAAAGAGTCTGGTCGTCGCTAGCCGGATCGCCCGGGTCACCCTTTTCACCCGGATCGCCTTTAGGACCCGTCGGTCCCGGCTCGAGTGATTGTTGTGCATACAGGGCATAGGGAACGGCCATGAACTGCATGGTGGTCATGTCGATGAAATCGTTGTAACCAGGAAACTTAACCTCCACCTTGAGGTAATGATTGGCCTGTCCCCAGGATATTTCTGCAAGGCTCTTACCGGGAGCATCTCCGCAGGGAGTACCGCTGCCTATGACAAGAGAAAAGACTCCAAACTGTGATGTAAGAACATTCTGATGTACTTCCGAGAACACAGGAGAAGAAAGAGGATCACCAGCTATTATGGAAAACCTCACATCTATCTTCGCATTCTGAAGTTCATTCCCTGCACTGTTCCGGGCTACAGCCTGGTAATGAAGTCCCAGAGGCACTGTGCTCTGCGATTGAACTGCATTCGCCACAATGCCCAACGCCATCATCAACAGACTTATCCTCACCAATTTCCCCATCATAATAATTTCATTTTAGATTTTCTGCATCTTCAAAATCCTGTAGTATAAACCATCATCACTTTTGAATCGTATCAGGTAAAGTCCTCCCATAAGTCCACTTACGTTATATTGTTCCCTGTACCAGTAATTGGGTCCAAAAGTTTTTCTTGCCGAGATCACCACTCTGCCGGTAAGATCAAGGAACTCTATGCTATAATTCCTTGCCTTGCGACCTGACATTTCAATTGTGATGAAATCAGTGACCGGATTCGGAAAGGCTCTTACAATATCGGGTATAATAAAATCAGGCATTTCATGAATACTTGGCTGCTGAAATCCCTGTGTCAGTATGTAATAAGAATTATTGGTTATTTTCACCATTGTCTCCCCAATAGTCTGAGAGACAGCAATATTGCCGTCTGTCTTCAGCCCTGCTGCAGGCACAAGAACCTGATGTGATATCGACTGTGAGAGCAGATCCGACCACAAAACAGGCAGAATTATAATTAATAACCTGAATCCTTTGTACATTTATACCAATAAACTGAATGACCAAAAATAATCAATAGTTTGACAAATCTATGTTTTTTGTTGATAAATATGTTAATAACTTACATTAAAATTTTAATTCACTTTAACTTTTTTTTAGTATACAACCGAAGTGAAAACTTCTTAATTTTCAACAACAAATCAGGACTCTCTGATTTACAACATGTTAAGACCTTATTTTTATAAGAACATCGTGGAAGCCGGCTGTGATGAAGCCGGAAGAGGATGTCTGGCTGGTCCGGTTACGGCAGCAGCAGTGATCCTTCCAAAGAATTTCAGACATGAGGTGCTGAATGACTCAAAGCAACTAACAGCAAAACAAAGAGATAGCCTTAAAAATGAAATAATTGAAACTGCAGTAGCATGGAATGTGGCTTTTGTTGGCAGCGAAGATATCGACAGGATGAATATCCTCAGAGCATCGATCAGGGCGATGCACATGGCTATCGACGGCCTCAGCATTAAGCCCGGATTCCTGCTGATCGACGGAAACAGATTCTTTCCCTATGGCAGCACCGGTTATAAAACCATTGTAAGGGGTGATTCTCTCTATTTTTCAATAGCTGCTGCCTCGGTACTGGCAAAGACCTTTCGCGATGAATTCATGATAAAGATCCATGAAAAGCACCCCCTTTATGGCTGGGACAGTAACAAAGGCTATGCAACGCCCTTTCACCGCAGGGCAATCCGTGAGCACGGAATAACCTCCTTCCACAGAAAGAGTTTCCTGCTTTATGAAACGCAGTTATCAATTGACTTCTGACATACAATGAATTCAATATAAAAGTTATATTTGCCCGTTGCTATGAACAAATCCTAATTTATATCCATCATGAAGAAAATTTTTGGAATTCTTTTGATCATCCTGCTGAGCTCCGGCATGAAGACAAGGGCCGATGAAGGCATGTGGCTCCTTCCTCTTATCGAGAAGCTCAATATAGGGAAAATGACCGAACTGGGTCTGAAATTAAGTGCTGAAGACATATACAGCATCAACAAAGCATGCCTCAAGGATGCGATCGTTATCTTCGGAGGGGGCTGTACAGGTGAGATAGTATCGTCTGAAGGGCTTCTCCTTACCAATCACCATTGCGGTTACGGTTCCATCCAGGCCCTAAGCACCGTGGAACACGACTATCTTAAAGATGGCTTCTGGGCAAAAACGAAGGAGGAAGAGCTTCCTGCAAGAGGTCTTTCGGTTACCTTCCTGGTAAAAATAGAGGATGTCACCGGGCAGGTTCTGGCAAATGTAAAGGAAGGCATGAGCGAAAATGAAAGAAACAGTGCTATCAACACAGCCAGGACTACTATAGAAGGCAAAGCCCGGGAGGGCAATAATTACAGGACACAGGTTTCTTCTTTTTACGGAGGTAATTATTTCTACCTTCTCGTTTATGAAAGATACTCAGATGTCAGATTTGTAGGTGCTCCTCCTTCATCGATCGGAAAATTCGGTTTCGATACCGACAACTGGGAATGGCCGCGCCATACAGGTGACTTCAGTGTATTCCGTGTTTACTCGGGCCCCGACGGCAAACCTGCAGCCTATTCGAAGGAAAACATCCCGCTCAAACCCAAGTACTGGCTGTCAGTCTCACTGAAAGACCGCAATCCGGGCGATTATGCCATGATACTCGGGTATCCCGGCAGGACACAGAGATACTACACCTCCTATGAGGTAGACGAGATAATGAAGATCACCAATCCCAACAGAATAAAAATCAGAGGTGTAAAGCAGGATATCTGGATGGCCGATATGGTTTCCGACCCGAAGATCAACCTTCAGTATGCTTCAAAATATTCAGGCTCGTCAAACTACTGGAAATACTCTATCGGACAGAATAACCAGCTTCGCAATCTTAACGTCATTGAAAAAAAGAAGCTGATAGAGAATCAGTTCAACACCTGGGTCAGTGCTGAAGCATCACGCAGGGCAAAATACGGTGAATCTCTTAACCTTATTAAGAAATCAATTGAAGGAAGGGCCGAATTTCAGAATGCATACCAGTACCTTAGTGAATGTATCCAGGGTTGTGAGATACTTTCATTCAGCCAGGTGGGAAGCCAGCTCCTGACTGTTTTAAAATCAGGTGAAAAAGAAAGAATAGATGAACTGACAGGCAGAATAAAGGAAAATCTGGCAGGACTTTACAAAGATTACAGTGCCTCCACAGATCAGAAGTCGACAAAGGCCATGCTCAAACTTTACCGGGAGGATGTACCAGTAAAGTTCCATCCTGACTTTTACGCAAATGTCGTCGATAAAAAATTCAAGGGCGACATCGATAAATTCGTTGACAACATGTTCGCAAAGTCAATATTCACCGGTGAAGACAGGTTAATTGCATTTCTCTCAAAACCTGACGTCAGGGTACTGGAAAAAGATCCGGTTCTCGTCACGTATAATTCAATTACAAAAGTCGCCCAGTCACTCGGTCCGGAACGCAGCAAATTTGATGAAGATCTCGCCAGAGGCCAGAGACTCTGGGTCGCAGCCCTGAGGGAAATGATCCCGGAAAAGACTCTCTACCCCGATGCAAACTCAACCATGCGTCTGACATACGGAACTGTGCGTGATTATGACCCCAGAGATGCGGTTACATATAAGCATTATACAACCCTCCAGGGTGTGATGGACAAATACAAACCCGGCGACTACGAATTTGACCTGCCGCAGAGGCTTATCGATCTTAATGCGCGCAAGGAATTCGGCAGATATGCATCATCAGAAGGATACATGCCTGTAAACTTCCTCACGACAAACGATATAACCGGAGGAAATTCAGGCAGCCCGGTGCTGAACGATGAAGGCCATCTTATAGGACTTGCATTTGACGGTAACTGGGAAGCCATGAGCGGTGATGTTTATTATGAACCGGAACTGCAAAGGACAATTTCTGTCGACATAAGGTATGTTTTATGGATAATAGACATCTATTCCGGGGCAAAACATCTGGTTGACGAAATGACCATTGTGGAGTAGGGCATTCCTATACCTTATTATATTTAAGGATGCATTAACAGGATTAGCTTACCACAAAGGATTCAAAGAATAGGCACAAAGGACTCAAAGGATTAAATATTAGAATTATAACTTTGTGTTCTTTGTGCTTTTTTATCGTACCAGGTAGTAAGAAAAGACTTTTAATGTATCCTTTTCTTAATTTTGTGTGCAAAAATGTAAGCGATGCAACTTAGTTTTAAGGAAATACTGGCTGCTTTCATGGTTCTTTTTGCAATCATCGATATCCCTGGTTCTATTCCGGTGATAATCGACATCAAGTCCAAGGGAGTAAAAATTAAATCGGCTAAGGTCACATTGACCTCTTTAAGTATTTTTCTTGCCTTCCTCTTCATAGGAACTCCCCTTCTTGGTGTATTCGGTGTTGACGTCTCTTCTTTCGCCATTGCAGGGTCTTTTATCATTTTCCTTATTGCCATGGAGATGGTTCTTGGAATAGAGATCTTTCATCAGGATGCTCATGGCGGAGGTGCCATTTTCCCTATAGCTTTTCCTCTGATTGCAGGAGCAGGATCTATTACTACCGTTCTCTCCCTTAAGGCAGAATACCAGACGATAAACATATTCATTGCCCTGGTTATCAATATGGTAATAGTCTACTTTGTTCTTCGTCTTACTTCCTTCTTTGAAAGATTGCTCGGCCAGGGAGGGCTTAAAATTCTGAAGAAGGTATTCGGGGTAATTCTTCTTTCCATTGCCATAAAGCTTTTCCTGACAAATACAGGGATAGTCCTGCCGCATGTCAGATGAAATAACAATATATACTGATGGTGCCGCAAGCGGCAATCCCGGGCCGGGAGGTTATGGAATAGTACTTAAATCGGGCCCTCACAGGCTTGAATTATCTTCAGGCTTCAGGCTTACCACAAACAACCGCATGGAGCTTCTGGCAGTTATCAAAGGACTGGAAGCACTTAAAAAACCGGGCAGCAGGGTGGTTGTCTATACCGACTCAAAATATGTAGCCGATGCCGTGGAAAAAGGATGGCTTTTCCAATGGGAGTCGAAGGGATTCAGAAAAAAGAAAAATCCTGATCTCTGGATAAGATTTCTGAAGATATACAGAATGCACGACGTAAGATTCGTCTGGATCAAAGGCCATAACAACGATCCGGAAAATGAACTGTGCGATAAACTTGCTGTGGAGGCATCAAAAGGGAAAAATCTGCCCGAAGATTCGGGTTATACGGTTGATTCAGAAAAAGATGGGCTTTTCTAAATCTTCAGAATAAGCAAATTATTTTTTGCTTTTTTGAAATAATGGTGCAATTTTGTAAAAACCCTTCAGATGCAAAGACTCTTTATTGAACAGACTGAACTCACCCCCGAAATAAATTTTTCTCCATCAGAAAAGATATTCATGATCAGGGGCGTATCATCACCCGAGGACGTAAGGGCACTGTACTACCCGGTTATTGAGTGGATCAGAATTTATGCCGACGATATTCTGGAGAGCGACAAGAAGGTTTTCACACCAGATTCTCCATTAACACTTCAGATAGATCTTTCTTATTTCAATTCATCTTCCGCAAAATTTTTGTACGACATCCTAATGGAGATCAGAAGACTCCATATCGGAGGAGTTCCTGTAGTAATTGAATGGATATATGAAAATGAAGACACAGACATGTATGAAGCCGGAACAGATATTGCGGAGCTCGCAGAAATGGATTTTATTTATACAGCAAGGTAGTTACATCCAATGAGAGGACAGAAGGAACTTTACTCCCTGCTCGGAGAACTGTCAATACCTTTTGAATATCATGAACACCCTCCCCTGGCTACCATCAGCGATGCCATAGTTCACTGGAAAGATTACAATTCAGGAAGGTGTAAAAACATATTTTTCCGTAATCATAAAGGTAACAGGCATTACCTGGTCATAGTGGAGCATCTTAGGCATCTCGATATACACGATCTTGAAAAAAGGCTCAGACAGGGCAAGCTCACATTTGCCTCCGACGCCAGGCTGATGAAGTACCTGGGACTTGAGCCCGGTTCAGTATCTCCGTTTGGTCTGATCAATGACAGGGAAAATAATGTTCATCTCTTCATCGATGAAAAGCTGAACGAATTCGACCGTCTGGCTTTCCATCCGAACATAAATACTGCCACACTGGTTATTTCAAAAGCCGATTTTCTTAAATTCCTGGTGCATACGGGGAACTCTTACGAGTTTCTGAAGTTATACGATTAACCTCACCGGCTGCAGGACTATGCCAGTGAAAATATTTCTTTCCCTATTTTTTCTTTCCGTTCCCGTAAACAGGCTGTTTCCACTCTTCCATGGGCTCATATCTACTGAGCGAAGCCCAGCGTATGCCTCTTTTCATTATTTCAAGCGCCTGAGGTACACTGAAATCGGATGCCACATGGCCGAGAGAAGAATAAAATACTCTTCCTTTGCCGTACACTTTTTTCCAGGCTACAGGCATGACGCTCCCGCCTATCCAGTTTGCATGACTATCGGTAAAGGTGGTTGTTGCCAGCACTTTTACATTCGGGTCGACATGCATATAATACTGTTCCGAATGCATTGCAAAGTCTGTCAGTCCTTTCGTAACAGGATCCTTTTTATCGGTTATCTGAACAGTATAATCAATCACGCCACCAGGATGTGCAACCCATTGTCCTCCAACCATGAACTGGTATTCTGTGTTGTTCCGGAATGAATCTCCCAGACCTCCATGCCAGCCGGCAAGGCCAACCCCGCTTTTTACTGCAGCTTCGAGCGCCTTTTCCTGAGGGCCTGTAATCGTACCCATTGTCCAGGCCTGAATAATAAGGTCAAAATCGTTTTTCAGATCAAAGGTGGTATAAGAATCAAGTGTATTTGAGACTGTGACCACAGCTCCCTCAGACTCGAGCCAGGGAACAAAAATATCCCGGCACTTATCAGGTTCATGGCCCATCCAGCCACCCCATACGTACAGAACCTTCTTGCCTTTTAGCGGTGAATTTACCTGGGCACTGGATTCTTTCCCTATGAAAAGAAGTGCCATCAGAACTATGGCACTGACTGAAAAAAATATTCTGCGTGTTGTCATCATTTAAGTATTTTGAGCTAAGATAATTATTTTGAACATTCCCTTGCTCAAAAAAACCAGTACCATTAGTGAAATCTGCATTTTAGTATAAATAATTACAGAATTTCAAATTTAGAAAGGTTCCATATAGGACTTCCCATGCATCAAAAAAGATAATTATCCGTCTATAACCTGAGAACATGCAATAATTTAACCTTTACATGAAAAAAATCCTCCTTTTTCTGTTATTAGTTACAGTCATTATACAGGCAGCTTTCGGACAGGATATTGAAAAGAAGAGATATAAGGCCACACGTATAAATGAGCAGCCTGCAATTGACGGAATTCTCGACGAAGAGGTCTGGAAGCAGGGAGAATGGATAGATGATTTCACACAGCATGAACCTTACAATGGACAAAAACCATCACAAAGAACCGAATTTAAGATCCTTTTCGACGACGACAACATTTATGCAGCCATAAAAAATTTCGACACCAGTCCCGACAGCATAGTAAACCGTCTTACAAGGCGTGACCAGACTGACGGAGATCTGGCCGCAGTTTTTTTTGACAGCTTCCATGATCTCAGAACTGCTTTCCTTTTCGGAGTTGCCTCATCAGGAGTAAAGTTCGACCAGATCTTCACTGAGGACGGGCAAAACGAAGATCCCTCATGGGATCCCAACTGGTGGGTTAAAACATCTGTCAACAGCGGTGGATGGGATGCAGAAATGAAGATCCCGTTAAGCCAGGTAAGATTTGATAAAAATTCCGGTGAGGTATGGGGTCTGAACGTTGCAAGGATCATTTACAGGAAGAATGAAACTGACTTCTGGCAGCACCTTCCGAAAGATGCACCGGGGGTAGTACACATGATGGGGGAACTTTCCGGCATGGAGGACATCCAGCCACGAAAGATTTTTGACTTAACTCCCTATGGGGTGGCAAAGCTTGAAACATTTAAAAAAGAACCTGATAATCCTTTCAGCTTCATGGAAAAAGGCAGAAGACCTGGCTTCAACGGAGGACTTGATGCAAAAATAGGCGTGACGAACAATATGACGATGGACCTGTCGATAAATCCCGATTTCGGACAGGTGGAAGCTGACCCGTCGGAGGTGAACCTGACTGCCTATGAGACCTATTTTTCTGAAAGAAGACCTTTTTTTATAGAGGGAAACAATATTACAAATTTCAACATCGGAATTGGGGACGGCAATTCCGGAAATGATAATTTGTTCTATTCCAGAAGAATAGGCCGACAACCTGTCGGGTATCCTGATCTTGAGGACGGATGGTATGCCGACATACCGACATCAACAACTATACTGGGGGCAGCCAAGCTTACAGGAAAAACAAAGAATGGACTATCGGTCGGTTTCATAGAAGCAGTGACAGCAGGGGAAAATGCTGTTATCGACACCTCAGGAGGAAGAGTTAAAGAGCTTGTGGAACCTCTCACAAATTTCTTCCTCGGAAGAATCCAGCGTGATTTTAATGACGGAAACACTCTCATAGGAGGTATTATTACAAGTACCAACAGGGATCTTGATGAGAACATGGGCAATTTGATCCACAAATCTGCCTATGCAGGAGGAATTGATTTCACACAGTTCTTCAAAGAAAAGAGCTGGTCGTTCAACCTCAACACGGCATTCAGCCAGGTAAACGGATCTAAGGAGGCTATTGCCCGTACACAAAGGTCATCGGCACGTTATTATCAACGGCCCGATAACGATTACACAGATTTTGATCCTGAACGAACATCACTGGCCGGTTCAGGAGGCAGAATGCAGCTTACCAAATTAGACGGTCATTTCAACCTGATGGCTGTCGTGAAATGGAAGACCCCGGGCTTTGAGATCAACGACCTTGGTTACATGCAGGAGGCCGACGAAATGCTGTCTGTATTATGGGGAGGATATAATGTCTGGGATCCGAAAGGTTTTTACAGGAGCTGGAACATCAACGGCGATGTATACATGGTAAATAATTTCGGAGGCGATATCACCGCAAAGGGAATTGAATGGAACGGGAACATCGGATTCAGGAACTACTGGAATGCATGGACCGGAGGTAACCTGCAAAGCAATGTCCTGTCAACAGGAATGCTCCGTGGCGGACCGATGATGAAAGCTCCCGGCAATATAAACATCAGGGCAGGTTTCTCGACCGACTACCGCAAAAAACTGACCTTTTCAGTTTTTGCCAACAGCTCAGCAGGCCTGGAAAATAATGCCAGCAGCTTATATACCCAGGTTGAAGTCAATTACAAGCCGCTGAATTCACTTTCAATTGAGTTCAGCCCCTCATTTAACAAATCATTCAATGAACTCCAGTATGTTACACGTGTCAACGATGGCAACGACAGGTATATTTTTGCGTCGATCGACAGGAAAACCATTAGCGCTTCCTTCAGGGTCAACTTCAATATAAGTCCTGACCTTACGCTTCAGTACTGGGGACAGCCTTACGTTGCAACAGGCAAATACTACGATCATAAAGTCATCCTGAATCCCATGAACGACAATTACCGCGACAGATTCTGGACCTTTACCCCCGAACAAAAGGAGTATGATCCCCTTTCAAACGTCTACAGGATAGATATGGATAATAACGGCGTAACGGATTTTTCAATTGGTAATAATGATTTCAACTACCAGTTTTTCCTTTCTAATTTTGTAGTGCGCTGGGAATATAATCCCGGCTCATCCGTATATCTTGTCTGGAGCCAGTCACGGAATTTTTCCAACGGTTCAGGCCAGCTTCATTTCTTCGACGACCTTGGCGATCTTTTCAACAGGGATAACAACATTCCCCATAATGTATTCCTGATCAAGTTCAGTTACAGGTTCGGGATTAAATAGCTGCGATATTCACCTTTTTGCTTTTCATTCCCTCACCCGGCTTCCGTCCAGAGAAGCATATTGCTGAGAAGAACCGGGATTAGGATATTTTTAGCTTTATTTGCATAAAAATATAATCCCATGCGGCGCATTAAATATTTCTTCCTGTTATTCTCTTTGCTGGTTACAACGACAGTTTCTTCGCAGCAGAAGCCTGCATACCGGATTTTCACAGGTGAAGGCAAGGAAACAGATTACGGTGCCATGCTTGAAGAGGCCATGAAAGCTGATGTGGTCTTTTTCGGAGAGCTTCACGACAATCCCATTTCGCACTGGCTGGAACTTGAGATGACAAAAGACATTTATAAGCAGAGGGGGAAAGATCTTATGCTTGCTGCTGAGATGTTCGAAGCCGACAATCAGCTCATAATCGACGAATATTTTGCAGGATTTTTCAGGGAAAGTTCATTCGAAAGCCAGGTAAGAAAGTGGAATAATTATGTGACTGACTATAAGCCATTAATGAATTTTGCCAAAGATAATGGGCTCAGATTCATAGCATCAAATATACCCAGGCAGTATGCGTCAATGGTGGCTTCTGGAGGTTTTGAAGCTCTTGACAGTCTGTCGCCTGAAGGGAAACAATATATTGCCCCCCTGCCTGTTGACTATGATCCGGAATTACCATGCTACAAGGACATGCTCTCGATGGGAGGGCCTATGGGAGGACATGCTTCCGGAAATCTGCCCAAAGCACAGGCTATAAAGGATGCAACCATGTCTTTCTTTATCGCCAGATACCGCAAGCCGGGTAATATCGTCATCCACTTCAACGGAAGCTACCATTCTGACAGGCACATGGGCATTTTATGGTATCTTGACAGATACTCGCCGGGTTTAAAAATGGTGACTGTAAGCACGGTTCTTCAGGACGATATCACCACGCCCGGAGAAGATGTAATGGGGAAAGCCGATTATGTCGTTGTGGTACCTGAAGGAATGACAAGGACATACAGGTAGGATCATTATCTGCAGGCCGGTGAAAGAAAATATCACTGATCCTCATAACCATAGCATTTCATATATTCACCCAGGTATTCTTTTATTGATTCTTTGTCTTCGGCCTTAAGAACAAAAACATTTTTCCTGTATCCTTTTTTCTCCTCCATAAACCTTTGAATTGCCCTTTCGAAATCGTCACTGAAGCTTATCCCGAAACAATTATATATCCTGCGGATCTCACTGACAGGATCCTTCTCCAGGTCTTCATACCTTAGCTCAGTAAAGCGGTCAGGAGCAAGAAAATTTTTTTCCTCATCAATTTTTTTCCGGAACCATTCCACCATGGCTGCTGATCCCATGATATCAGCCTTTACCCAGCCTCCCTTAAAAGCATTCTCAGCTTCAAGTATGTTCCACATGTTAATTGCCGAAGGGACTATTTTATAGGGATGACGTACAATATGTATGAATTTTGAACCAGGAAGAAGTTCGCTCAACAGCTTTATCCTCGGGGTATGAAAGGGATTCTTCAGGATAATTCTTTTACCCGTATGGAGAGTGATCTTTCTGAGAAAGGTAATCAGACATTTTTCAAATCTGGCACGGCTTTTCCCTTCGGGTATGAATTCATCCCGGCACGACATGAAACCAAATTTTCGGGAAGGGAAGAATACCTTCGACAGAGGAGTCTGCACATCCATTCTAAGGAGAGCCCATTCATCTTCCATCGGATCAACCGGACCGACAACTACCTCATCCATAGGTCTTTTAGTCGGTATTGTCTTTTTCATTAACGGAATCCAGTACTTCGCACTGAAAAGAAAATGCTCGGGAGCAACTGTCTGAACCAGTGTGGGAGTTGTGAACCTGATGTCGAGAGCCAGCAACTGATGAAGCAGCGTTGTTCCGGACCTCCAGTGGCCTATGATGAATACCGGTGGCTTTTCAATATTAGTCCTTCTGATTGCCTTGCCTGATCTTAGCTTCTCAACAATAATGAAAGCCTCTACCAGCAGCGAGGTGGGGATCAGCATCAGGAATCTCAGGATATGAACAGGGCGTATGCCAATACCATTTCTCACGACCATCTTAATCAGGGTGATGAAACGAATCCCCATCAACAGATTTCCAAAGGTTTTTGGTCGTTTTTTATCCATCGTTAGCAGAACACAGGGATTTTTCAGAAAACGGAATTCAGAAAGGTGTTTTAAGTCAGGGGTTTATTATGTTGCGACCAGACAAATTCAGATATTGTGTTTACCGTGTTTATTACATCTTTGGCAAGGTTCTGGTCATCGATCTTTACGCTGAATTTTTTCTGTATTGCCACCACAAGTTCTATCACGTCGATAGAATCGATCTTTATAGTATTTTCACCGCTGAAAAAGTTGACATCATCGAGGATATCGTCTGGTGACACATTCTCAAACCTGAGTGTTTCAATTATCAGTTTTTTTACCTCAGTCTTAATTTCTTCAGGTGAATCAAACTTCATTTCAGGTTTTTTTATGATTTGACAATTCCTTCTCCAGGCGTTTGAAGAATGATTCTTCCATGTCGGCTCTAACGCGAAGAAGGTCGCCTATCTCCATAAGGCGGGCTCTGCTGAAATCTCTTTGCTTGGCAATTTTTGCCGATGCCAGTGAGACCTCACGCCAGCCGTCACCGATTGACATCATTTCTTTCGACATTTCTTCAAGGCGGGGATTCAAGAGCACTTTCGAAGCTTCCTGAAGAAAAGAGGCATAAAGAAACCTGAATCCTCCCCCACCGGTACCCTGGTCTTCCAGGAAAATCGTGATCCTGAATATCTTGTCGGCAAGATAATCTTCATTCTTTGCATACCGGGGCCAGTCGGTTATCTTATCTGCAAATCTCCTTATCCCTTTTATTCCGATGAAAGGGAGCGGTATCTTAAGCATATTTTTCGTGGCTCCGGCAAGGCCATCCTTTATAGCCTTCTGAAGATCCACATTTTCAGGTATCCTGACCGGATAAAACATAAAGCCTCTGGGTGCCATCGACCCTCCGGCAAAACGTCCTTTTAGAAGTGACTCCCTGTCAATCTCCGCAATCTGAGGATGATAGCTGTCGCTGATAAAATATTTGTCTCCTTCCCTGCCGATGACGGTCACAAAATGAACGTTTACATGAATCCTGTACCATGCAGGGAAGTAGTTCATATAAAAAAAGTCAACCTGAACAGCCACCGGTTGTCCCTGGTCGACAAGTTCATTAAGTTCTTTTTCTGCTTTTTCAGGGCTTCTGTATTTTTTTGTTCTGAATTTCACTCCTGTTCTGGCCGCAAACCTGGTACGGACCTGACCAGGCATGCTTCTTACGGCAAACATCGGGAATTCCATCCCGGGAGTTTTCAGGTAAGCGAAAAAAATACCGCTGGCGATTCCGAATACCATCGGTTCAGATATTTCCATCCCGTGATGATTGAGCAGTGCGGTTACTGTTCCTGATTCACAATGTGCAGCCATTATATGGCGAAACGGGATCTGACTCATTTGTTGTTCGTAATTACTTTCGTTTCAACTAATAAAGGATTACCGGTAGCCGACTGTGATATGATCCCCGTCTTTGAACCGTCAATATCGCCCTTGTAGCCGATATCCCAGTTCCTGTCTTCAATTGTGTTTATCAGTTGAAACATATTAGCCACAGGAATATTTAAAACATCGGCATATCGTTTGAGGGTTGAAATTCTGATCCTTCTGAATCCGGACGGGGTGCTATGCTTCCTGACCCTGAAAGCCGGTATTCCGGTCCTGCCTGCCATCTCGGATATGCTTAGTCCTTCAAGAGTCATATAGTAGAATACAGGGCTTATCTCACCTTTTTTGAGCTTTTCAACAAGGTCTTTACTTAAGTTTTCCACTATCCTGAAATGCTCTGAAATATGATTCCCTGCCATATATGATCCCGTCTGAACAGGTCCGAAAGTGCCGTCATCCTTTTCGGCATACAGTATGACCTGCTGGTACGGGCAGTCAACCTCAATTTCCTTTTCCTTCATAAAATTTGAATTCCCGCATAAATGTAGAATAATTCAATATCTTTTAAAATCGTTAGCGGAAAAAAAAATTTTTATTGACCGGCATTGCCAGCCTTCTGTATTAAGGTTATTCCCTTCCGAGAGACTTTACAACAACCAGAACCGATACCAGAAAGAATGAGGTCAGCAGACAGAGCTGAAACCATATTCCGGAAATGCCTTCGTGCCTTGCAAAAACGCCAAGAAAGGCATCAGTTCCCCATCTGAGGGGAGAAATTATACTGATTTTCCTGATCACATCGGGTAACATATGCACCGGAACAAAAATACCTCCCAGAAGGGCAAGTATTACAACCATAACCGAACCAAAAGTTGCTGCCTGACCATGTGTTGACGACAATGACCCCACCATAATACCGAAACCTATTGCTGCAAGGCTGCTGCATATCAGGGCTGCAGCCAGGGCAGGTATGTTAACTCTCATGTCGATAGTGGAGTTCTCTCCAAGCAAAGGCATAATGTATTTCCCCACGAACATGAGAAAAATGAACTGGAGGATACAAACCACTATAAAAACCACGATCTTTGATAAAGCGATGGTCATGCGGGAGACAGGAATCGTTTTCATCCTTCCGGATATTCCGTGATCTTTCTCATTTATTATGCTCCCGGCAAGAGGTATTACGATAAAGAACATCGCGAAAAGGGTGAAAGCAGGGACATTATTCTGAAGAAGACCAGATACCGGCATGTGTCTGCTTCTGAAAACAGGCTCTTCGGTTAATTCCACCAGGGTGGAAGAAAATGAAGGATCAGCAGGCAGTTCAATCTCTGCTCCGCCTTTTATTTTTTCAGTTATCCTTTCATTCAGGCTGTTTATTATATCCTGTCTGAAAGGGAAAGGGGGAATCTCAGAATACAGGGTTCCATCCGAGAAATCTGAAGCAAGGCTGTCTTTATATTCCTCTATCATCCGGTTCACATCACCGGTGTATCTGGTCATGATAACCTTCGTTGCTGAGAGCTGTAAAAGAACGTTTACAGGCATTATGACGGCATCACGGAATATCTTCTGAAGAGAGGGATCATAGATTATTTTAACCCCTGACCGGCCGGCATCAGGTTCTTTAGCCCCTTCAGGTTCCGATAAGGCCGCAAAGAGTTTATCCGTTGCATCCTCAGGAATAATAATTGCCATCTGGAACTTTCCGGATATAACGCTCTCCCTGGCTTCATTGTCAGAAGAGAGCGGGGTGAAATTGAAATAACCCTGTCTTTCAAGGTCAGCGACTACATTAATCCCAAATTCTCCGGAATCGTCATTTACGATGGCTATCTTCATACCCGATCGTTTCGAAGGTATGCTGCTTTCCTGTGTGAAAGTTATGACAATAAGCAGGATGGCCGGCATTATGAAAAGTATCGCAAGTCCCGGCCAGTCCCTGACCATCAGGAGACCATCCTTTTTTAATAAGGCAACTAGTTTCTTCAATCCCATGTATTAAGATCAAACATTAAATCAGTCACGAAGGTCTCTTCCCGTCAGATTGAGGAATACCTGACCCAGATCAGCACAACCCGCATTCCGGGAGATCAGGTCAGCGGGTTTGCCATCGGCAATGACCCGGCCATGGTCTATAATATTCACCCTTGAGCAGAGAAGTTCCGCTTCCTTCATATAATGTGTTGTGTAAATTACAGTAGTGCCCTTTCTGTTCATGCCTGTCAGATAACCGGAGATCATTTCCCTGAGCTGGGTGTCGACACCAAGTGTGGGCTCATCAAGTATCAGTAATTCAGGGTCATGGATGATCCCGCAGATTAGATTAACCCGTCTTTTTATACCTCCTGAACAATGAGCAATGAGCTTTGGCAGGTGTTCTTCAAGATTGAAGATTTTAATCATCATGTCAGCCCTTTCCATGAGTCTCTTTCCATGCAATCCTAAAAGATGTCCGAACAACATGATATTCTCCCGTACCGTAAGGCCCTGATAAAGTGCTATTTCCTGGGGCACCAGTCCCATCCTGTTCCTGATCTCTCCGGGATCTCCTCTTAGCTCCCTGCCTAACACCGATATTGTACCTGATGTAGGCCTCAGAAGTCCGCAGATGAGAGAAGTGAAAGTAGTCTTGCCGGCTGAATTAGGCCCCAGGAGACCAAGGAACTCACCCCGGCTGACATCGAGGCTGACACCATTCAGAGCTTCTTCACCTGATGTCTTATACCTCTTTACAAGTTTTCTGACTTCTATTACCGGATCGGTTTCCACTTTTTTTTAACAGGTTATCTGTAAAGAAAGAGCCAAAGATATGGTTTTGGTAATTAACTGCTCACACGGGCACGGCAATAATCAGGCTCAGTGGTGATACTGTTTCTATTATTCTTTCCAGTTTAAAACCGGCTGTCACAATCAGAGAACTGAACTCTGCTTCTGTACGTTCCCGTCCACCCAGACCTGCCATCATGAAAATATCTGTCATCGCACCCCATGAAGGTTTATCGGGCTTCCCGACAACAGATTCTATTATCATGATCTTTCCGTTCTGGGACATTGCCTTCTTTATGTTCGTGAGTATCTCAATACATTCACGGTCGTCCCATCCGTGAAATATGTTCTTGAGTGTATAGAGGTCGCCGCCGGGTGGCACAAAATCAAAGAAACTCCCCGGAACAATGCTCAGCCTTCCCTTAATGGCTTCTAAAACTGACGTAACAGCCGGGTTATTTACCACTCTTTCCAGGTCAAAAAGGACTCCTGTAACATTCGGGTATCCTGAAAGAATAGCTGATAAGAAGAAACCCTGTCCTCCGCCTACATCGACGATCTTTGAATACCTTCTGAAGTCGAATGCCGAAAGGATGGCAGCTACCTGCATCCGTGACGTATTTGTCATTGCCCGGTTATATAGTTCTCCCAGCTCCTGCGACTCTCCCATATGTTCAAAAGCGCCTTCTTCAAAAAAGAGCTCGCTTGTCCTTCTTCCTGTCTTTACAGAATGCATCATCTCACCGAAGATCCTGAACTGCAATGGATTAAGCGTGTGCCTGATGAAATGTTTAAGCTCTCCTTCCATCATTGGTTCAGAATAGCGTGTGTTCTCAAATTTTCTGTCATTCAGTTCCCTGAATATACCTTCGGAAGCGAGCAGCCTCATAACCCTGTACAAGGGATCAGCCAAAGTACCTGTCTGTCCGGCAAGAGCTGAGACTGACTGAGGCCCTTTTTTGAGAATATCTGCAATGCCAAGCTCATTTACTACGCTGATGGATCCCAGCAGCCAGAGATTCTGCATGTGCTCAAGCATCACAACACCAGGGTGAGTGAATCTCCGGCTCATCTTTTTCATTTTTCTCCTGAGCAGGTTAAAAAACTTCACAATAAACAAAGGCGGGTATTCAGGCAGACTTTTTTGATTGAAATGCATTGGAAGTCTCAGTGTTTTTTCAGTTTTTCCATTACAAAGCTGGTAAGTATGTCTGTCGATTCCTCTACCGACAGGGTGTCCGTATCTATTATAAGCTCCGGGTCAGGTGGGTCTTCATAGGCCGATGATATACCTGTGAAATCAGTGATCCGGTTGCTGAGTGCTTTTTTATAGAGTCCTTTCGGGTCGCGCTCAATGCATACGCTCAGAGGGGCTCTCACCCACACCTCGGCAAAATCTTCGTATCCTGCCCGCTGCCGGGCAAATTCGCGCATCTTCCTGAATGGTGATATGAAGGCCACAATAACAACTATTGAGGCATCTTTCATTAAGGCAGCTACTTCTGCCACCCTCCGGATGTTCTCATTTCTCCCCCCGTCGGAGAAATCAAGGTCTGAATTAAGTCCGTTTCGGATGATATCTCCGTCGAGCACATAAGTGAAATGTCCGTTTTTCAGAAGCGCAGATTCCAGTCCTGCGGCAAGAGTAGATTTTCCTGAACCTGAGAGACCTGTCAGCCATACCACCATACCTTCCTGTCTCAGTAGTCTGCTTCTCATTGAATGATTGTCCGGATCTGACATAAAAATACAATAAAATTTAACCGTTATTTGCTGCTGTTATTCTTACCGCTGTCAATATATTTAACTGCCATAATACTGTTCAGAAAATATTTCGTAATATTATCAATAAATAACATTTGAAATGAAAAAGACACTGCTTATTTTGACTATTGCCTTTATGCTCTCCTCTATTCTGAGTTCCCAGGATAAAAAATATGAAGCGACGTGGGAATCCATCGACAGCAGAGCGATACCGGAATGGTTTGAGGATGCAAAGTTTGGTATTTTCATTCACTGGGGATTATACTCGGTCCCATCCTTCAGTCCGACAGAGAGAGATGGTGTAGGAGTTTACCAGCGCTATGCAGAATGGTACTGGAGGAGGTGGAAGGAGGAATCTCCGATACGTCATTTTTTTACTGATTTCCACAACAGGGTATATGGCGAGAATTTCAAATACCAGGATTTCGTTTCGCTGTTCAGGGCCGAGATGTTCAATCCCGCCGACTGGGCAGAATGTTTCAGGAAAGCCGGAGCAAAATATGTTGTTCTGACATCGAAACACCACGAGGGATTCACTCTCTGGCCGTCGCGATATTCGTGGAACTGGAATGCCGTTGAAGTCGGCCCTCATCGTGATCTTCTCGGTGATCTGACCAGAGCTGTAAAGGAAAAAGGACTGAAAATGGGATTTTACTATTCCCTGCTTGAATGGTACCATCCTCTCTATAAAAAAGAAACCATCAACGAATACGTCGATCAGCACATGCTGCCACAGATGAAGGAACTTGTGTCGGCCTACAGTCCGGATATCGTGTGGACCGACGGTGAATGGGATTATACTTCGGATATCCTTAAAAGCACTGTTTTCCTCCAGTGGCTTTACAATGAGTCACCGGTTAAAGAGACAGTCGTAATAAACGACAGGTGGGGAAAAGAAACAAGAAGCGTACATGGAGGATACTATACCACTGAATATGACCTGGTTCACGACGGGAGCTCCGACAAGATGAAATTCGAAAAACCATGGGAAGAGTGTCGCGGCATGGCAGGATCGTTCGGATATAACCGTAACGAGCTTCTTGAGGATTATTCGACTTCTGAAGAACTGGTTCACATACTGATAAACAAAGTGGCCAGGGGAGGGAATCTCCTTCTCAACATTGGTCCCACTGCCGATGGCCGTATCCCCGAAATAATGCAGCAGAGACTGTATGATATCGGATCATGGCTCAGCGTAAATGGTGAAGCTGTTTACGGAACCAGGAAATGGGATAATGCCCCGCCGGTCACGCCGGAGACAACACATTATTTCACCAGAAAAGGTGACGACCTGTACCTTATCATAACTAAATGGCAGGACAGCCCTGTTGAGATAAAGGGTATTTCCAGACCTTCCTCAGTGACGATGCCTGGTTTTGACGGCAGGATTAAATTTTCCTGGTCGGGAAAGACTGTAAGTATAGTCCCTCCAACACTTTCACCCTCCAAAAATCCCTGCAGCTACGCATGGGTATTCAGACTTGAAGGAGCTCTGGGATGAATACGGAAAAAGATTTAAAACAGATTGTCCACTATTTTAGAAATAACCTTAGTTACAGCAAATGAAAACCTTCGTCGCGATCAGCTTATTCCTGGCATGTTGTTTTTCTGTTATTGCCGGTTCCCCGGAGTTTGTGCCGGACACATTATCCAATGGCCTGCAGCAGCAAAGCCGCAAGCCCCTGAGGATGAGCGGCTCAAAATTTTATATTGAGGACAGGCTCCTTTCCAAAAGCGAAGCTCTTGAGCTGCTGAGTATCTCCCCGGATCTTATAAGATCATACGAAAAAGGCAGTTCCCTGAAAAAGACAGGGACTTTCCTGCTGATTGGCGGTATTGTGGTTATGACAGGTGGTATCCCCGTTGCAGTATGGGGTGGGGTTACAAGCCCTACATACGAGTTCCTGGGAACAACAAGGATTGACTATAACGGATTATATTACGCCGGACTCGCAATAGCTTCAATGGGAGAGCTGATGATCGACGGGGCGATAGTATGCAAGATAGTCGGAAAATCACAACTCAGAAAGACTGTGGCCAACTATAACCAGATCCTGAAACGAACAGATTTACGTAATGGTGAGTTTGAATATCAGTTCGGGTTGCTCGATAACGGCATGTTTGGTCTGAAGGTCACTTTCTGATCAGGATATTTATGAAAAATCATTATCTTTTGCGGCTCAAAACAGAGCGGCCATTGTCGTACAATGTCCGCATTAAAGTAACATTAAAAGGCAAACCGGGATGACAGAAGGTATTGTGAAAAAAATAACACTGTTCTTATCTTTCTTTTTTATAACATTTTCATTAAAGGCGCAGGACGAAAACTTCAGGCTTAGCGTGGTAAATCTGCAACAGACAGATTTAAACAGGATCGAGTTCGATGTTTACCTTCTCGATACTGATGCCGGCACACCCTTTGAACTGGCCAGCTGTCAGCTCGGATTCATTATGAATTCTTCAATTTATTCAGGCGGCACTCTTTCAGCAGCAATAGACAATGCCGGTTCGGGACTCAATAGTTCACAGATTTTCACGGCGTCCCCCAGCGTTGCATCTCCGGTGCCGGGCTATTCAGGTGTGACCCTCATCAGACTGGCCGGCAGAACGCCTCCGCAGGCAGGTAACGGAACCATTATTTCAACCTCAGGCAACGGAACCTTGCTTACCCATTTTATCCTTACAGGTTCGGTTAGTTTCATTTCAAACACCACCCCTGATTTAACATTCACCTCAAGTTCGGTTTTGACTCCTTTGTATGCTACCAGGGTGAATGAATATATCAATGGCGAAAACACTCCGCTTACAGTTAATCCCGGTGTTAATGCAATCGTTTACGGGAATCCTGTCCTTAATGCAGGCGTCGGTATTGAAAATAATCAGGCCACAGATCCTTTTCGCCTATTCCCCATGCCTTTCAGCAGCGAGCTTAACATAGAATCAGTAAGTAATGCAGGTATAATTAATTACGAACTCATAAACTCAGCAGGGAAAGTGACAGCACAGGGCACTTTCTCAACTGCAATCATCCTTAAGACCGAACAGCTGCCAGCCGGGATATATTTTTTAAAACTCAACAATGGTATATCCGTAACCCGTCATAAGGTCATCAAATCTCAATAATGAGTGTGATTAACAACGCTGTTTTTCAAATAGTTGAGATCAAGCTTTTTATCCCTGTTGCTGTAAACAGCACTTTTTGAACCGTAAACCCTCAGCGTACCACGGTTGATGGTGATTACTTCTTCTGCTCCCCTGCCCGAGAAATCGAACATATGGAATACACCGTCGGGAAAGAACAGTTCTCCCTCTCCTTTATCGTTAAGCCTGAACTTATACCAGAATACATCTGTTCTTCCTGTTCCGGACCAGTCTCCGGTCACAAATTCAGGATTGCCGTTGAGAGGGAACCCTTTCGGCCACATCGACAGCAGGTTTCCTTTGTTATCGAACCAGTAAAGCTGACCTGAAAGATATGGTTCTGTGGTACCTCTTTTACCATAAGTTCTCCCTCCCACCACAGTCTGCGGACCGGGGACATCTTTCAGGAAATAACCTGTTGCATGCTGCTGGCTGTGTTCAGCCACATTCTGCCATATCACCTCCCTTGTCATCGCCTTTATGGCATATACCCCTACATCGCTGTGAACCATTACTATGTCAAGCTTCCCGTCATGATCAACGTCTGCAAACTTATAGCTGTCGGCATGATCGTGATTATCAAAAGTAAGGTCAAAACGGTTCCATATTTCCTTTCCCTTTGAGTCGAGAAGAAGTGATCCCACCAGAATCTCATCGATGCCGTCATTATCAAAATCGACAGGGTAAACGTAATGACCCATATTGTCTTTTTTGCGTGTTTCGGAGTGCTGCCAGAGATGGTTTAGCTTAGCATCATAAAGGTCGGTATTGATAGTACCTCCCATATCAGTGAAGACTGCTATTTCATTTGGAGCTCCCTTTGTGGTCTTTGCTATGGCAAGCCTGAAGTTGTTATAAACATGAGGCAGTGGTTTCGTGGGCCATTCTGTTTTCCGTACTATCTCTCCGCTCATACCATCTGCTATTACCAGCCACTCTTTTCCGTCGATGATCCTCCAATGCACAACCTCGGCTTTCCCATCATGATCAAAATCCCAAATCAGACCGGGAGCTTCAAACGATTCACGAAGCTGTGCATTTTCTGATGGCGCTTTCCATGTCCATAATTCTTCTCCTGAATTATTGAAGACCGTTGAGGAATAATCGCGTGACAGTATCATAAAGTCGGTCTTTCTGTCACCGTCAACATCTCCGAACTTTGCTATTCCGGAAACCGGGAGTTTGTATTCCCTGATAAGCTGAACATCAGGATCAAGCTGAAAGGAAAGTATATCAGTTTCTTTAAGATCAGGTCTCCTGCTAAGGGCCAGCACATCAACAGTACATGGGGGATTGATTCTTGTAAGCCTTACGGCTAAAGAGCCTTTCTTCAGGTCGAATTCGCCACCCTGCACCCATGACAGGGGAGTATTTCCAAAAGTCTGGTCGGTTATCCTGTCATCGAGTATCACTCTGAATCCTTTGCCTTTTTCCCCGCTGCTCCTTACATAAAGGTAGTACTTGCCCGACTCAGGAATATCCACCCATGTAATGACATTCACAATAGAGTTCATTACCAGCGCAGTATTATTGAAATACCAGGAATCACCGGTGGCTTCGGCAATGACATCCGATTTAGGCATCCTTTCGAGGAAATCAGATGCAGGTATGATTACTGTGCCCTCAGAAGGATAATTCTGGGCTGCCAGGTTCAGACTCAAAAGACTTACCGAAATAAGAAAAAGTGAGATTCTTTTCATGTATGATCCAAATTTTATTGAATGATAATACTTTTTTGCCTATTCACAAATATTCTGCAATTTCATCCTTAGGCTTTCTGTTCTTCAATGTGCTTTTCTGATAGCCTGGCTTTGGATATCCAAGTGGTGTGATTCCAAAAACCACCTGATCCTTCCTGAGACCCAGGGCCTCCCTTAACTGACCCGGGTCAAATGCCGCTATCCAGCATGTGCCAACACCCTCGTTCTGTGCTGCAAGAACCAGGTGTGTCATTGCAATTGCAACATCGGTTTCAACTGAGTTGTAACCGTCATAATTTCTCGTCCAGGCCTGGTCTTTCAGCCCGATTACAACAAGGATATGCGGAGCCTCCTTAAACCATTCGCGGTGATAACAGGCTCTGACTTTGTGAAGCATCGGTTCCGAAGAGATCACCACGAATCTCCATGGCTGCCGGTTCGCTGCTGAAGGCGCCAGTCTCCCGGCCTCAATTATTCTTTCAAGTATCTCCCGCGATACAGGCCTGTCAGGATCATAACTTCGCAGACTCTCACGGGTACGGATGAGATCATAATATTCCATCTTTACATTTTTTCTGACGGAAAGTTAATTCTTTATGCTGAAAACAGGGAATAAAATGAATTTTTGACATAATTTCTTTTCCCCATAAAGGGTTGACTTTGTCTTTTTCAAGGTGTAACTTTACCCTGATATCCTGGAAATAATTTAGGCTGATCAATAAAACCAAATTCTTTCAAAATGAAAAAATACATGATTTTGATATTTATACTGTCGGTTTCAGCTGGAACATACAGTCAGGGATTGATCAATACTGAACGAGCCAATGATTTCATTACTAAAGATATTTCCTTCCCATTTACTGAGGAAGCAGGATATCCGGTTCCCCGGTTTGCTCTCTCAGCAAATCCACTTGGCTTTCTGCAGTTTGGCCCGGTTCTGAATGCTGAAGCAGGACTTACAAAGAATCTGGTTCTGAATACTCATATAAGGTTTGCTCCTGTAGGACTTCTATCCTATGCCGTCACCGAGTGGCCCGATAAATACAAAGGTCTCGGGTACGGAGGAGGTGCTATCTATTTTTTCGGGGAAAAAAGGAATAAACCCTATGCAGGAGTGCTTGGCGAGTTTCAAAGGAATAAGCTAAAATGGGACGAAGGAGAGTCGTATGAAGAAAGGGAAACAGATAATGTTTTTGTATTTCTGCTTAATGGCGGATACCGCTTCACGTTTTCCAGTGGTTTCTTCATCAATACAGGTGCCTTTCTTGGTCTTGGCTATTGCGTCTGGGATTGGGAAAGCGCAAATACCCTTCAGGAAGGAAATAATATCCGACCGGCTGGCCTGGTTGAAGTTACTTTCGGTTTCGGGTTTTGAAATACAGACTCCCGAAGAGAACAGGATCCTCCTGACATCCGGACTGGGGATTTCAGTGTTTTACTGAAAAATACCAGGCTATCTGGTTATTAATTGCCGTAGATGATAGACGGATTCACAAACTTATTTTTCCAGGTAACAGCTCAAAAGATTATCCATAAAAAACTTACCTTGAGAATCTGTCAAAGTCTTTCCATTTGACAGTCAGGGTGTCATTAAAAAGATAAAAGAAATACATTTGCAGATAAAATAGCTCGATTACAAATCATACTATATGAATGATGTAATTGTCTGGTTCCAGGAAAATCCCGTGATATTATCCATAGTATGCTGTGTTGCAGGATATCTTATCGGTTCTTTGTCGTTTGCCCGGATCATTTACCACATCGTCACCAGGGGCAGGAAGATAGAACCGTTTGCAGAACCTGTTCCTCATTCGGATGAGGTTTTCGAATCGGACCTGGTAAGCGCTACGGTGGTTTCGAAAAAACTGGGTGCCAGATTTGGCTGCCTGACCTCCGTATGCGATATGTTAAAAGTGGTTTTACCTGCCCTCGCAGTAAAGATTATTTTCCCCGGTCAGCCATATTACCTGCTGCTTGCCCTTTTCGGAGTTATTGGTCATATCTATCCGATATACTATAAGTTCACCGGCGGCAGGGGTGAATCGTCAATAATAGGCATACTCTTGTTAATCAACTGGTTCGGACTTCTGATCGTCAATGCAGCTTCACTCCTTCTGGGTTTCATCACGGGTAGCGTCCTGGTAGTGAGATGGGGAGGATACGTACTGATGGTTTTCTGGTTATGGTACTATTTCAACGACATCAGGTATGCCGGTTTCATGGTACTAATAAACATCTTTTTCTGGCTTTCAATGAGAAAGGATCTTGCCAGGTTCTATGAACTTAAAAAGAAGAAGGGTATCGAATTCACAGAAGAGGATGTTTCTGAATTTATTATGATGGGAAAAAGCCTTGGGCGGACTCTTGACAGGTTCAGCCTGTATGCTCTGTGTAAAAAAATGAAAAAAAGAAACAGTCAACCGAAGGACAGGTGAGAAAAAAGTTCCTTTATACAGCCTTTCTGTTAATGTCTTTTTCACTGTTAAGCCTTCAGGCTCAGAAGGCTGATATAAGACTGGACAACCAGATTAGCATTTGGTCGGGATTCAATGCAGGCAAACCTGTTACATGGCAGGCAGGAGCAAGATATATTCCTGTTTTAAGCCCGGGTATTCAGTTTAAGAATGACAGCCGTATCGATGCCGAACTCTCCCTGAACAGCTATGGAAATCTCCTTTTTTCAAAATTTAACTATGATAGTGCTGACTATGACCTGAAACCCTACAGGATGTGGATAAGATATGCAACATCCAATCTGGAAATAAGAGCCGGACTTCAGAAAATAAGCTTCGGATCAGCTTCAGTCCTGAGGCCTTTGATGTGGTTCGATAAAATGGATTTCAGGGATCCGCTTCAGCTCACCGATGGTGTATATGCGCTTCTCGGTCGTTATTACTTCAACAATAACATTAACATCTGGCTCTGGGGATTATGGGGTAACGATAAGACAAAAGGCTGGGAGACCGTCCCCTCAGCCCGTAAGATCCCTGAATTCGGAGGCAGGTTCGAATATCCTGCCGGAAAAGGTGAAATGGCATTCAGCTATCATCACCGCAGTGCAGACTATTCTTCTCTCCTGAAAGCTCTTCCGATCGTCACAGATACCCTGTTCAGCGAACAGCTGTTTGCGTCCGACGGAAAATGGGACCTTGGAATAGGCTTATGGTATGAGATCACAGGAAAACTTAATGACAGCAATAACCCCATTTCAGGAAAATGGGAGCTCTTTTACAATCTTGGACTTGATTATACTTTCAATATAGGCAATGGCCTTAACATTATGTCGGAATATTTTCACTATTCCAATTTCCCTGAGAACAATCAGCCTGAAGTACAAAGGAACTTCTCTGTACTTTCCCTCAGCTACCCCCTGTTCCTGACACATAATCTTTCGGGAATGGTTTATTACAACTGGGACAGTAAAGAATGGTACCGGCTGATAAGCATGCAGTTCAAATACAATTACCTTAGCATTCATTTAATAGCATTCTGGAATCCTGATGATTTTAATCTCTACGGAGCTCCGGGCGAAAGGAATCTCTTTTCCGGAAAAGGATTTCAGGCAATGCTCGTTTTAGATATATAAACCATAAAATGGAAATGAACAACGAACCGGTCATCAGTATCAAAAACCTGAAAAAACACTTCCCTTCAGGTTCAGGAAGATTTACAGCCCTGAACGGAATAGATCTCTTATTCGGGACAGGAGAATTTGCAGGGATTATAGGTCCGAGCGGGTCAGGGAAAACGACCCTTCTGAACATTATCGGCACACTGGATGCCCCTTCAGAAGGGGAAGCTTTAATCCTTGGCCGGTCAGCAGGGTCACTTTCTGCGAAAGAATCAGCGGCCCTGAGGAAATCAAAACTGGGTTTCATTTTTCAGACTTATAACCTCTTCCCCGTTTACACTGTATTCGAGAATGTTGAATTTCCCCTGCTGCTGCAGGGTATTGAATCATCACAACGCCGCAAAATGGTACTGGATGCACTTGAATGGGTTGGTCTTACCGACAAGATCAAATCACGTCCGGCTCAACTTTCGGGTGGCGAAAGCCAGAGAGTGGCAATAGCAAGGGCTATGGTCAAAAAACCAGCTATCGTTCTCGCCGACGAACCCACAGCAAACCTCGATGCAAATAACTCCCATAACATTCTTCAGACCATGGAGAAACTTAACAGGGAACTCAAAACAACTTTCATTTTCGCCACTCACGATGAGAAAGTGATCGGATATGTCAGAAGAAAGATATTCCTCCTCGACGGTAAGGTGGCCGACGACGAGATAGTCAATAAAAATTAAAAGGAGAAAACGTCATGCTCTCTTTTAAACTGGCACTTAGGAACCTGCTTGGGGCAGGATTAAGAACCTGGCTGAATGTGGTGGTGCTTTCATTCTCATTCATTATCATAATATGGACAAAAGGAATGCTTGAAGGCTGGGACAGACAGGCAAAGTCAGATATGATAAAATGGGAGATAGCCGGAGGTCAGCTCTGGCATATCAACTACGACCCTTATGACCCGCTTTCACTCGACGACAGCCACGGGAAGACCCCTCCCGGGCTGACATTTTCTTCATCACAGCCGGCAGTACCGGTTCTGATAACACAAGGTACGATCTATCCCGAAGGAAGGATGCTTTCAGTTCTTGTCAAAGGCATACCCCCTGACCAAAAACTCCTTGCTCTCCCGACAGATAAACTGGTAAACCCCGACGAAGAGGTGCCGGCAATTATAGGAAAGACCATGGCTGAAAATGCAAAACTTGACACAGGTGATTACGTGACCCTGAGATGGAGAGACAAAAACGGCACCTTCGATGCAAAAGAATTAAAGATCACCGCGATTTTTGATACTAATGTCCCAACTGTTGATGTGGGCCAGATCTGGATCCCCATCGATGACCTTCAAAGCATGATGCTCCTTCCCGGAGAAGCAACATTAATAGTCACTCCTGAAAATACCGGGCCCATTGAAACTAACGATGAATGGACATTCCGTGATCACAAATTCCTTCTTGCTGATATTGAAAGCATAATAAGAGCAAAAGGTTCGGTCGGGATGATAGTCTGGCTCATACTTCTGATGATGGCCATGCTTGCCGTTTTCGACACCCAGGTGCTGTCGATCTTCAGAAGACAGAAAGAAATAGGGACCTGCGTGGCTCTCGGCATGACCCGCGGACAGGTTGTTAAATTATTCACAATGGAAGGTGCCATGCATTCGGTGCTGGCAGCAATCGTTGGAGCAATATACGGTATACCACTATTGCTTCTTCAGGCGAAAAAGGGGATTAATATACCTCTCGAAAGCAGCGACTTCGGACTGGCAATGGCAGAAAAACTTTATCCGGTCTACAGCGCGGCACTCATCGCAGTTACTGTTCTGATAGTAATGACCGTAACAACAATAGTAAGTTACTGGCCATCAAGAAAGATTGCAAAACTTAATCCGACAGAAGCTTTAAGGGGAAGAATACAATGATAAAATTTCTCTTTTCCGGTCTTTTAAGGGATAAGCACAGAAGCCTGATCCCTTTCCTTGTAACATCAACAGGTGTATTGCTGACAGTTGTATTCCATGCATGGCTGACAGGAATAATAAATAACAGTATTGAATTCAATGCGAAGTACTCAACGGGGCATGTAAAAATCATGACCAGGGCGTACGCCCTGAATCTGTCACAAACACCCAATGATCTTGCCATTCTTGGCACCGATACACTTATGGACATCCTTCCCGCTATGTTCCCTGAACTGAACTTCGCAGAAAGGATATATTTCGGAGGTATTGTGGATGTACCCGACTACAGGGGAGAAACCAGAGCACAGGGACCTGCAATGGGTATCGGAATAGACCTTCTTTCAGACGGAAGCCCTGAGATTGAAAGGCTAAACCTTCTTCCTTCACTGAAAGAAGGAAAACTGCCCGCGAAAAGAAATGAGGTTCTGCTGAGCCGGAAATTCGCGGCTAAGCTTGAGCTGACTCCGGGGGATACACTCACGCTGGTAAGTACGACAATGTTCGGCGAATTCACTCTCCATAATTTTATCCTCTCAGGAACAGTTGAGTTCGGAACCACAGCACTCGACCGCGGAACAATAATCGCAGACCTGCAGGATGCGAGGGAGGCTCTCAACATGAATAATGCTGCAGGTGAAATACTCGGATTCCTTAAAACAAACACCTACGACGACGATAAAGCCACCATAATCAGTCAGAAATTCAACAGCAGATACTTTTCTGAAGATGATGAATTTTCACTGGTGATGAAAAAGCTTCCGGAACTGAATAATTTGGCTTTTGCAGTTGAATACTCCGGCAAAATAAAAGGCATCCTGGTGGCAGTTTTCATTACAGCCATGTCGCTGATTCTCTGGAATGCGGGATTGCTTGGAGGTTTGCGACGCTATGGAGAATTTGGCATGAGGCTTGCAATCGGTGAAGGAAAAAGCCATGTATACGGAACCATGATGATCGAATCGCTGATAATCGGATTCTTCGGATCTTTTGCCGGAACTGCAATTGGCCTTCTGATAGCTCTTTACCTCCAGAATAAAGGCCTCGATCTGGGTTTTATGATGAAAAATGCATCGATAATGATGCCGGGAGTGTTCCGGGCACAAATAACACCTTCAACCTGGTATATAGGTTTTATCCCGGGATTTGTATCTGCACAGATTGGCACAATGCTTGCCGGAATGGGAATATATAAACGCCAGACATCACAACTCTTTAAAGAACTGGAAGCATGAAAAAGATTTTTTTTCTCTTTTTGGTAACGGGTCTAAGCCCCCTTCTCTTCGGACAATATCCCGACGGAAAGGATATACTCCGTAAAATAGACAACAACATGATCTCGGAGAACCGTTATTATGAATCTTCGATGATAATACACGGACGCAGAACATCCCTTACTTTCAAACTTAAAACATGGACAGCCGGAGAAACAAAGTCGTTTACCGAATATCTATTTCCTGTAAGGGAACAGGGAACAAAAATGTTGAAACTCGATGACCAGCTGTGGATCTATTCACCTTCGGCCGACCGCATAATCCAGATCGCCGGCCACATGCTCCGCCAGTCAGTAATGGGATCCGACCTCTCTTATGAAGACCTTATGGAGGACAGCAAACTGAGTGACCAGTACGATGCGAAGGTCACCGGTGAGGAAGTTGTCGACGGTCGTAAATGCTGGATCGTAGAACTGACAGCTTTCGTCCCGGAAATAGCATATCATGGGAAAAAGCTATGGGTCGACCAGGAAAGGAACATTCCCCTGAGGGAAGAACTTTTCGCAAAAAGCGGCACTCTTCTGAAAAGAACTCAGCTGTCAGATGTCAGGCGTATAAACGAAAGATGGTACCCGGGAAAGATACTTTTCAAGGACATGCTCAAAGAAGGCCAGGGAACCGAACTTATTATCGATGAGATCCGGTTCAATATTCCGGTCCCCGATCATATCTTTTCAAAGGCAAGCCTTAAGAAATAAAAATACCGGCAAAATCGGCTATACTGATATAACACAGATCAAAGCTGCCCTGACTGAAGATATTCAATCCCTTCACCTGTTTTGAGCTCTTCATTAAAACATTTTCCTGATGACAGGTCATTTTTAAGATAAAAACGTAACCAGGGTAGCAGATATCTGCCAATTAATGAGGTTATTTCGCCTGTTTCCATGCTTCCGGTATGACATCCTGATATCTTTTCGGCACGGTTGCACTTTTTGCTTTCCGAACCCATGTTACAATGACTGCCGCCTTTGAGGAGAATATAGGTTTTTGAGGAGGAAGCGAGGGCATTGAACATCGGTATCTGATGTTTCTCCGGCGGTGTTATGCAATCTCTGCTTCCTGCGAAAATAAGACCTGGCAGCGTCACCTCAGCTGCAGCCGAAACAGCTGACGGTCGTGTGTCGAATGCCGCAAAAGTAACAATGGCAGCAGCCTTTACTCCCTTTGCTGCAGCCAGAAACGACGCACCTCCTCCCATACTGTGTCCCATCAGACAGATATTCTCACCCACATGCCCGTAAAGCGGCGAGGAAGGATCAGAACCAATCCGGCTGATATCAGCAGCCACGTATGCAATGTCGTCTGCAAGGTCACGATGCGAGGGGAACCACCCTCTCTCACTGCACGGAAATACCACAATGTAACCTTCTCTGACCAGCATCCTGCAAACCGGTTCGTATTCATCGGCTTTCATCAGATAACCATGGGCAAATATTATAGCCGGGAAAATCTCTGATGCCATTGAACGGGAATTGTTCTGCTGTTCTGACAGGATGCCGGGATAAAATATTTTAAGCGGTATTTTACGGTTACCACGGAAACTGTCCTTAAGGGTAAGTGACAAGGTAGCCGGTTCTGTATCCTGGCAGAAGGTGCTTTCTGCAGTGAAAAATGTTAAAAGCAAGAGGAATATCAGTACCTCCTTCATAATTAATCCCTTCCAGTTGCTGCTTATGACAAGGCTGTTTTTAAAAACTCTGGTTCAAACCATGAAATTAGTGAATTTCCTGCATAATATGACATTAATATTCTGAGCTCATCCGATAATGAGCTTTCCGGGATAAAGGAAAAGAAGTTTTTTTGTAGTTTTTGATAAAGCAGCCCTTAGTGTAAGTGAGTTAAGGGATGGAGTAAATGACTACCCGGAATTCAGTGACGAAAGCATCCCTGAAACTGCTCATTTACCCATTAAATGGGCATCCGGGATTTGTTAATAAGATACTTAATTCATAATTTTGAATAAAAGCACTGAAGCGGGAAAATGAAAGTGATATACCAGATATCGTCGGAGATAACAGGAGATATAATGTTAAAAAGGAGAAAGATCGCGAAGGCATTGCGGTGGTGGTTGCGGGAGAACGGATTCGAATGCAGCTGCAGTCATGTATACCGCAATTCCATTGAAAAATCTGAAATTACCAGGAATTACTAAACAGTATAACTCAAGGTGAGATGAAAAAATCAGTTCATTCCAACAAGAAAATTCCCCCGAGGCTTGTCCGGATCGACGAGTCAACATGGATTGAAAACAGGGATGGTGAACCTGATGAAACAGTTCGCCGTAATTTCCTTATGAAACTTGCACGTTATCTCGACAGTCCTCATCTGCAGACAGGAGTATGAGAACCGTATGATTACAGCATGAATGGATTTCGGAGCTATAACTCCTGAAAGACCCGTACATAATCGACGTACATGATATTCTTAGTTCCGCCGAAAGTCCCGTATCCTCCGGCGGGCACATCTCCGGCCCAGCCACCGTCCAGTATCTCAGTACTTAAAATGATATATTCCGGAGCATATGATATGCCTTCGTTATATCTCCACGATTCTTCACCGTCGATATAGAAAATATAACCTTCTTCAGTCCAGAGCAGGCTGTATATATGATATCCCTCAAGCTTGCCGTTCATCCGCTCATCGCTTCCGGCTTTCTTATGAAATTCCCTGTACCCGTTCCAGTGGAGGTTGTGGCATCCGTAACGGCCCTTTGTCGGGACAAATTCCATTATATCAATTTCAACTCCGTCGTCCTTCGGGTTGTCGGTTTCGTCATAGGTCTTCCTGAAATTGTGGTACATGATCCAGAAAGCACCCCATGAACCCATTTCGATATCGAACTTAATACGTGCTTCATAATATCCGAATGTGAAATCTTGTTTTGTTTCTATCATTCCTGCATGATGGATAGTGTCATTCCCTGAAACAGCAGTCCAGTTCCTGATCTCGAGTTTTCCTTTCCCGTTCAGCAAACAGGCTTCTTTCAGGTTTACGGCGCTGCGCCTTTTACCCAGGTTGTGGAAACCCCATATTGCCGTATCGAGAGCCTGACCATTAAATTCATCCTGAAAAATAAGAACGTATTCTCCCGGAAGATCGACATCTGGCACTGGTTTGTGATGAACCAGGCCGCAACCGGAGAATGCCAGGCAAGCAGCAAATAAAAAAGCAGGTGAAATAAATCCTGATATCTTTCCGGGTGTTTTTTTCCTTTGCATATTATCTGATATTTAAATTGAAACTGACTTTAAAAGTTAGCAGGAATTTTTTCATATAAAAATCTTAGGGTTACTGAAAATTTTTTTCTGCATCGTCAAGGATCAGTATCCAGTCATGCTTTAATCCGTTATTTCCCGGTGGATCGAAAGTTATCCTTTGATTCTTGTCACAAGGAAAGAGGGCAAAGGGATCCTTAACTACCTCTCCCTCATTATTATAGGTTTTCCCGTCGCGTGGATTGAACCAGGATGCACCAGCCTGTTTCCCCGAAATCTCTGAGATTCTTATTTCAGCCTGTATGGTGTCGGCCGGAAAATAGACAAAGGCATATGCGCCGCCATCGTCGATTGCTGCAGCCATTTTTGTTCTTTTCACCCAGTCTCCGGGGCAACCTGTTATAAGGTCAGGTGCCGGAACCCTGTGCATCATAGGACGCGATTCAAATAAGTTCCGGAGATGTGTCATTTGTAAGGTGCCTTCACTGTCAAGCCATTTCTGCCAGCCTTCCCTGAAAGTCCAGATCCCTTCACATCCGAATGTATAGCCACAGCCACCGTTCAGAACTGAGTGATAACCTTCGTAACGCAGCTCGAAAGCAGTGTGCTTGCCCCATCCGTTTTCATAACCGGGTTCAGAAAGAAGAGTCGGCTTGTAAGGCATCCTTCTGTAATCACTTATGATATCAAATTCCGTGTCCTCTCTTATGGTGAAGGACTGTACCAGATTGAAATCGAGCCAATCCGCATCATGCAGGTACTCCGATGATGACCTGTAGCTGTCGGGGTGGATTGTCATCAATGATTTCCCACGGCTTCCGTTTTCAATACCCCTTGCAAGATTATCAATAAGATTAAGTTCCCTGTCATCAGGATCACTGTCTGGTTTGTTTTTCACAGTATCCCACGCAATTAACTGATATTCACCACATACGATCCAAATAATGTTGCTGTAATTCCTGTACCTTTTACCCAGCTGTCTGCCCAGCTCATAAGCATTCTCCGGCTTGTCGGCTGAGATTACCTGGTCGAGATTGTAGCCCCAGAACGGGACCATCGCAAGAAACAGATCATGTTTTTCAGCCAGTTTCACAACCTCATCAAGATGGGTAAAATATTCTTCGTTCAGCTTTACCGGATCAAGGCTTTCGAATGGCAGATCACCCCTGTAATCAGGCTGAAATTCTTCATCGTTGAACATCCTGCGGGTGACCATAATCTGAATTACATTAAAACCGTTCTTTTTACGGTTACCGAAATAAGTGTCGATATTCTCCGGGGTTTCCTTTAAAATAAGCCATCCCGTATCTCCAAGCCAGAAGAAAGGTTTACCGTTTTTCATCAAAGAATGACCGTCACTGCTTACCGTCAGGCCATCACTTACCCTATCATTCATCCCTGTATTTAAACAGGAAGCAGTGAACAGGAAAGTAAGAATCAGCAAAAAATTATAAAACGCCCGTAATAAATTCTTTGTTGACATTGCCGGGACATATTTAAAAGAAGTTACTCCTGTTGTCATCATAATAAATCTGGTAAAAATTACAGGGGAACAATTTAACCTGAAGCAAATATACTAAAAAGGATTATGGCAGATCCATGAGTGACCACTACCCGGTTCCGCTGACTAAAGTGATGATTATTCGTTGAATTAATACCTTATCTTTATTATTGTTATCTTACCGGCCTTACAAATTAAATTATGTGCTTCTGACTTAGTTTTTTGAAAAATGGTAAAATCAAAAATTACACGTGGAAAATTTCTTTCAACAGCACTTGCGGGACTTGCAGGGATGAAGTTACTGCCAAAGACATTCAATGCGGACCGGTCACCTGTTCCTGAATTACGTGAAGTCGGCAGGACAGGTATAAAAGTAAGTCCTGTTTGTTTCGGAGCTTCAAGAACAAATAACGAATCTTTGATCAGGTATGCTCTTGACAAAGGAATTAATTTCATTGATACAGGCCGAAGTTACGCTAATGGTAACAACGAGAAACTTGTAGGAAATGCCGTTTCCGGTATAAGGGAGAAAGTGGTTATCCAGTCAAAAATAAGACTTGACCCCGAAGAAGTCCCGTCAGGAGGGAAAGGGAAAAAGGGAACTGAAGAGATCAAGAAAGCCCTGTGGCCAAAGATTGAAGCAAGTCTGAAAGCTTTGAATACAGAATATATCGACATCCTGCTTTACCATGATGCCAGGGAAGAATCCCTGCTTTTTCATCCTGAAGTAATGAAGTTCTATGATGAGCTGAAGAGTTCAGGAGTAATCAGGGCTCATGGTTTCTCAAATCATAATGAATATCTGAATCTGCCTGAAAGGAATAACAGGGAAGGTTTCTACGACGTGATCATGATACCTTTCAACCATTCAGGATCATTTGTTCATTCAGTATCAGGAAGATACAGTGAATGGAACCAGGACAGGCTGATTGCTGCCCTTACTGAAGCATGGAAAAAAGAGAGAGGTATCATAGCGATGAAAACATGCTCAGGTGGTAAATATTCAGGATCTCCCGATACTGAACCTGGGTTTGCCGATGCTGTGAAATGGGTAATACGTCATCCCTTTGTCAGTTCGGCAGCAGTGGCAATGGCCAGTTTCGAACAGGTTGATGATTATGTCCCACTTCCTGTACAGCTAAACCTCTGATCAATCTTACTGCAATGATGGTTTTCTTTATTGTTTTGATCCTCATTTCCATGGGTTTTACCCACAACAGCGATGGTCATTTATGTGTCGCAGGGGAACATCCAGCTCTGATAATTACACGTACAAATCTTGATGACTTTATAAGTAATTCAAAAACAACACATAAGGACTTATATGGCCAGGCTATAAACCTTGCAGATGACTTTCTGTCAGGGGATATCCCGGGAATGAAGAATGCATCCAATAACTACCGTGTTTTAGGTGAAACAATGCCTTCACTGGGTCTTGCCTGGCTGATGACCAAAGATAAAAAGTACCTGGAAGGAGGTGTAAAATGGATCAATGCCCTCCTGGAAGTAAGATCATGGAACGGAAGCGAAAACCTCGGCAGAAGTGCATGGACAACAGGCATCGCACAGCTCTACGACTGGCTTTATGATGACCTTGATCCTGCTTTGAGGGAAAAGATAATAACACGGCTGAAAAATGAATGTAAGGAAATAATCAGGACAGCGGCGGCAACGAGAGCATTGAGCAATCATCTTCTTATCGAAACCTCTGCCGTGGGAACCACAGGGCTGATCCTCCCTGATGATGATCCGATGAAAAAGGTACTTCTGGAACAGGCTGATAAATGGACAAATTACATCATCGGTAATGCTCCTCTTGATGGTTCATGGGGTGAAGGCATTCAATACTGGGAATATGGTCTGGGATATTTTCTCCGCTTCCTTGAAGGAGCACGAACGGCAGGCTACAGGGACTACTTTAATGGTTATGAATGGCTGAAGAAAACCGGAAGATTCCTGATTCATTTCTCATTGCCTGGTAATCTGACGAAAGTGATAAATTTTGGTGATTGTGGTTCCGACAGGTATATCCCTGCATTTCTGCTTTACCTTCCTGCAGCAAAATACAGGGATCCTGCGGTACAGGATTATGCAATTAAAATTCAGGCTGAATCACCTCACAAATTCTCATGGCTCGACTTCCTGACTTATGATCATTCCCTGAAACCGGTTGATTTCAGAAGCGTTGAAAGCGAATTCCATCATTTCGAAGACCATGGTTTTGTATGCATGCGCAGCAGCTGGGACGAGGATGCCACCCTGGTCGGATTTCGCTGCGGGCCTGCACCGGGACATGCCAACCAGGCAAAGCCGGAAAGAATTGCCAACAGGGGTTACGGTCCGGGACACCAGCATCCCGACATTAACAATTTTGTGATCTTTGCTAACGGGACATGGCTGGCAATAGATCCCGGTTATGTGTACCTGAAGGAAACCAGAAATCACAATACGGTCCTTGTCAATAACGCCGGACAGGCGGGGGCAGGTGGAAAATGGCTTGATTATATGGCTTTTGAAAGCAGGGAGCCGGCACCAAAGATTGTCCATGCAGAATCATCTCCCCGTTATGACTATGTTATCGGTGATGCAGGAAACATATATACTGATGAAGCAGAGCTTGAACATTTTGAAAGGCATCTGATGTTCATAAAGCCTGACATTATTATAATTGCCGACATACTCAGGGGCAAAAGAAATTCCACATTTTCATGGTTGCTGCACGCAAATGAAATTGCAACTGTAAAAAAGCTGTCTTCTGATTTTGAAATTTCAAAAAATGAAGCATCACTGTCTGTCTTTCCCCTTATGCCGGCTGATATTGAGACTGATGTCTCGGAAAGGCTGCTCCGTGGAAGTGATGTTTACGGGATTGCTGATTCAAACAGAACAGAGGCCAGGTTAAGGACAATAACTCTTAATAGCACAGGAAAAAATACCAGTTTCCTGGTAGTAATGACAGTTAACAAACCAGGCGGGGAAAAACCCACTGTGACTTTTGATAAAGGAATGATCGGCATATTAAGGGACGGCCGCGGGATCAGGATTAAATATCAGCCGGTCGATATAGCTGGCAGTAAAATACTTGAAGTTGCAGAATAGGAATTACTTTCTAAAAAGGATCAAAATACTTCGATGCTTTATAGGCTTGTCCTGTGTGTCGCCATACTATATTAGCAGCAATTTCCCAGCGGATACCTGAAACACCCTTTTCCGCACCTGCAAAACGATAAACCCTTTGACTGCTGAACATCTCTATACGTTCGTAAAGCTGGGCATTAAGTGTATCAATATTCTCAAGATAAAGAACTTCATCATCCCGTTGCCTGATCTTTACGAGAATCCTATCTGGATAAAACTCTATTCGTCCGTTGCCGAGGAGTTTAAAATCGTCACTGCCCGAGGTCTGAAAGATGTTCATGTTGTCTTCTGCAAAGAGGCATGTGTCTCTGTTTTTTTCAAGAGCGCTTTTTACAAATGCTTCAAAGGCTTTGTTCTGGACAGCAAAAGCCTGGTCGATGCTCTTATAAGGCAGACTACTATCTGACTGACATAAGAATCCGTACCTGTCGACCTGTATCTGCGAACCGCAATTTGTGCAGGTAAGTGTATTATTGCGAGCCCTGTAACCGTCAAACGACTGACATACAGGGCAATAATACAGAACGTGGTTCATATATTCAGCCCGGCGATTCGATTTTATCCTGATCCTTTCTTTTAGCTGATACTCCGTTTCGCTGTGCCGGAGAGCTTTTCTGATACGCTCATAGATCTCTTCCTGGTTTAGTTGTTGTATTTCATCAGCCTGTATAATGACATCATAATCTATGACCACTCTGCCCTTCCGCACCTTGTACGACCAGCGGGGATTAAAGAGAAACATGCCTTTCATTCTGGCAGACACAACAGGCACATTGAGCAGCTTCACCAGCTTGGCAATGGATGGATCGATGAATAATGTATTACCTGTCCATGTACGCGTAGCTTCGGGAAACAGTCCAAGAGACTCACCTGCTGCTATATATGCGGCCATATCGCGGATCACCTTTGTGTCGCGTATATTTTTTTTCTTAGGTATGGCGCCAAATCCTTTTATGAAGAAACCTTTTACCGGGTCTCTCATTACAGCATCGGAAGAGATAAAATGTGGTTTTTTCTTCAGGAAATAGCTTACCAGAAAAGGATCCCAGAATCCTATATGGTTAGACAGTACCAGGTAAGGCCCATTCAGGTTCCTGGCGCTTTCCGTAAGCTCTGCCCTGATATTATAAATTCTGACAAAAGGCCAGAAAATAATTTTAAACAACAGATAAAAACCAAACGATATCTTAAAATTTTTCCTGGTGCGGTCGGCAGTTTGTGTTGACATTCATGCAATTTATTCTGAAAAACTCAAATTTCAAAATCATTGGCAGGCAGAAAATTAATCCAGTCCGGCTCTTTTTCCATTACCCGGTCCGGGCATTATCTGTAATATTTTCGCGATTCGGCTAACTGACCTGATGTAAAAATGATTTATCTGAACGTATAAAAACCTATAATTATACAGATTTCCGGGAGATAGATGAAATGGTTTCATTTTTCTTGAAAACTTTATCTGTTGGAGGGTACCTTGTTTTTTGTTATATTCGTGTGATTCAATTTATAAGTCATCTGTGTCAATGAAAAAGTGTAAGCACATATTACTCGCTCTAAGCATTATGGGATTGTTTGCAGCAAACTCTGTATCTGCTGAGGCATTCCATCCCGATACCATCTATTCCCGCTGGATAATTAACTCCCGTTTGGGCGATTTCAGAAATAAATCAGTAACAGTCCATTTTAAAACAGCAGAAACTGAAAGAAATATTGGATGGGATTATGTTCCCGGACTGGTGGCTAAAGCTGTTATCATGACCTGGGAATACTATCAGGACCAGCCGTGGAGTGCCCCTTATTACACGGCAATAGAAGACTATGCTGACAATATCCGGATGAAACTGGGCGAAAGCAATATAGACGATCTGAACGCCGGAAAGATCTATTTCGAACTGTACCGTGCCGCAAAAGCTAAAGGTCAGAACGACAAAGCCGAAACCTATAAAAGGAATGTCAGCATTTGCCGTAACAAGCTTAAAAATGAACATACACGCATAGAAGCTCCTTTACCCGGAGCAGGAGGATTCTGGCATAAAAAACAATATGTAAACCAGATGTGGCTGGACGGATTATACATGGGGCCGGCTCTGTATGCCGAATGGCAGGGAAACTTTGGTATGGAAGAAGGGAAAGAGGAGAACTACAGATCCTGGGATGATATAGCATTGCAATTCGATACCATTTTTGCCTATACCTGGGATCCTCAGAAAAAACTTAACTATCATGCCTGGTCGGCTGAGCCGCAAAATGCGGCCTCATCCTTCTGGGCTGATCCTCAAACCGGCCGTTCACAGGAATTCTGGGGACGTGGTATGGGCTGGTTCTTCAGTGCCTTAATAGATGCTCTTGAATATATTCCCGGTGACCATCCTGCACGGCCCCGTCTGATGAAATATGTAAATATGGTGGCTGACGGACTGAAAGCCCGTCAGGATGCTGAATCAGGATGCTGGTATCAGCTCTTGCAATACGACGGCAGCAGGACAAGTTCCTGCGGGATAAATAACTACCTTGAATCATCAGCATCATCGATGTTTACCTATGCGTACCTGAAAGGTATTCGTCTGGGAGTTCTCGACAGCAAGACCTATATGCCTGTTGCCCTTAAAGCATACAAAGGTTTAATCAGCCGGTTTGTTGTAGAAGAGCCCGACGGGAAAATTAAGCTCATTCAGAGCTGTGAATCGGCAGGCTTGAGTAACAGCCGCAAAGGAGATGCCGATTATTACCTGTGCGGCAGCGATGTGAGGATCCACAACGACACCGAAGGAAAGGTGCTCGGCCCTTTCATTATGGCCAGCCTGGAGTTTGAAAAGCTGAAAAAATAAAAAATCCGGTCACACTCATTGGCAGGGTAATCGGATTCATTGAGGTCGGTGACGGCGATTAATTCTTTATTTATGCCGTGTGCAAAAGGCGGAAGCTTTGACCACTTTTGGCCGGATCCCTATTCAAAAATATAAGACGCATGATAACAGCAATTTACAACCGTCCAGGGGTGATCAATTAATTCTGGCGGGAAGTGGTCAATGGCATTGGCTGATACAACCAGCTTGAGTTTTGAATTTGGTGGGGAAATTATGGGGAATAATTGAATTATCGCTACAAATAAGAAATCCTCATCATTAAATATTTTCCTTTATTATTAGTATTACTACCTGCATTACAAATTATTTAATGTAAAATATTGCAGTAAAGTTTGTCATTCATTAAAAATGTTCTATTTTTGGGAGTATGACTACTAAATATGATAAAAAATTAATGAATCTCCTGTCCAGACATGTTCCAGGGACAGTACATCTTGCAGCATGGCTTGAGAAGAATGGTATCTCACGGGATCTGCAACAATATTATCTGAAAAGCGGCTGGCTTGAATCATATGGAAACGGAGCATTCAAACGGCCACATGAAAATGTGCAATGGACAGGAGCCTTGAACTCATTGCAAAGGCAAACCGAAGTGCATGTCCATGTTGGTGGTTTGACATCCCTATCACTTCAGGGACTATCCCATTACGTAAGAATGGAAAAGGAACAGCTCTATCTGTTTTCACCACAATATGTAAAACTGCCAAAGTGGTTTCTCACGCAGGAATGGAGCAATCAAATAGTACATGTCAAAACTAAATTTCTGGATGCGAACTCTGCTTTGTTTGAATATTCCCTGGATGGCCTGAAACTTCAAATATCATCCCCTGAACGTGCAATACTTGAATGTTTGTACCTGGCTCCTGATCGGTTCGATATGGTGGAATGCTATCAAATATTTGAGGGTCTTGCAAATCTTCGCCCAAATACCCTGCAGGAATTGCTTGAAAATTGCAACTCCATAAAAGTTAAACGCCTGTTTCTATTTATGGCTTCTAAAGCTAATCATCAGTGGTTGGACTTTGTTGATCAATCCAGGATAGAACTAGGAACCGGGGACAGAGTTATTGTAAAAGGGGGCGTTTATATATCAAAGTACAAAATATCAGTACCAGGAGAATTGACGGCATAATGATCAATCAATCATACTTAACTCAGGCTGACCTGCTTCTGCAAGTGATACCTCATATTGCAACAGAGAAGACTCTTGCATTAAAGGGCGGAACAGCTATTAATCTATTCTTGCGGAATATGCCCCGCCTATCGATCGATATTGACCTTACCTATCTGCCAATTGATAACAGAGAAACTGCGCTGTCCAATATTTCTGATTCATTGGGCAGGATCAGGGAACGTATAACCAAATCAATTCCAGGGAGTACCGTTAATAATCATGTCATTGAAGGAAATGATGTTAAATTATTTGTCCAATCTAAAAATGCACAAATAAAAATTGAAGTAAATACGACAACTCGTGGCCATCTCCATCCAGTGAGATTACTTCAGGTAAATGAAACGGTACAGGAGCGATTTAAAAAATTTGCTGCAATACAGGTAGTTTCTGATGCAGAACTTTATGGTGAAAAAATATGTGCAGCACTTGACAGGCAACATCCCAGGGATCTGTTTGATGTGTTTTTATTATTTCAGGAATCAGGGTACACCAAGGATATTAAGAATGGTTTCATTCAGGCAATTGTTAGCCATATGAGAACGATACTCGAGGTATTGCAACCTCATCTGTTGGATCAGCGTGCAGCGTTTGAAAAACAGTTCTTGGGCATGTCCGACATTCAATTCACATATGACGACTTTGAAAATACTCGAAAGAAACTTATCGATACTGTAAATTCAAGTCTAACCGATCCGGATCGATCTTTTTTGCTCAGTTTTAAACGTGGGGACCCGGATTGGGATCTATTTCCATATGCGAAACTAAAGGATATGCCAGCTGTTCAGTGGAAACTTTTAAATCTTCAGAATCTGATTAAATCCAATCCCGGCAAACACAAAGAATTGCTTTTAAACCTGGAGACTATATTCTCTAAAGAACGTTGATCAGGTTTTCATTTTACCAGAACCTGAATTGCATATTTTTTACTGTTTTTTTATTTGTCAAAGAATTTTTTTTGCCACCAAATGTGCCACCATCAATATATAAGCCCATGTTTATCAGGGGGTTTTTGAGGTCGGTGGCGGCGATTAATTCTTTATTTATTTATGCCGTGTTCTGTGTGACCAATTACTGTAATGACTCCTTTGAGTTTTGTCTTCATTTTATTGGATTTTAGCGAATGTTTGTGACTGAAGTGTCTGAAAATCATTATAATGATGAAAGTCACCAGTAAAACCCTTAGAAAAGCTTAAAAAAATTTATATTTCCAATATTAAGAGGGGGTTTATTTAGTGCCCAAACAGAATAAATTACTAGATTTAAGCTCTCTAATGTCTTTTTTTTATGAAAAGATACCTAATTCATTCCTTACTTGTTTTTTTAGTTGCCTTTCCTTTATCTGGTCAATCAACCACAAAACAAAACATTCAACAGGAGAAACGACTTGCCTTAGTCATTGGGAACGGCAATTATATTGGGAGCACACTCGCCAATCCGGAAAATGATGCAAGAGCAATGACAATTGCTTTACAGAAACTGGGCTTTGAAGTTCTGGAATTTGAGAATCTTGATCAAAACCTGATGAAAAAAGCAATAGACGATTTTGGGATGAGATTAAGAAACTATGACGTAGGTTTATTTTATTATGCAGGTCATGGTATTCAGGTCAAAGGTATGAATTATCTTATCCCTGTAGATGCACAATTAGTTGCTGAAACACAAGTTGAATTTGATTGCGTGCAGGCTGACAGAGTTGTGTCATTTATGGATGAATCGGGTGCAGAAGTAAAAATTGTGATTCTTGACGCCTGCAGGGACAATCCTTTTGAAAGAAGCTGGACACGCTCAACTACAGGAAGAGGGCTTGCAACAATGACAGCCCCATCCGGCACATTGATTGCCTATGCAACTGCCCCGGGGAAAACAGCTTCGGATGGCAGCGGCAAAAACGGGTTATATACTTCAGCACTTTTAGATAACATCTCCATCCCAAATATTACAGCTTTGCAGATGTTTCAAAATGTAAGAGGTTATGTGGTTGAGAAATCCAATAAACAACAAATACCCTGGGAGTCAACCTCATTGACTGGGGATTTTTATTTCAATACCGTTTTAACAACAGAAGATGCAATTTTAAAAGAAAATGTCCCGGTAAAAAGCATCACACCTGACGGAGATGAAAACAAGAATTCACCTGCTAGAACACCTTTGTCTGATACTCCCCAGGATGATATCCGGATAACTCAGATCACGAAAAAGTCTGTCAAATCGAAGCCTGAAAGATATTTGGACAATAATGACTCAGCATTCTACGCAACAGTGGATAGAGGATATGTCCAGAAAATAAGCATAGGGACTCGTTTGGGTCTTTTCCAGCCAAAATATTATGTGTCTCCCATAACCGGAATAAAAGTGCCGATAAAACCTGAAATAGCAGGGTATATAGATATTAAGTCGACTGGTGATCTGGTTTCAGAGGGTAGAATATACTTCAAAGATAAATTTTCACTGAGTCATCCGGATTCAATTGAATACTTCGCACGGATTAAAAAAATCTGGAACAGTATCTATGTCTTAACCAGGATATCTCTTAATTCGGCTGAAAAATTTTCTGGCGAAGTTGATGACCTTTCAATCCCATTCTCTATTGAATTAGGCTACATGTTTACATGGGTTTATGGTTTGGGTTTATATGGAGAATTTGGATTTAATAAATATACTTCATTCTTAGAAGATAATGAAAAAACAGTCTTTTCACCGGCCGCCGGAGGTGGAATTGCAAAAACAATTGGCAGGAAGACCACTCTAAGGCTTGGGGCATCAGCCTTTCCAACTGATGCTTGGTATACTGCCACAATTGACCTGGGATTTTCAAGACGGTTATTTCAGAATACTATTCTTGTAACAGGCCTGTCTTTTAATTTATGGGAGAACCAACAAGTTCTGTCATTAGGCCTGGGAGGTAGTTTTTAGCATTGCAAAATCTATCTGAGGAATTTTACCGACTTCTTATCTTTAAAAGGCGGAAGCTTTGACCACTTTTGGCCGGTTCCCTATTCAAAAATATAAGACGCATGATAAAAGCAATTTACAGCCGTCCAGGAGTGATCAATTAATTCTGGAGGGAAGTGGTCAATGGCATTGGCTGATGCACTATTTAAAGAGTTCCTGAAGGAATGGCAATAAATCAGGCATTATTTTAATAACCATATTTCATAGATTAAATACAATTATAACTGTTTTTCATAGTAATTTATGTTTTTTAAATATATTTCATGTAAAATAAATGTTTTTCATATATCTTTGCATATACATAATATTTATTTATAATGGCTGCAAATAAACGTTTTTCACAGATATCGATAGAAAATAAATGTTTTTCACAAGAAATAAATGTTTTTCATGGAAGGCAGACTCCGGAAAAAGCAACCTTAGTAGGATATGGGGCTATCATTGATTCTCTGGATTTAGCCGTCCCATTACCTGCACAATTAGCAGTGATAAGTGAAAAACACAGACAATACCGTACACCGGAATGGTTAGTTTATACTCCTCGTTACATGCCACAGGATTCACTGTATGGCCATTTAACCTTTGCCCTTAAATATGAGGGAATTAATTTGTTGTTTTTTAAAAAGTTATTCGATCTGGCCGATAAGGAGACCATAGAAACAATGGTTATTAAAGAACCTCTAAGCCAGTATAGTCGTAAGATTTGGTTCTTATATGAATGGTTGCTGCATGAGGCTCTGGATATTGTTGATTTAAAAGAGGGCAATTATGTTCCATTAATAGATGAGAAACTGCAATATGCAACGGTAAAGGGGATAAACTCAGGCCGACATAGAATTCTTAATAACCTTCCAGGAACATCAAATTTCTGCCCTTTAATATTAAAAACTGAAAAACTTGAAAACTATATAAAAGAAGATCTTTCTGGAAAAACGATGAAAATAATTAGTGGGCTACATAAGGATATTTTACTTCGAACTTCTGCCTTTTTAATGCTAAAAGATTCAAAAGCTTCATTCAATATAGAAGGAGAAAACCCTACCCATACCAGAGCAATCCGATGGGGAAAAGTTATTGGGCAAGCAGGAACAAAATCACTATCAAAAGATGAGTTTATGAGACTCCAACAGATTGTTATTGAAAGTAAGCGATTTATCAAAATGGGTTTCCGGGTTGAGGGAGGTTTTATCGGAGAACATGATCGGACTTCAGGTGAACCTATTCCGGAACATATTTCAGCTAGGTGGCAGGATTTGGAGATTCTGATGGATGGATTAATTGAAACATCAAAAAAACTGGAAAAATCAGAATTCAATCCAGTCCTTGCTGCCACATTGGTAGCTTTTGGATTTGTATTTATACACCCTTTCGTTGACGGTAATGGTAGGATCCATAGATATTTAATTCATCACCTTTTGGCTACATCAGGATTTACGCCACAGGGAATTGTATTCCCGGTATCTGCTGCTATTCTTGAAAGAATAGATGACTACCGTAAAGTTCTTGAATCATACTCCCATCCATTACTTGATTTTATTGAATGGAGAGAAACCGAAGACCATAATGTTGAAGTATTAAACAATACAATCGATTATTACCGGTATTTTGATGCAACACAATTGGCAGAATTCTTATTTGAGTGTATTAGAAAAACAATTGATGATATTATACCTGAAGAGGTGTCTTATCTCAGAAAATATGATGAAATGAAAAGCTGGCTCGATAATAAGTTTGAAATGCCTGATAAGTTTGTTTCACTCCTGATTCGATTTCTGGATCAAAATAATGGAATATTATCAGGCAGAGCAAAAAGAAAAGAATTTAATAGTCTGACAAACAAAGAGATAAAGCAGATAGAAACTAAGTATTATGAATTTTTTAAGCTCTAATATTATAATACTTGTTTTAACTCTTTATTTTTCTGACCGTATTAACAGAATGTCCGGTTATACCAGCAATCCGCCTTACAGAAAGGTCACTTTTGTCAATGAGATCTGAAATATTCTGGTACCTGTTTATTACCCAAACGTCCCAAAAGTTGTCCCACAACAAAAAAACCCCTTCGATAATCAAGGGGTTTTAGCGGGGTTGAGGTCGGTGGCGGATT
>DAIOVL010000005.1:0-17833 GCA_036759025.1 Bacteroidales bacterium
GTAATTTGTCGTTGCAGGGAGCCTCCCAAAGGGATCGCGAACGAAGTGAGCAATCACTGGTATTACATGAGCTCATCCCAGTCTCTGAAAAAACAGGCTGTGTAAGACATCCGCCAACCTTATTTTTAATATCCTATCTTTATAAATAATTTATAAATTATCTAAATTGTCCTGACCCGTATCTCAATCCCGGCTATAACCAAAACCAAATGACCATGGCATACATCTGGAACAAAAGCATTCTGTTATTGCTTTCTTTAACAATTCTGTTAAATAACTGTTCTGCACCCAACTCACAAAACAATGAATCAGGGGGCTCCTTATGGATTGACATCCCCTTCATCCAGGATTATTCCATAAAATATTATTGTAACGATTCGGGTATTCAGCTTTTAAAAGTAGTTGCCGACAGGAACGGATATGTTCAAATATTTTCTTCTGAAGGTCTTATGAGACCACATGCCGGACAAATGTTATTTCCGGGCACACTTGTAAAAGACAGGCAGTACCGGCCAATTGCAGATAAGAACATAGCAGGGATATCACTATATGACGGGCAGCTGGTTTATGTAGATGATGAGGCAGTTCTGAGCAATGCCTGGGCCGGGAAGCTGTTTTCACGCCACCTACTCCCCGGTGCAAAACTGCTGGCCGGAGGAACAGATTTTCACTTCATGATCTCCGACGGAAGAAACCTTGTTCTAATTAATGGTTCAGGACAATTATGGACCGGCTCACTTAACAATGAAGAAATACGGGATATCCGCTTCGATAAGACAAATAACACCTTCTGGATACTTGGGGAAAGATCCCTTAATTATTTCGATGCTGAAAAAAGAACGATTGAAAAGATCCTGGATAATGAAAATCTTACTTGTATCGAAATAACAGGTAATAGACTAATTGCCGGTACCTCGGACGGGTATTTGGAAATTGATACCAGGACCAGGATGCAAAGCGGTGATATTCAACGCGAGTTGCCATGGAATGAATTAACTGCAGTATGTGAAATTGATGGCAACCTCTGGTTCGGATCAACATGGGGCGCCATGATGCTAAGGGAGGACGGGAAATTCGATTACTATGGTTCCGAACGATGGATACCTTCTGATACCGTGGTAAGTATTTCGAAGGGAACGGAGAATTCAGTCCTTATTCTTACAACCCGCGGACTTGCAAAGATTTGTTTTATGGAAATGACCTTGCATGAAAAGGCCATTTTCTTCGAAAAACAGGTTCGTGAACGGCATGTCCGGAACGGATTCAATTCTACATCCTCAGGGATGAAAAAGGGAGATGTCACCAGCGGAAGTGTTGAAGATTCCGACAACGACGGATTATGGACTTCGATGTATCTTGCAGCAGAGACATTTCGCTACGCAGTAACACAATCAGCAGACGCTCTGGCAAATATAAGGGAAGCTCTCGAAGCCATGGAAAGGTTATACACGATCAATCCTGTGCCGGGCTTCCCCGCCCGCTCATTTGAAAGAAGAGGATACAAATATGATGATACACCCTGGCGCCGGGCTGAAGATCCTGAATGGGACTGGAAATCCACTACAAGCAGTGACGAGGCTATCGGGCATATTTTCGCCTTCGGTGTAATAGCCGAGCTCATTAAAGAACCTGATATCCGAAATAAAGCCGTGGAACTTATTGACACCCTGATGTCACATATTCTAAAGAACAATTTTTACCTGGTCGACTGGGACGGGCAACCAACCCGGTGGGGACGGTGGAACCCTGAATATGTGAACGGCTTTTCTGCAATGATCGGCGACCGGAAGCTGAATTCCTCGAATATTACCGGCATGTTGCAGACAGCTTATCATTTCACCGGCAAGGAAAAATATAAAGAGGCAGCGTTTTACCTTCTGACAGAACACGGGTATCTGGAAAACCTGATGAGGCCAATGGAGGAAATAGGAAAGGTTCCTGAAGAAGCAGATGCCCTGAGCCGTCTCTTGTCGGAAGGATGGAACCACTCCGACGATGAGATGTATTTTTGCGGTTACTGGGGTTTGTACAGGTATGCTTTCAATGATACCCTGAAGGCAAAATACAGGCAGGCCATCCTTGACCATTGGGAAGCAGAAAGACCAGAAAAGGAAGCATTGTGGAATATCCTTACGGCGATCACGGGGGCTGAAGATATCGATCTTGAAGAGGCAATATGGTATTTACAGGAATATCCGATGGACCTTATCAACTGGACAGTTAAAAACAGTCACAGGAAAGACATTGAATTTCTGGAACCAAATTTCAGGAACCAGTCAATCAGAGAGGTCCTTCCCCCGGATGAGCTGAGGATATCAAGGCATAATGCAAACCGTTTCGATCTGGACGGGGGCGACGACGGAAGATCAGAATACAGTGCCGGCGATATCTGGTTATTGCCTTACTGGGCAGGCCGATTCCTGGGTGTAATTAGTGAGCCCTCAGGCAATACCCCTTCTGGCAAATAATAAACGAGATAACCTGAAATTCATACTTATGAAAAATATTTTGAAAGGACTGATCCTGATCCTGCTTATAATTTTGGCAGCTATTATAGTGACCGGAATTATAACCCTGAAAGACAGGCACCCCGGTTATAATGCTGATATGAAGATCATCAGCAAACAATCTTCAGCTTTAAAAGCAGGATTTGCTGCAATCCCCATCACACCGGAAGTGCCCGACAGGTGGACCGATGCAAATAACAATTCAAGGTACAGACCGAAAGACGGTGACACCTTCACCGACGGTAACGGGAACGGAAAATTTGATCCGGTATGGATTGCCGGCTTCAGCAACAGCAGGGCAGCCAATGGAATCCATGACGACCTGTGGGCAAGAACCATGGTCCTGGATGACGGACAAACAAGACTGGCTGTCGTCGTACTTGATGCCATCGGATTTATGAACTGCGATGTAATTGACGTCCGGGAACGTATTCCCGCTTCGGCCGGTGTAACATATACTATTATTGCTTCAACTCATTCCCATGAATGTCCCGACCTGCTCGGTCTGTGGGGCCAATCTCCCTTTAGAACAGGTGTTGATGATGATTATATGGAATATGTAAAAGAACAGGCAGTTAAATCAGTCATAAGTGCAGTAAACAACCTGAAACCGGCAACTCTGAAGATCTCGGAAGATCCAACAGGAGCAATACAACTGGTAAAGGATACACGAGAACCTGAAGTCCTGGATCCCGGTCTGAGAATAATAAGAGCCGTCAGCAGGGAAGACGGCCATACACTTGGCACTCTCATTGCATGGGCAGATCATCCGGAAACACTATGGAGCAGAAATCTGCTTGTCACTTCCGATTTCCCCCATTTTGTACGTGAAGGGGTTGAAAAAGGCATACGCAATGGAGACAGCCTTATTATGGCAGGCACCGGCAGAGTCGCAGTGTACATTAACGGAGCCCTGGGAGGATTGATGACAACCCACCCCAGTCTGCCGGTCCGCGATCCGTTCACAGGACAGGAATTCCGTGAACCTTCGTTTGAAAAAGCGGAAGCACAGGGAAAAACTCTGGCCCTGCTGGCCCTGCAGGCCATGGAACAGTCTGCTGAGACAGTTGACTCTGCAGGAATATCACTGATAGTCAAAACCATTACACTCCCCATTCAGAACAGATTGTTTAAACTGGCAACATTTCTGGGTATTCTCGACCGGGGAACCACCGGCTGGATGAAAATGCGCTCCGAACTCGCGGTTTTCACCATAGGTCCACTCTCATTTGCAACTCTGCCGGGTGAAGTCTATCCTGAAATCATTAACGGAGGTATTGAAGCACCGGATGGCCGCGATTTCGTTATTGAACCTGTTGAATTACCGTCTGTAAGGGATATGATGCCAGGAAAATACAAATTCGTTTTCGGCCTGACCAACGACGAAATCGGTTATATCATTCCAAAAAGCCAGTGGGATGTAAGTGCACCATTCACATATGGCAGGGATGACGCACCCTATGGCGAAGAGAATTCCCTGGGTCCGGAAACTGCCCCGCTGATCTACAGAAACCTTAAAGAGATGCTGACAGAACTGAGTTTACGGCCATGATATTAAAACTAATAAAACGACTTCTGATAATTGTCGTGGTGATACTTGCCGTCTTTTGTATTGCCATGCTTATCCCACGGTCTATAGGGATTTTATTTCCGGATAAGAAACCGGCAGGCTATCATTTTGTTGCCACAAATTACCTGGCTGTAAAGACAGGACTGGAAAAGCCGGTGAACCTGACACCTCCAATACCTGAGGATATTGAAGAGATTAAAAACATAGAGTACAAGAATATTGACGGCAAGTCCTTACAGCTTGATATATACAGGCCAAAGAATATCAATCGCCCTTTACCTTTACTGGTCTTTATTCATGGTGGCTCCTGGAAGAGCGGGAAGCGTTCCGATTACCTTGTTTACCTTGTCGATTTTGCAAAAAGAGGCTATGTTACGGCAACTGTTTCATACAGGCTGCTGAAAGACGGCCCATATCCGGCATGTGTGGAAGATGTTACTGGTGCCGTAAGATGGTTTTTCAAAAATGGGGAAAAATACGGTTATGATCCTGACCGCATTGCACTTATCGGGGGATCGGCAGGCTCGCACCTCGCACTCCTTGCAGCTTACGGCTGGAAAGGACCTGCTGATTTCAGTGATATTGACTCTGTTCAGAGAAAAAACCATAAAGTAAAAGCGGTCGTAGATATCTATGGCCCCATTGACCTTACCACAGAATACGCCAGGGAAAAACCGCAGGTGGTGGCACTATTGGCTCACACATACCAGGAGGCTCCGGATCTCTTTGCCGAAGCCTCACCGCTTAAATATATCGACGAAAATGATCCTCCCACCCTGATCTTTCACGGCACTTCTGATGAGCTGGTTCCGGTTAGCCAGTCGGACACACTGAAGGCCGGGCTCGACAGGCTTGGTGTTCCCTGTGTATACCACCGCTTACCCCTTTGGCCACATACCATGGATGTTGTAAAAAGGGTGAATGACTATTTTAAAATAATGATGAATGATTTTTTCAAACAATATCTTTTTTAAAATCTTTTTTCAGATACCTCCTGGTGGTAATTAAGAGTTATCTCCTGAATGCACACCAGAAGTCTGTTGGCAAGTGTTTCCCCCATATATTGAGCTTAAAGGAATCCTTCTCCCCTGTTTACAGGACTCTGGCTCCCGGTTACTCCTGCATAAAAAAAGGGATTAACATACAAGTAAGACCAGCAGTCCGGATACGATCTTTTTCATGAGAGTGATCCGTCTTATTTTTCATCAGTATTCCTGTTCTTTCTTTGCAGTTCCATCAGCGGACGGTATCCGATCAGTATAATATTTCTGTCCCTTATGATTTGCCTGATATCATGATCTTTTGTAAAGAGATCTGCTTCCTGCACTCTTACTTTCCAGCTGTTGGTGATAGCTTTCAGTTCCTCGCTTTCCTTTGATGCATGAATGTACAGTTCAGTAACTCCCGGCTTGAGGTTATCTAATATTTCTTCCCAGAAAAATTTAACTTCCTTATAATTTTCCAGCTCATCGTAGATAAAATAATCGGGAAAAACAATACCCTGTTCTTTAAATTGCCGCCGCAAACCGGGAAATCCAAAACTTTGCATTGTCAGTTGAGATGCCATTCTGAGAGGAAGATTGAATTCAAGGGCTAGTTGAGCATAAACATTCATATATTCAGGATTATACTGCAGAGTTCCCATATGTGAATCCAGGTGTGTAACCGGTATTCCGGCTTCAATAGCTTTATTGATCTGGGCACGTCCCTCAGTCAGAGCTTCTTCCGGCGTTGAATGTGCATAAACTTCTTCTATACTTTTCCATAGATAGCCCTGCGGATCATAAAGACCTGTTACTGATTCGCGTGAAGCAACGGATCCCCAGCGATAAAATTTCCACTCGGATGTATGAGTAAGATGAACTCCAAAGTCTTTTTCAGGATGTGACCGGGCATAGGCTGCTATCTCTCCAAACCAGGGACAGGGTGTCATTATTGTTCCCGATGTTATGAGTCCCGTCTCCATCCCCTCTATAACGGCAACATTTGCTGAATGACACATTCCCACATCGTCACAGTTAATTATTAAAAGCCTGTCATCTGGTTTATAACCAAGTTCTTCTGCCAGTGTCTGCGAATATGAATATTGGCAGATACATAACAGTAACAGTAAAAAACAGATTTTTACATTCATTAAGACAGCGTATTAGTTGTTATCTGACATGAATTACCATGGTTCTCCGGTACCCTGGGTAAGCCAGGTTCGCGACCAGGCACTGTTTTTACCGTCTGTTGATGAAAAGGTTGTTGCTTCAAGGCTTTCAATTGCATCTTCAGCGCTTTCTGTATTGTATAAAAGCTCGTTTGTGCCGTAATAAAACCTTATAGGAAGTGCTTCTCTTTTAACTACCGTACCCGGGTTCAGAGCAGGCAATCCTGTTCTTCTGTAGTCAAACCATGATTCAGTAGCTGCGCTCCAGCCGGAAATCCATTTTTGCTCCATGATCTGGTCCAGGGTGCCATTATAAACCACTCCTGTTTCTTCAATATAATCATCTGACAGGCTGCCGAGGTTCCATGATTTGAAAGACGCAATTATTCCGGCTTCATAATGATCATTAACAGAACCTCCGGTAGACCATCCTTTAAGTGCAGCTTCTGCAAGGATGAAATTGACTTCGGCAGCTGTAATGAGGCGGGCTCTGAGCAAATCGTCGGAAGCTTTTTTGTAGAGATCGCTGATATGTGAAACATGCGGATTTAAGGGAGCCTGTTCCAAAGTCGGACAAAGATTATAGGCCTGAGGTGCCATATGCCATGCCGGAGGCAATCCTACATATTCCGGATCTTCATCTATCTCGAACCCGTATACCGATTCGTAAGCATCGGCTACATCCTGGGCTATTATCCGTTCTCCGTCAACGATTTCATCATATCCATCGGGTTTTGCCGGATCAACCACAAGTGGAATCTGCACTTTACCTGCCCATACTCCAAGCCGGGGATCATTAAGTTCCTGAAGTTTCTCAACCAGCGTAGCACACATTTTTATCCGTCTCCAGTTGCTTTCACTGAGGTCATATACCGTATTGCAGGGCCATGAATCGGAGGAACTGTTGCCGATGTATTTAATTGTTGCATCATCAGCAGCATCAGTGATCAACGGATATTGATCGGGGTGGGTAGTTATATTTTCAATTCCGTCCTGAGCAAGGGATGGTTCTTTTCCTGATATCCTCATATAATATCTGAGGGCCAGAGAATTGGCGAACTTCCTCCATTTGGCAGCAGAACCTCCGTAAACTACATCCTGGGTTGCATTTACTTCCTCATATTCGCTCTGACTTTTTGACAGTAAGGTATTTGCAGTTTCCAGAAAGCCAAGTATACCCAGATAAATATCTCTCTGGGAATCATAAACGGGTTTCAAATTTCCTGATTCTCCCTTCAGGGCTTCTGAGAAAGGGGCATCGCCCCACAAATCGGCAATTAATCCAAAATTATATGCTTTCATAACCAGTGCAACACCTTCATAGAATTCCAATCCCGAATCTTCAGATTTCTTAAGCATTTCCTCTGTATTTCTCAGGATTCCGTAATAGCTTCCCCAGTTCTGGTCCGACCAGTCATACGAATTATGGCCTCCTGCCCAGCCGTCTTTCTGGGTATGCTGCATGACGCCGGCAATATCGCCGAATCCAAGCCCGACGACATTCTGCCCGGTATAAGTTAATACCGTAGCCATAAGAAGGTAGGGTTTGGCATTTGAAGGATCAACCCCATTAGGATTTATGTTCAGGTCTTCCAGCTTCTGGCATGCAATCATTAAAACCGTCAGCAGGACCAGAGCTGATATTATCTTATTTATTCTTGCGTACATAATTGCAGATTTTAAGATTAGCTAAAATGTCATGTCTATTTTTATACCAACAGGTATAACCCACGGCTCAAGGTTGTATCTTTCAATTCCCTGTTTGAACTGGGTACCCCTGGTACCGCCGGTAGACCCTTCAGCCTGGAAAGCTCTTTCAGGATCTATCCCTGCTTTAGCTTTTGTCCAGAGGATAATATTCCGGCTGTACAGAGAGATTGAGATGTTCTCCACTGCCCCTAACCGGGTTAAGAAACTGCGGGGTACGCTGTAGCTCAGGGAAATTTCTCTTAGTTTTATGAAATCTGAATCAAACATTGATGGTTTTGCAAATCCCCAGGGATAACTTACCACATAAGGAAGTATCAGTGTTCCTTCTTCTCCGAGGTTTTCCACATAGGTAACTCCTCCTTCACCGTCATCGACAGCCCATACTCCGGGAACGAATACTCCATCGGACACATACACTCCGCTGTAGTTTTCCTCAAATCCTCCATAGTCAACAGTCGGACCTCCCACAACATGAAATCCGTTTCTAATAAGTTTATCCTCATTTTCAACCAGCCAGTCGCGCAGTTCCTTACCTGTTCTTCCTCCGGGATTGATAAGGTTATCGAGCCACAGCTGTGAGTGACCATCTTCAGCCATATATCTCTGGGTCTGGGATATGAACTGACCTCCGTTTCGCCAGTCGAATGTCATATTAAGAGAAAATCCTCTGTACGTGAGTGAACTTTGCAGTCCCATTATAAACCTGGGATTATAATTTCCGATCTTGTTTTTAGTATCTCTCATTTCGACAGATTCCCATTCCAGATCAGCAGGACTCAGTACCGGATATCCGAAGTAGGGAGATGACGGATCGGTTACCGTTATCATTTCAGCATCATAAATCGTCCCGATTTCATCGCCCACATAAGACCAGGAACCTCCTTTAGCATCTTCCCAGAACCTTATCACATCAATCCCTTCAGCAATTTCCACGACCCAGGTCCTGTTACGTGTGAAATTGGCACTTATATCCCAGTTCCACAGCGGAGTTCTGACGGGAGTCCCCCCGATCAATATTTCCCATCCCTTGCTTCTGATCAGGCCGGCATTGATATTTACATTATCGGAACCTGTGGAGCTGGCTACCGGGATATTCCTGATTATCTGGTTCTTGTTTTCAACAACGTAATATGTTCCTTCAAAGCGTAACCTGTTCCCGAATATATTCAGATCAAGACCGGCTTCCTTAGATACTGCCTCTTCCGGCTTCAGGTTTGGGGTAAGTATCTGTCCTGATTTGGTAAGGCGGGTTGCATCACCCCACTGGCCTGCGTTGCCATAGGTATTGTAGAGTTGATACGGATCAGTATCGTTACCAACTTTTGCCCATCCACCCCTTATTTTAAATAGATCCACATTCTTTCCTAAATCCATCATCTGGTCCACCAGAATGCTCAGTGATGCTGAAGGATAAAAGTAAGACCAGTTTTCCTTTGGCAGGGTGCTCGACCAGTCATTTCTGCCTGTCAGATCGAGGTATATCATATCTTTCCACCCAAGATTTACCAGCCCGTATACACTGTATATCGCTTTCTGAGACCAGTAACTACCATAATTCAGGGATCCGGATTTAATATTGCTGAGAGTATATACATTCGGAACGATGAGTCCAGCTCCCGACATAGAGGAACTACTCATGGATGTTCCTTTCTTGTACAGTGCATTAGCTCCGGATGAGAAAGAAAGACTGAAATCTGAAATAAGTTTTAAGTAGCTTGCAAGGACATCGACATTTCGTTCATAGCTTGTAATATCCTGAACTCCGTATGCCCCGTTATTTGGTTCTCCCGTATAACTGGGTGCAATTTTTGATTCCCTTTTCTCAGAGAACTGGTCTATGGAATATCTTCCCATAAGGCTCAGGTCATCTGTGATCTTCCATTCCGCCTTCAGATTGCCGAATATTCTGTCTCTGTTATAACTGTTATTCACCTCATACGCCAGGAAATATGGATTATTATAGATCCCCAAATAAGGAGTCTTCTGCTGTATACCCTCCTGTCCTTCTTCCCAGTAATCCTTAAGATCAAGAATATCTATATGTTGGGGGACATTATATGCCCATTGAAGAGGGTTGGTTCCCCTGTTACTTGCCGGACGGTTGTTCGACCACGACATGTTAATGTTAATATTGGAACTTACCGTTAAATTGTCGCGGACTTTTACCGAAGCGGAAGCAGCAAGGTTATTCCTGAACAGGTCTGAATTGGGAACCAGCCCCCTGTTCGACATATTGGATACGCCTATCCTGTAATTCATCAGACCGCTGTTGTTCGAAACGGATATTTCATTTGTTGTTGTAATCCCTGTTTGAACGAAATTTGCGACATTATCGGGATGGCTGACAAGTTCAGTTGGCACCCTGAATCCGTTGGCATCGAGAGGACTGTTCCAGTTGACAGCAAAATATTCCTTATCGAGTTCAATACCTGCTCCGAAACCTTCACCTTCGTTTACCTCCAATACATAGCCCGGGGGAAAATCGTCAGGAGTAAATGAGAAAGTGCCTGTGGCAAACTTCTTCTGAACAGGAAAATATTTATAAGGCATATCCAGCACCGTATTGGAACTGATATTAACCTTTATACCCTGACCTTTATGCCCCGACTTTGTTGTTATCAGCACAACACCGTTACCGGCCCTCGATCCGTATAAGGCTGCGGCACCCGGTCCCTTGAGGATAGAAACGCTTTCAATATCGTCAGAATTTAAGTCTGAAATTGCATTTCCATAGTCAACACGGTTGTCACTTCCAAAGCCCGAAATGTTATTAAGGGTGTTAACAATTGGTACCCCGTCGATTACGAATAGAGGCTGGTTATCGTTACTAAGCGAGGTGGCCCCCCTGATAACCATACTTACCGAAGAACCAGTTCCTCCCGTGCTGCTTATCTGGACACCGGTAACCTTACCGGCAAGGGAATTGATAGTGTTTTCCTGAACTACTCTTGTAAGATTTTCACCGCTTACTGTTCCAATCGAATATCCAAGTGATTTCTGTTTTCTGGTAATACCCAGTGCGGTTACGACCACTTCATCGAGAGCCAGCATATCTTCATTCATTGTTACGTCGATGATCCTGCGTCCGTTAACAGGTAGCTCTACCGTGGTATAGCCGATAAAAGAAAAGATCAGGACAGAATTTTCATCAGGTACTTCAATACTATATGAACCGGAAGCATTGGTAAAAGTTCCTCTCTGTGTCTGTTTTATCTGAATACTTACTCCTGCCAGTGGTGCCTTATCAGTACCTGAAGTCACCGTCCCTGTAACCACAAATGCCTGATGATTCAGTGAGTTAGCAACCTGACGGTCAGGATCTGTTGAATCCGTATCTGCGGCATGGGTTAGCGGTGACAGCATTAGCAGGACCGGAAAAACCAGCAGAAATATCAGATTAATATGGTGCCTGTATTTGCTTTTCATGATTTCATGTCTAAAAATTAATTTGTATATGTTATTCGACCAATGAGAAGGTGAGGATAAGGGCATGGGTGTTGAGAGGATAATAGGTCGCTGAGGCAGACATGAACATTACCAGTCTCATCGTTTTGTCAGTTATCTCCTGGACAATTACCTTACTCTGATAATCCCAGAAACCTACAAACTCGGTCCCCGAGAAATCAAGTGTACTTACACCCGGATATGTCAACTGGCCTCCCGGACCATAAACTGAAGCTACTGTAAAATCTTCCTCTTCGACGTAAGTGAAGGTAGCTCCCGCCTGGGGTGTATACAATGCTGTGCAGAGGCCAAAATCGGATCCTCCGTCGTTTACAATATTTGCGCCCCCCGTGGTCAGAAACTGGTGTACAATTCCTGCAAAGGCAGCATTATCAGCTTTTGTGTCATGGGAATAACTTCCGTCATAATGGAAAGTGTAAGTGTCCTCATACACTTCTCCCATGCCTAAAAACAGGCTGAATGCTCCCTGTGGGAGTACCGGGATGTCAGGATCTGCCAGGGTAAAGGTAGCATCGGCATTGACCAGTTTGTCATTAGTGCTGTGACTGGCAGTCAGTTTCCACGTTTTCCCATCGGGATTTGTTGGCCCGCCTGTAAGCAACACATAAGGAGTTACAGCCACTGCAATGCTGACAGACGAAACAGCGGTAACGCCATTCTTGTCCGTACCGGTAAGTACGACATCATAATAGCCTCCATCGTCGTAGATGTGGACAGGATTCTGTTCTGTACTTGATTCCCCGTCGCCGAATTCCCAGTCCCAGGATTCAACACGTTTTGTCAAAGCAGTAAAAGCCACCTGCTTGTCAACAATGCTGAAAAAGATCTGAGCCTTTGGAGGTCCGGCTGATTCCTCCTCCTCACACGACTGGAATAATACCAGTCCTGTAGCAAGTACAAAAATCATGAAGAGGATAATTTTTTTCATTTTTTAAAATAGGTTAATGGTTAAAAAACTAAAGTCACAACAGGTTTTTAACCTGCAACTAACTTTTTTAGAAAATGAAAGTTATGAAATACTAAAATGCGAGTCAAGTTTTTTTAGAGAAGTGAAAATCACCTCAATGAGGGAGGAAGATCTTCCTTCCTTAACCCGCGGTCCCTGGCAGGTTCCGGTCCCATCACAAAAACCAGCCCGCCTCCACCAGTGATTTCAGCATGAGATATCCATGACCTGTTCAACGGCCTGCCATTAAGAGATGCTGACTGTATGTAAATATTTTTCGCCGAATTGTTTATCGCCTCAACTGAAAAGCTCCTGCCATTGCCCGTGTCAATGGTTGCCTTGCCGAAGAGCGGAGATCCTATAACATAATAGTTGCAGCCCGGAGTAACCTGGTACAATCCCATTGCACTTAAGACGTACCACGACGAAAGGGATCCCATGTCTTCGTTACCGCAAAGTCCTCCCGGTCCGCTCCTGTAAAGCTCTTCACAAACCTGCCTCACTCTTTCCTGAGTCTTCCAGGGCATGGCGGCATAGTTATACAGGTAGGCAACATGATGCGAAGGCTGGTTCCCATGAACATACTGGCCTATTGTCCCGACTACCCCGACATATTTAGGAGGTGTTATTACCGGACTCATATTGAAAAAAGTGTCGAGCCTGCTGATAAATTCTTCCTTACCACCAAGCAAGCCTATGAGTCCGTCAATATCATGCTGCACCGACCATAGATATTGCCATGCATTTGACTCGGTGTAATGACGATTGGGGCGCCTGCCAACCAGGAGCGGATCAAAATACCTGTACCAGGAATGATCTCCCTCTCTTACTATTTCCTGTTCATGTCCGGCAACAGCTTCAAGCCATGTTCCGTCGTTATTTCTGGGACGCATGAACCCTGTTGCGGTATCCCATAAATTACTGTAATTGCCTGCCCTCTTCATGAACAATGCATAATCATCCTCTTTCCCCAGTTCTCTGGCCATCTGTGCAATACACCAGTCATCGTAAGCCATTTCAAGGGTCTTTGAAACCGACTCCGTCACCTTGTCGACCGGTATATAACCCGATTCCATAAAATATTGCAGTCCCGACCTGCCGGCAGTTGCCGGAACGGGAGTAGAAGGCAGTTCCAGGGCCTTGGTTCGCATTGCATCATACAGGAAATCAAAATCGAAATCCCTGTATCCCTTCATAAAAGCATCAACAATTACCGGTACAAGGTGATCGCCTACCATCGATTCCCCGAATACATTATTAAAATGCTGGGCAGGAAGCCATCCGTATTCCCTGGTTTTCGATTCTATCGACTTTATGAAGTCGTTTACATGTTCTCCCGCAACGAGAGTCAGAAGAGGATGCTGCGACCGGTATGTATCCCAGCATGAGAAGGAGCCGTAATAGTCGTAGCCTTCTGCAACATGTATCTTTTCGTCCGGACCTCTGTATTCTCCGGCCACATCCTGTGATATATATTGTGCCAGCAGTGAATGGTAGAGGGCAGTATAGAAGATCTCCTTCTTCTCTTCCGTACTTCCCTCTATTTTTATTCTGGACAACTCATGGTTCCATACTTCACGGGCCTTATTCTTTACCCTATCAAAATCCCAGTCCGGGATCTCTCCGGCAAGGTTCTTCCTGGCTCCATCAATACCGGTATAGGAAATTCCTACCTTCACCAGCACCTGTTCATTTTCTCCGGTCCTGTAATAAACAAATGCCCCTATCCTTTCGCCCTTTTCACCGTTTTTATATGGGAAGATCCCGGCATCCGACTCGGGAGTTCTGTAATCGGTATCGAAAGTGCCATAATAGGCAAAGGGTTTATTGAATTCCGCGACAAACCAGATCTTTCCTGAACGGGTGCTCCTGACACCTTCGATAATATAGTTATTGATAATCTTTATTTCCGCTTTCTCTTCCGGTCTGTAAGTTCCGATCTGATGGCCCAGGTCGATGATGATCCTTGAATTTTCTGCTTCAGGAAAAGTGTACCTGTGAAATCCTGCCCTTCGTGTTGATGTCAGTTCTGCCAATACACCGCAGTCCTTCAGGAAAACAGAATAATAACCTGCAGAAGCAGTTTCGTCTTCATGGTCAAAGCGTGAACGATATCCTTCATCAGGATTGTCAGGAGGTCCCGGTGTAAGCCTCAGCTTATCCCCCACGTCGGGCATGATAAGTATATCCCCTCCATCCACCATCCCGACACCACTCCAGTGGGTGTGACTGAAGCCCATTATTGAACTTCCCGAATAAACATATCCTGCACAATAGGTCCATCCCTGTGTATAAACATCAGGGCTCAGGTGGACCATTGCGTACGGAAGCGAAGGGCCGGGAAATGTGTGACCGAAGAAATCAGTCCCGATAAAGGGATCAACATAATCGACAGGATCCTTCGGCTTTGTACAGCCCGAAGAGAGGATTAAAAATGTCGCGATCAGGGCATAAAAAGTCTTCATGGTTTTGATTATTCCGAATTTTCATTCAATCAGATATTATTTCTAAATTTAACACTATTGAATTTCATGACTCACAGATAAACAGGAAAAAATTTAAATAAAACTACAGGATGATGTGTCGGATAGCCGGTAAAGTGACATTTAAAGATGTATTTATTAAGACATGGGCAGCTTTGATAGTATCTGCATACATTGCATTACTTTTTAACTCTTGTGCTGATAAGCTTAACAATAATTTGCTGTATGACCTTAAGTGTGAAAATCTTGTCAATCCCCTGGGCATAGGGAGCAATCGTCCCGGATTCAGCTGGAAAATCAAATCAGACAGGAACGGAACACAACAAAAAGCATATCAGATTCTTGTAGCCAGCGACAGCGCCCTGTTGAATGAAGAGACCGCAGATCTCTGGAACCCGGGTAAGATCAGATCTTCTGAATCTGTGCTTGTGATCTATGAAGGGAAAGAACTTAAATCAGGATCAGAAGGCTTCTGGAAGGTCAGAATGTGGGACGAAAAAGGGTCAGTGTCAGCATGGAGCGACGTTGCCGGGTTCACCACAGGCCTCCTTGATAATGAAGACTGGAATGCAGATTACATAGGTTTTATTGGAGAAGGATCTGTTGACTGCTCTCCCCTGCTCAGGTCAGAATTCAAGCTCACCAAACCATTTGAAAGATTATTACTGTACGTGAATTCACTGGGTTATCATGAAGTATATGTAAACGGAAGAAAGGTTGGTGATGACGTCCTCTCCCCTGCCGTCTCACAATTCGATAAGCGATCTCATTCCATTACCTATGACGTATCATCATTTGTAAAGGAAGGTGATAATGATCTCGTTCTATGGCTTGGCAGAGGATGGTACAGTAAAGGTCTGCCGGGTGTTGTGGCAGATGGCCCTCTCGTCAGAGCCCGGCTTGAGAAATTGAGCGCCGGACAACGGGAAACGATACTCGTCACAAACAACAACTGGAAAGGAAGGGTAAGCGGTTATTCCACACTGGGCTCCTGGAAACCTGACAAATTCGGCGGAGAAATAGTCAACGGCGGACAACTGTTAAGTGACTGGTCGCATGAATATATTAACAGCCTCGAATGGCTTCCAGTATCAGTGGTTACCGTGCCGGAACATAAGGTAAGTCCTCAGATGACGGAACCCAACAGGATAATAGCTTCATTCAGCCCTGACACAATAACCGCAAATCAGGACGGCACATACCTTGTCGATATGGGGCGGAACCTGACAGGCTGGCTGAAGATAGAATTCGGTTCACTTAAGAAAGGACAGGAGATCATAATGGAATATTGCGATCATCTGAATCCCGGAGGCAAATTCATCGACAGAAATCAGAAAGACATATATATCGCAGCAGGTGAGGGAACTGAAACTTTTATCAACAAATTCAATTACCATGGCTTCAGGTATGTCAGGATATCGAATCTCAATAAGAAACCTTCAAAAAAATCTGTCACGGCATATCTGATTCATACTGATTACAGTATGGCCTCCTCATTCGAATGCTCCGATCCTGACCTGAACAGCATTCATGACATGATCCGCTACACTCTGCAATGCCTCAGCCTGGGAGGTTATATCGTCGACTGTCCGCAGATTGAAAGGCTGGGCTACGGCGGTGACGGGAATGCCTCAACGGAAACGGCACAGATGATGTTCGACCTCGGCCCCCTCTATTCAAACTGGCTGCAGGCATGGAGCGACTGTAACCGTGAGGACGGCGGGATGCCGCATACAGCGCCAAATCCTTACAGGGCGGGAGGCGGGCCCTACTGGTGCGGATTTATAATTTCAGCATCGTGGAAGACATACCTCGCCTACGGAGATAAAAGGATCCTGGAAAAACATTACCCGGTCATGCAGAACTGGCTCAGATACGTTGAAGAATATTCGTCGTCAGGCATACTGAAAAAATGGCCCGATACGGATTACAGATCATGGTACCTTGGCGACTGGGCAACACCCGAAGGAATAGACCAGACTTCTGAAGAATCTGTCGACCTTGTGAATAATTCCTTCGTATGTATGTGCTACGGTTACATGCAAAAAATAGCACATGTCCTTGGTAAAAAGGATGATATAAGGGCATATGCACAAAAGGAAAGCGAACTTAAAAAGAAAGTTCATGAATTGTTTTACGATAACGAAAAAGGCATATATGCCAAAGGATACCAGATCGATCAAAGTTTTCCCATGCTGGCAGGTATAGTTCCTGATTCCCTGGTTGAAAGAGTAAGGAAAAACCTGTATTATGAAACTGAGATAAACCGCAACGGACATATTGCCTGCGGACTTGTAGGAATACCTGTTCTTACAGAATGGGCTGTTGCAGCTCATGCTCCGGACCTAATCCATACCATGCTCAAAAAGAGAAATTACCCGGGCTATCTTTATATGATCGACAAAGGTGCCACCACTACATGGGAACACTGGAACGGAGCCAGAAGCCACATCCATAATTGCTATAACGGGATCGGTATCTGGTTCTACCAGGCCGTGGGTGGCATCCAAATGGTTAAGGATTTTCCGGCATATCGGCGGGTTTTAATAGATCCGCAGATCCCGGAAGGCATTTCATGGGCTAAAACAACAAAGGATACTCCCTATGGTACTTTAAAGGTTGACTGGGAAAGCAGAGGCAATGAACTGAAGTTAGAACTCGTGGTCCCTGTCGGTGTAAGTACCGAAGTAATCATCCCTGATTATGCTCAGAAATATATACTGAACGGGAAAGAGGCGAAGGTACGTAAAAACGGTAATAAGGTTGAAACCGGCAGCGGAACTCATAGCCTGGTTTTTATCTGATGTCTGAAATTGTTCACTTAAATACTTATCAGGAAGTATGAACATGATAAATTTGATTTTCAAGTGATAATGAAATTTTTATTTATAACTGACGATATTCAAATTCTCTTATATTTATTTCATAAATGAATCAAAATCAGGATGATATTTATCTTGGTCTCGACATAGGCGGGACAAAATGCAGTATAGTGGCCGG
>DAIOVL010000005.1:17933-193018 GCA_036759025.1 Bacteroidales bacterium
ATGATATTTATCTTGGTCTCGACATAGGCGGGACAAAATGCAGTATAGTGGCCGGTGATAAATCCTTTTCAATCAGGGATAAAGTGGTATTTGATACTGACACGCAAAGAGGATACGAAGCGATTCTTTCTGAGTTTCAGGACAGGATCAGATCAATGCTGGGCCGTAATCAGAAATACAAACTGAAAAGAATAGGAATAAGCTGCGGTGGACCTCTCGATTCAAAAAAGGGCATAATTTATTCTCCGCCTAACCTTCCTGGCTGGGATAATGTACCGGTCACCAGGATTTTCAGTGAAGAATTCGGCGTGGAAACAGCCGTCCAGAACGATGCAAACGCATGTGCTCTTGCCGAATGGCTGATGGGATCAGGAAAAGGAACCACCAATATGATATTTCTGACATTCGGGACAGGTATGGGAGCCGGATTGATCCTGAACGGCCATCTCTACAGTGGCACAAATGACCTTGGAGGTGAAGTCGGTCATATCAGGCTGGCGGAAAAAGGACCTGTAGGCTTCGGGAAAGAAGGATCATTCGAGGGCTTTTGCAGCGGCGGGGGAATAGCTCAGCTGGCAAAATCAATTGTCAGGAAAAGACTTATGAATAATCAAACTATAGACTTTTGTCCTTCTGCTGAATCGCTGAACAGTATCGATGCCAGGTCAGTGGCTCTGGCAGCTCTTGCCGGAGACAGCGTGGCAAACGAAATAATCCGGATATCGGCAGAATACCTGGGAAGAGGACTCGCCATACTGATAGATATCCTGAATCCTGAATGTATAGTTATCGGAAGCATCTATTCCCGTAATGAAATACTGTTCAAACCCATCATTGGGAAAATCCTGGAAGAGGAAGCGATACCTGCCTCACTGAAGGTGTGCAGGATAGTGCCGGCAGCACTGGGTGACTCTATAGGTGATTATGCGGCTCTCTGCGTGGCAATTTATGAAGACAAATTTTAATATCATCAAAAAAAATGGTAAGATCATTGAATCAGGAAGAGCTTAGCAAGATACTTAAAGCCATTAACCAGGTCAAGATAGCCATAGTTGGAGATTTCTGCCTTGATGCATACTGGTTTGTTGACGAGTCGATGAGTGAGATTTCGGTCGAGACCGGCCTGGAAACAAGACCTGTTTCCCGTCAGAGTTATTCGCCGGGCGGGGCCGGTAACGTGGCAAACAACCTTGCAGCTATAGGTGTTGGTGAGGTACTTGCTTTTGGAGTGATCGGGACCGATCCTTTCGGAACCGAAATGATACGTGTCATGAAAGAACAGGGTATCAACACTGAAAATATTCTGGTCCAGAAATCGGAATGGGACACTCACACATATTCCAAGCCATATATCTCAGGCTCCGAACTCAACCGGATCGATTTCGGAAATTTCAACATCCTGACCGTGACCACAGCTGACCAACTAATAGAAAATCTTATCAAAACAATTCCCGACACCGATGTAATCATTATCAACCAGCAGGTCCAATCAGGAATCCACACAGAGTATTTCAGGAACAGAATTAAGAAGGTAATTGAAATGTTCCCTGATAAAACATTTATTACCGACAGTCGGACTTATAATGATTTTTTCAGCGGATCGATTCGCAAGATGAACGACACAGAAGCATTAAGACTTTGTGGCAAGAAAAAAGATCCTGATGATCTGATTTCCCTGTCAGAGCTGGAACCGGCTGCCAATGAGCTTTTTAACAGATACAGGAAGCCCCTTTTCATCACCCGGGGGGCTATGGGCTCAGTAATATGTGAAGCTGACGGTATTACCCAAATACCCGGCCTGATGATTCACGGAAAGGTCGATACCGTAGGCGCCGGTGACACTTACCTTGCTGCCTCAGCAGCCACACTTGCAGCCGGATACGGGATGGAAGAAGCAGCCAGACTGGGAACCCTGGCAGCAGGTGTCACTGTTAAAAAACTGTTCCAGACAGGTACGGCATCACCGGAGGAAATACTTGCCATCGGAGAAGACCCCGACTTCATTTATTCACCCGACCTGGCAAAAGATATCCGTAAAGCAAAATACTATGGGGACTCTGAAATAGAAATCATCAGCAAGAATAAAGAAAAACCGGAAATCAGCCATGCAATTTTCGATCACGATGGAACTATCTCGACTCTGCGCGAAGGGTGGGAACAAATTATGGCTCCGGTGATGACGAAAGCAATACTTGGTGTTAATTTCAACGATGCCGACAACTCATTGCTCTTAAGCGTTGAAAACCGTGTAAAGGAATATATTGATGCTACAACAGGCATCCAGACACTTGCCCAGATGCACGGCCTTATAAGTCTGATAAAGGAATTCGGCTGTGTACCCGATGAGAAGATTCTGACACCCGGAGACTACAAAAAGATATACAACGATGAACTTCTGAAGGTTGTCAGGGTACGTGAACAAAAGTTTCTGAAGGGAGAGCTCTGTATTGAAGATGTAACCGTAAAAAACTCAGTTGAAATGCTCAGGATACTTTTTGAATCGGGTATAAAACTATACCTGGCAAGCGGCACCGATGTTGATGAGGTAAAACGTGAAGCACAAGTCCTGGGCTATGATGAATTTTTTGAGGGAAGGATTTACGGTGCTGTCGGAGATATCACAAAAGAGGCCAAAAGGATCGTAATCGACAATATTCTCTACACCATCGGGGCTTCAGCTTCAAGTCACCTTGTTACATTCGGGGACGGACCCGTTGAGATCCGTGAAACAGTTAAAAAAGGAGGTATGGCGGTGGGAGTTGCAAGCAACGAGCTCCGGCGATACGGACTGAACGGGAAAAAACGTGAAAGGCTGATCATGGCAGGCGCCGCTATGATTATACCGGATTTTTCACAATATAAGCATGTACTTGAGTTGCTGAACATACAAAATCACTGAAGATGCCTTATCCTAAATTTGACAGGGACCGGTTGGTATTCAGAGGTCTCACAGAAAGAAAAAACAGGGTGGATATTGAAAAAGACAATATCAGGCCTGACAAAGAGATCCTGAATCTTACGGAGGAAGGACAGAAACTATTAGTTAAAACGGCAGCCCGTATAAAACAGGCAAGAGAAAATGGCAGCTCGGTAATGCTTTCTTTCGGTGCCCATCTGATCAAGAACGGCCTTTCACCCGTGCTGATTGCTCTGATGAAAGAGGGATGGCTGACACATCTGGCTACAAACGGGGCCGGAATAATTCACGACTGGGAGTTTGCCTTCCAGGGAAAATCGAGCGAAGACGTTCGCGAAAATGTTGAAAAAGGGCAGTTTGGTTTGTGGGAAGAAACAGGACTGTACATAAACCTTGCTCTTGCTGTCGGAGCTTACGAAGGGTTGGGTTATGGAGAATCAATCGGTAAAATGATATACAACGAAGGATTGAGTATCCCGTCGCTAGATGAACTCCGCGATATGGCCGTAAAAAACGTCCTGACAGACCCTGTGCTTGCCGCATCGGCTACCGATCTGGCCGGAGTAATATCCCGGATGGATATTAAAGCAGGTTTTATGAAAATACCCCATCCCTTTAAAGAATATTCTGCACAGGCCGCTGCCTGGAAACTCGGAATCCCGTTTACCGGTCATCCGATGATAGGCCATGACATAATCTATTGCCATCCGGCAAATAATTGCGCTGCCATCGGAAGGACTGCCCAGAATGATTTCCTTAGCTTCGCCGACAGCGTCAGCAGGCTTGATCATGGTGTGTATATGTCTGTCGGTTCGGCGGTAATGTCGCCGATGATTTTTGAGAAATCACTCTCAATGGCTCAGAATATCAAGATCCGTGATCATGATCACATCGATGATCATTACATGCTTATAGCAGACCTGGCACCTTCGGAATGGGACTGGCATAAAAACGGAGAACCTCCCGCAGACGATCCTGCCTACTATATCCGGTTCTGCAAAACCTTCAGCCGTATGGGAGGCGAAATGGACTATCTTATGGCTGATAACCGCGACTTTCTGCCGGCCCTTTATAAAGAATTAAATAACAAACAAGCATAATACCAATTTTATCAGATATGAATTACGACGAGATCCGGTCATTGAAAGAAGAGGCACAGAACCATCTTATCAATGAACTTATGCCGTTCTGGACAAGCAGGATGACAGACACTGTTAGCGGAGGATTCCTTACACATTTCGACAAAGACGGAAATGATACCGGGGAAGATGAAAAATCACTTATAGCCCAGACAAGATGCCTTTATACAATATCATCGGCACACAGGGCAGGCTACGGTTTAGGAAAATTTGCCAACATGGCAAAGCAGGGAGCGGATTTTCTGATAGACAGGATGTGGGATAATGAATATGGAGGGTTCTACTGGATGATGGACCGGAAGGGAAACCTTAAAACCGATAAGAAGATCATCTACGGTCAGAGCTTTGCGATATATGCCCTTAGCGAATATACACTCGCCACAGGTGATCCCAGGGGGATTGAATATGCAGGAAAAGTCTTCGATCTGATCCAGAAATACTGCACCGATACAATGTATGGAGGGTACCGGGAAATGTTCCATCGTGACTGGACATTGTGCGGACCGGGCAGCCAGGGCGGTGACCGTAAAACTCTCGATGTCCACATGCATCTGATGGAAGCTTTTACAACTCTTTATGAATGTTCCGGGAAGGAGGTGCACAGGAGAAAACTGCTCGAAGATATCGATCTCCTGGTAAACCGGTTGATCCATCCGGTATATAAAACGGGTATTCCTCAGTTCTTTGCTGACTGGAGCGTGGCACCACAGATAAAATTCGATATCATCTGGGGCTGGGACAGGTTCTCTGAAGAAGGACAAAAAGGCAATGCAACCGATAATACCTGCTTCGGACATAATGCGGAACTGGCGTGGCTGTTGATACATGCACTGCAGATACTGGATATAGATCCACAGATTTATTCAGATCTTTTCAGGACAATTTTTGATCATACCGAAGAAAACGGTATCGACAAAGAATATGGAGGTGTTTACGTCGAAGGACCTCATTCCGGAGGTGTTTACGATATGGAAAAAGAATTCTGGCAGCAGGCAGAAGTCATGATAGGAATGCTCGACGGTACAATCATGTTTGGTGATCAGAAATATTTCGAGGCATACAGGAATGTCCACCGTTTTGTGTTCGATAAGATGATAAACAGGGGAGTCGGTGAATGGTACCCTCTTCTTTCCCGGCAGGGGAAGCCGATATGGACTCATATGGGGCACTCATGGAAGATCAACTACCATACCGTGCGTGCCATGATACAGAGTATTAACCGTCTTGAAAAAGTTGCGGATGAGTCTGTCGGTCTCTAATCTTGACTGGATTGTCCTTACAATAATCCTCGGAGGAAGTCTTTTCTTCGGACTGTATATGGCTGTCAGAAAGAAAGCCGGGAAGAACAGCACCAATTTCTTCCTTGGAGGCAGGTCTGTCACATGGCCGGTAGTCGGAGCATCGCTTTTTGCAACCAATATCGGTGCCGAACACCTCGTTGGCCTGTCGGGGGATTCTTATCGTTACGGACTCTCAGCCGGCTCGGTGGAGCTTACATGCGCCATAACCCTTGGCTTTGCATGTGCCATTCTTTTCCCCTACTACATGAAGAACAGGATCTTCACCATACCTGAATTCCTGGAACTCAGATATAACCGTCATGCCAGGACATTTTTTTCTGGATTGATGCTGGTTATCAGCATAATGACAAAGCTTGCTTTCACCCTCTTCGCCGGGGCCCTGGTGTTGAACAGCCTGCTGGGATGGAATGTCATGACAACAGTTTTTTATATAGCCCTGGCTGTAGCGTTGTTTACTATTATCGGAGGATTTACCGCAGTAGCCTATTCAGATGTTATCCAGGTGGTAATAATGATCGGCGGATCGCTTGTCATGCTCATCATCGGGCTCGATAAGGTCGGAGGATGGAACGGCCTGATGGAGAAAGTACCTGAAATGATGACAATAGCGAAACCCGGTGATACAGTGTATCCTTTCTGGGGGATCCTGGCAACCGCTTTTTATGCCGGAATATTTTACTGGGGTATTGACCAGGTCAATGTACAACGTGTCCTTGCGGCTCCCGACATAAAACAGGCTAGATGGGGCTCCATGTTTGCAGTTCTTCTGAAACTTTTCCCAATTTTTATTTTTGCCCTGCCCGGTGTAATAGCCTTTGCACTCTTCCCTGGTGAACTGGAAGGGGATGCAACGAAACAAACCTTCGTCTTGTTGCTTAACAACCTTTTGCCGGCCGGTTTACGTGGTCTGCTCCTTGCATCACTGATGGCAGCCCTTGTTACTTCCCTGATAGCAGTGATGAATTCCGTTTCCACACTGGTAGTACGTGATTTTGTGGTAGAATTCATTCCTGATTTTCCTGAGAAGAGGCAGGTAGCGCTGGGAAGGATAATAATCCTGGCTGTGGCTTTCCTGGGTATTGGCGCCGCTTATCTCGTCTACAAAAATGAAGAGGGATTATATAAATATCTCCAGACAATCACAGCATATCTGGTAATACCGGTTTTCCCGGCCATTTTCTTTGGCATTGCAAGTAAAAAAGTCACCCTCAGGGGAGCCATTGCATCAGTCCTTGTCGGTGTGACTCTTGCCACTATCTTTGTGATCGACCAGTTCCTTGGACCTGAAACCGGCAGTAAGATATTCCCTATCCTTCATCATAAGCTCACACTTAATTTTGGTTACCGTGGACTCTGGGCGGAAGTGATCATCACAGCCGTACTTTTCGCAGTCTCTGCATTCACAGTAAAAACTGCTCCTGGAAAACTCGCACGGACAACGGTCAATTACAGTGAAGGTTTTGCCCTGTTTGAAGGTATCAGGGACTGGAGATTACACCTGGCAGTACTCTCAGCTATTACAATATGTATCTATATCTGGTTATATTGACCGGTCCTTGCTGAACACTTTTTAATACTGGCCTTGAATACAAATGAATTGAATAATTAAAATTCGATAAGATATTTATACAGTTCACTTTTAGTTGAAAGGATGACGGTTGTTGTAGTATCAAAAGTCTTCTCAAATGTTTCCATCGATTTTACAAAACTGTAAAGTTCCCTGGAAGAAGCTGACTGGTTATAAGCACCTGCATATATTGCTGTTGCCCTCGCATCGGCCCTGCCCCTTATCTCTTCGGCTTTCCGGAAGGCTTCCGACTGTATGGTTTTCAGATCTCTTTCTTTTTCACCGTTGATCCTCGAAGCTTCACCCTGACCTTCGGACCTGAATTTTTCTGCTATCCGGAACCGCTCACTTTTCATACGTTCATAAACCTGCACCCTCACTTCTTCAACATAATTAAGCCGTTTAAGCCTGAAATCGAGAATGACTATCCCCAGGTCTCTTGCTTTTTCATTAGCCGATTTAAGTATCATTTGCTGGATTTTAGACCGTCCTATTGAAATATCGGAAAGCGTATCGCCAACTTCCTCTCCTGCCATACCTGACGAAATGGGGGTCCTGTTGCTGGTCCGGACAGCCTCTTCAAGATCATGACTGGCGATATAATCACGGGTTTCACCATCGAGGATATCGTCAAGCCGCGACAGGGCACCTCTTTCATTTGTCAGTCTTTTGAAAAACTGAAGCGGATCAGTGATCTGCCAGCGGGCGTAAGCATCAACAAATATGAATTTCTTGTCTTTTGTCGGCACCTGGTTAGGATCACCGTCCCATTCCAGAAACCTCTTCTCAAAATAATTGGTCTTCTGTATGAAGGGAACCTTTATCTTGAGTCCCGGAGTGATCTTTGCCTCCCCTACCGGTTTTCCGAATTGTGTTATGACTACCTGTTCAGTTTCATTCACAAAATATATGCATTCCATGATAAGTATCAGGGATACAAGGGCAATTGCTGTATTTATTATGATTCTGGTAACTTTCATTGTGATAATTTTCTATTTTTTATTAATCTGCATCTGTAGAAGTGGTAATACATTATTCCCTTCTTCATCAGTAATTATCTTACTGCCCAGCTTAGGAATGACATCTGTCATCGTCTCGAGGTAAAGCCTTCTTTTTGTCACCTCGGGGGCTTTAATATATTCCCTGTACAGCGCATCAAATCTCGCAGCTTCTCCAAGTGCATTATTAACACGTTCTGTGGCATAGCCTTCAGCTTTCTGAATTGTCTCATCAGCCTGGCCTCTTGCCCTTGGAATGATCTTATTATATTCGGAACGGGCCTGGTTTATCAGTGTTTCTTTCTCCTGTTGTGCTTCATTTACAGCGTTGAAGGCATCTTTTACAGGATCGGGGGGATTAACATCCTGGAGTACTACCTGCTCAATTTTTATCCCAAGTGAATATTCAGTACACAAATTCTGAATCTCCACGTGAACACTGCTTGATATCTCACTCCTTCCCACCGTAAGCACCTCATTTACTGTTCTGTCACCAACGATCTGGCGCATTGATGCTTCCGAAATATCACGCAGGGTGTTGACAGGATCCCTGACTTTAAACAGATACAGGTACGGATCATCGATCCTGTACTGAACGACCCATTCCACATCAGCCAGGTTGAGGTCGCCTGTAAGCATCAGTGACTCATCAGCAGTACCTGCTTTTGTATATTGTGATTGTATTCCCGGACTGATAGTGCGGAAACCAAACTCCTCCTTCTGCTGTCTCTCTATGGCAACCTTATAAATTCTTTCCAGGATCGGTATCTTTATATTCAGACCCGGCTCAACCGTCCTGATATACTTTCCAAACCTGGTTATGACCCCGACTTCTTCGGGATCGACCTGGAATAATGACGTCCACAGAAGAATGACTGCAGCTATAATTAAAAGGATAACCTTATAATGAGAGAGATAATTTCTCATTTTAGGAGGGATGTTCAGATTGTCAAACTGATTTTGATTCATATATATAAATTAGGTAAATAATACATAAAGATAAGCATTCAGGTCCATAAATGCCAGTCAGGATATGATTATATGACGTAATGACTGACTGAGTGTCACTTAAAGTCAGTCAGATCCTGTATCTTTTCAAGATCTACCCGGGTGACCGGATCAAAGAATCCGCTGTTCATATAATTCAGCACGGAGGCTAAAAGTTGTTTTGTCACGGGTCTTTGTTCAAGCGAGTCGGTCATGTCAATACTGCAGACCATCAGCTTTCCTCCGGCACATTGTACCTCGAAGGCAAGGGCCAGTCTTCTGTTTTCAAACCAGGTGTCGATAGGCTGAATCAGGGGTTTAAGTTCCACCGGGAAGCCGTCGATTATCATCGCCTGCGAATGGGCAACAGGGTCCCACCACTGCCAGTTACTGTGATATTCGGTCGGAAAACCTTTGAAAACCGGATGATCGGGGTCGCAAAGGATCCCGAGCGTATGGGGCGGCTGATTACCGGTCCAGGCTGTGTTCCAGAAAACACTTGAAAAGCCTATAGCTACTTTTGCTCCTTTTTCGTGAGCCACCCTGCCGCAGGTCAGAAGAAGCACCCGGCCACCTTCCTGAAGCCTTTTTATGATGCTGTCGTTGATTTTATCGGTAATAATAACTTCGCCGGCAGAGGCTGTATTTTCTCCCGGGTAAACCCACATATCCCACCTGTTAATGAACTCAGTACCTTCAATGGAAACTTCTAATACAAGCTTTTCAGCGAGCTCCGGACTGCCCGGATCTGCTTCAAAAACTCCGATTATATTATTACCGATATTGATTTCGTCAACCTTCATGATCTGCTCGTGAAGCACTTCTCCCTTTGAATTAAGTAACCTGCATGGCACCTTTGCATTTTTCAGCCGCACAGGACCGAAGTGTGCCACTTCAATCTGCGCCTTAAATGTTTCTCCTGCGGTGTATATCATTTTCTCCATCCTGGCCAGAGGAACAGTCACATTGCAGAACATCCTGAACTCCTCAGGGCTTATGTACCCTTTCGGACCAAAGAAAGGATTCAGAACTCCCACGAGAGCTGTTCCCTGACCTGGGAAATCATGAAGCTGAAGAAGTTCGAATCCAGCCATCCCCGGGGTTCTTAATGCAGCTTCAACCTCAGCCTTGTAACACAAGGCCTGTAGTTTGCCAGATGCCAGAAGGAATTCCCTGGCCTGATGGCCCATGCCATTCTCTTCGAGGCTCTCACGGAAGATCTCAAAATTCGTGGGTTTAAGAACTCCTGTATATTTCTCAATCTCACTAAAGTCCGGGTAAACGCACCATTGTCCTGCCTCGTGGCTGACCGTCGGGACGGTAAACCTGGAAATAAAATCACGGTAATCGAACATTGTCTGTGGCGGAGCAGCATTGATGATGCTCTTCAGCCCTTCTCCCCAGTGCTGTATCCGGGGATCGGAAGGTACATTGTATTCGTTTTCAGGAATAATGGGCCAACCTGCTGCCGAAGTGTACACTCTTCTGTTATCCACCGACTTCCAGTAAGTGATAAGTTCACCCAGCCAGGCTCTGTGGTTTCTTCCCGACGGCTCATTGCCGTATGCCATCATACAGAATGAAGGATGGTTGCCGTATTCTCTCATGATCCTGTCTCCTTCCTCATAGATGAACCTGTCGACAGGACCTCCGTTACCTACCGAGGCTCCCTGGTTGGCCCACGAAGGGCATTCCACATGGAAATAAATACCCAGCCTGTCGGCAGCATCGAATGCAGCTTCGGGCGGACAAAAGGAATGGAACCTTACATGATTAAGTCCGTGGTCCTTACAGGCCTGAAGAACCTTTATCCATGATTCCGTATCTGCCGGGGGATATCCTGTCAGCGGAAAAATGCAGCATTCTGTTGTTCCTCTCAGAAAAGCCGGGATGCCGTTTATCTGGAATCTGGTACCGGCGGTGCGGAACTCCCTCATGCCGAAATCAGTGCTCATCGCATCGGCAACATTGCCATCATTGTCAATCAGAGAGACAGTAAGGCTATATACCGTGGGAGAGAACTCACTCCATAAGCGCGGATTCCTGATTTTATATTCCACAATGCTCTGATGCCTTTCTGAATTTGTAACAATTGTTACATTTTCTGATCTGACTTTTATATTCTTGTCCGATGCTGCTAATGCAGCTTCAATCTTAAGATTTCCTTCAAACCCTTTATTAGAGGGATCCACGATACTAACGATGACCTTCGCCTTTTCATTGGTGATATCAGGGATTACTTTTACATCATCAATATATACCTGCGAGATGGCAACCAGTTCCATCCTTCCGGTTATACCGTTCCAGTTCGACTGAGTGTGATCGCTGATACTGTGCGAATTGACACCTATGGGGATGATTACCCTGTTGTCGATCCGGACACTGAGAAGGTTTTTGCCTTTAACAAGCAGATCGGTGATATCATATAGATGAGGAGTTGAGAGGCTGTTATTCGATCCGGCCCTCGAACCGTTAACGAAAAGTGTTGATTCCCAGTGGCAGCGCTCCAGGTTCAGCATCACTCTTTTACCGGTCCAGTTTTCAGGTATTTCAACTTCCCTGTTATACCATGCAACTCCTTTATAATATCTGTCAGGTTTAAGCCAGAATGGAACTTTAATATTTCCGGGCTGACGGTATCTTTCATATTTCTCTTCGGTGAAATACGATCTGTCGATAATGTCTCCCACCCATGATGTATTTAAATCAACCTCGTATCCCTTACCGTTCTCGGTCATCGATCCCGGGAGTTGTACTGTTTCGTCTGCCAGGCTTTTGTACCATTCCTGCTCAATACCCCTGTCGAGGGAGTCGATCCGAAAATGCCATTCACCGGCCAGAGATAGCGTGTCCCTGGAATAATGACTTTGATTATGGCAAGCCGTAACGGATATAAAGACAATTAAACAGATCAGATTTCTCATAATTATTCTATTGTTGTTATTTTTTCTTCAAAACACTTTTAGCGCTCTTTATTCCAGATTAAAACCTCTGTTATTCTGAGTGTTAACCTTGTCCCCATCGAATCTTCCTTACGTACTATGCGCTTAAAAACTGAAAATTTATTTATCTTACTATGACCTCAATCGTGACATCCTTCATCCCTTCAGATGAAGCTGTCAGTTTTACGGAACCCATATTTTCTCCTGCCTGTATCAATGCTATTCCCATACCGTTAAATACTTTTCTTTGTCCCGAGTTATATGGTTCATGGTCGGAAGGATTTCCGTTGTCGAGGCCGAGCAGTATGCCGCTGCCCGAAATGGTGTATTTGATCATATTGTCAGCAGTTGGGACAACACGGCCTTTGTCGTCAACAACTTCAACAGTGATATGAGCAACGCCTTTTTTGCCGGCGTAAAGCAACCCTTTATCGGCTGTAAGTCTTATTGCATGAGGGCGGCCTGTTGTTTCGACGGTTTCCGTGCAGACTACCGTTCCGTTCCTCTTCCCCACGGCTTTGAGGATTCCGGGTTCATAAGCCACATCCCATGCAAGGTGGAGGTCAGCTGTGGTGGCATTTTTCTGCGGAAGGTCATATCTGTTCCAGCTTCCTGAATTACCCTGACGGGGAAATTCGAGTCTTTTTTCACCGTATGATCTGCCGTTCACAAATAGTTCAACCGCATCGCAGTTTGTATATGCTAAAACAGGCATAACAAGACCTTCTTTTCCATCCCAGTTCCAGTGAGGGAAGACATGAAGCATTGGCTCATCGGTCCACTGGCTCTTATAAAAATAATATCCGTCCTTCGGGAAGCCGCATATGTCTATCACCCCGCTTGATGCGTGCTTTGCCGGCCAGAATGCCTCCCCGAGATAATCTATGCCTGTCCACATGAAATCACCGATGACATAGGGATTCAGTGAAACGAACTTCCACAGTTGTTCAGCCCTGATCATCCGGGTGTTATAATTCGGGGCTACCTTTTCAGCATCTTTACCAAGGCTGTAACTTCCGCGCACACCTCCGTTCGAAACACTTTCTGTTCCAACCATTTTCCACCCGGGATTGGCCAGCTTGTCGATGCTGTAGAACAGTTCCCTGCGTTCATGCCACCTGTCAACATAGTTATATCCTACAATGTCCAGCATTTGCAGGAACTCTTTTCTTGCAGTATGGTCATCGGCTGCAATATTATCGCACCCGACCGTTACAGGGCGCGTGGGATCTTCCTTATGAAAAAGATCCAGCAGCTGACGAAGTATTTTCTCACCGCCCTCAACAGGCTGTTCCCTTATTTCATTGCCTGCACTCCACATCACCACTGAGGGATGGTTACGGTCGCGGTGAATGAATGATATCACATCTTTCTCAGCCCATTTATCGAAATATATATTATACCCGTATTGCACTTTACCGATCTTCCATTCATCAAATATCTCATCCATAACCAGAAACCCCATTCTGTCGCACATATCCAGGAATTCGGGGGCAACCGGATTATGGGCCGTGCGTATTGCATTGCATCCCATATCTTTCAGAATGCTGAGCCGACGTTCCCATACATCTTCCGGGACAGCGGCTCCAACGCATCCTCCGTCGTGATGAAGACAAACACCATTCATCTTAACGCTCTTCCCGTTTAAAATGAAACCTCTTTCTGCATCATATTCTATCGATCTGATCCCGAAAGGTGTTTGCACCTCATCAACAATTCTCCCGTTCACAATTACCTGTGTGACAAGAGAATACATATAAGGTGTATCGGGCGACCAGAACACGGGCTGTGCAACATATATGGTTTGTCTGACTTTCTGTTCCCAGCCGTCAAGGATCTGGAGAGCCGATTCCGCATGACCTCTGTCGTTTCCGTCTGCATCCGTCACCTTTGAGATGATGCTCAGCTTCCTGGCTGACCCGGAATGGTTCTCTATTTTTGCTTCGACAACTACCGATGCACTGCTTTCTGTTATTTCCGGCGTTGTAATATAAATACCCCATGGCTTCACATGAACCGGATCGGTACTCATAAGCCACACGTGCCTGTAGATACCCGAACCTGAATACCATCGTGATGCCGGTTGCTTGGAATTGTCGACTTTAACTGCAATGACGTTTTCACCAGCTTTAAGATGTTCATTCAAATTGTACCATAAGCTGTTATATCCAAAAGGGTAGTTCCCGAGGTGCTCTCCGTTGATCCAGACGTCACTGTTCATATATACACCGTCGAACATGATGATATGATCCTTTCGGAGCTCTGTCTTTTTAAGGGTGAAATGTTTCCGGTACCATCCCGTTCCTGCAGGAAGGTATCCTCCCGATCCTCCTGTAGGAGCATTTCTGTCGACTTTTCCTTCTATACTCCAGTCGTGAGGAAGATCGAGTTCCCTCCAGGATGAATCATCAAAATCCAAATCCATTGCATCGGGGAAGTCACCTTTCATGAATTTCCAATCATTGTCGAAATTCATCACCTCGCGGTTCTGCGATTGTCCGTAAGCCAGTGGGGTGACCAGGTTTAAAACAATAAGTGAAGCCGTTAATAAAAATCTGGTTTTCATTATAATATGTTATTTTACCGGGAAGGGAATAAAGCTTCCCTGGTCAATGATATTTAATATTTGTACCGATCATATCATTTTCTATCTGCTCGAGTGATTTGCCTTTTGTCTCCTGCAGAGAACTGTAAATGAACCAGAATCCGATTATGCATATAAGTCCGTAAAGACCGAAGGTCCCTGAAGCCTTAAAAAGATGATTCAGGATCGGAAAAGTATATGTCAGGATAAAGCACGCTGTCCATAGCGCAAATGTTGCAACTGACATTGCAAAGCCACGAATCCGGTTCGGGAAGATCTCCGAGAGTAATACCCATGTAACCGGGGCAAGCGTCATGGCATAACATGCTATTGCCAGTACCACCATTACCAGCAGGGGTACTCCTGTGATATTTGAAAAATACATACCTCCAATTACAGCGTATATCCCTGCAAGGCCACCTGCTCCCACGAGCATAAGGGACTTCCTTCCCAGCTTGTCGACAGCGAACATACCTACGAAGGTAAAGACCAGGTTCACGCTGCCTGTAATTACAATATTGAAGAGGATATCCGATACAGTGTAGCCTGCACTTGAAAAAATCTCCTGTGCATAATTGAAGATCACGTTTATCCCGCACCATTGCTGGAAAATTGCCAGAATCACTCCTATAAGCAGAAGCCTGGACATCCCCGGTTGCCGGAGCATCCTGAAAGCTGCCCTCTCCTTTGATGAATTGAGCGATTCCTTTATCGAAGCCAGTTCTTTGTCGGCATAGCCATAACCTCCGATACCGGATAGGAATTCATGTACCTGACGATGGTTACGTGCTTTTTTTGCCAGCCATCGCGGACTCTCCGGCACTATCCACATAAGGAGGAAGAAAAACGCCGCCGGTACGGTACAGGCATAGAACATCCACCTCCATCCCATCTGTCCGTTCCACGATGCTACAATATCGGCAGCTCCTGCATCGGGCGAAACGGGTCTTGCAATCTGCCAGTTGACAACCTGTGCAAGGAGTATCCCTATTACTATTGTCAGCTGATTCAGTGACACGAACCTTCCGCGTACCGGTCCGGGCGATATCTCTGAAATATACATCGGTGAAAGCGTTGACGCCAGTCCGATGCCGACTCCTCCGGTTATCCTGAAAATCACAAAAGCAGACAGAGAGCCTGCTCCTCCGGTACCTGCAGAAGCGACAATGAACAAAAAGGCGGCAAGGATAAGGAGTTTTTTTCTTCCAAAACGGTCGCTGAGCCAGCCGGAAAGAACTGCCCCGGCAAGACATCCCACCAGTGCACAGCTCATTACCCATCCCTGCATGGCAGGGTTCCCGGAAATCCCGAAATAAGGTTCATAAAAAGGCTTGGCACCACCGATCACAACCCAGTCGTAGCCAAAAAGAAGTCCTCCCATAGCCGATATGAGGCTGATGGCAATAAGGTACCTGTAATTAAACCTGTATTCCATCATAGCTCCTTAAGGGTTTCAAGCATGGCCACCACATTTTCAAAGGGTACATTAGCCTGAATATTATGGACTGTATTGAAAACGAAACCTCCGTTATTGTTAAATATTTCACATTGTCTTTTGACCTGGTCCTTAACCTGCCGGGGAGATCCGAACTGAAAAGCACCCTGCGTGTCAACACCACCTCCCCAGAAAACTATACTGTCACCGTATTTTTTCTTGAGAAGCACCGGGTCCATGCCTGCAGCATTTATCTGTACCGGATTTATAATGTCGAATCCCGATTCAATGAACAGTTCCATAAAAGATTCTATTGCTCCACAGGAATGTTTGAATGTTTTCCAGTTTGTATTCCCGTGTATCCAGTCATTTACCTTTTTATAATAGGGAAGCCATAATGAAGAATAAGTCTCGGGTGAGCAGAAAGTTGAATTCTGAGTTCCGAAATCCGTACCGCAGATAAAGGCCACATCGATCCTGTTCCCAACGACATCCCTTAACAGGGACAGATTTTCTATGGCTATATCTGTTTGCCTGTCGTACATTTCCCTTATGAAGTCTTCCCTGGTGAGTGTCGACATGTACCATTCTGCTACTCCCCTTATGCCTCTGGGGTTTTTAAGTCCCACGGCCGGGACGAGGGCAATATCGCCAAGGGCTGTACCTCCTAATGAAGCCACTACTGCTTTTGAATCAGAATCAATCGATTCAACCTGAAGTTTCCAGTATTCAAGATCATTGTCGCTTAAGCGGGAAAACTCCTCAAGGTTATCTTCAAGCTTTAAAGTATTATCGTCTATCGGTCCCTGCCTGTCGAGAGCATCGAAGAAATATCCCGATTTCGGCATCATCGCGCTGGGAGGTACTGAAAGATCACCTTCGGGATGGATCAGAATATCGCCGTTCTCAGTATAAGTATAATTAAACTCTCCCGGGAAAAGCACATCCTGTCCCCATGGTGTTGTGTGTTCCTTCCAGTCGCGGTTAGGTATCCCGAACATGTTTCTCTCGCCGTAAAGACCGAGAACGTCGATATCCATTTCACGGACAAGCTCGTCATCTATCTCCCCGAGCATCTGGTATGGTTCAATAACTTTCACCGGCTTTTTTTCAAGCCCGTAGTACTCTCTCAGCTTTTCAACGATCCTTACATGGATGCCGGTTACCGATGTGGAGCCGAAATCGACCACCACCTTATCAGGTTGCTGATGATTTATCGTTTTGAGGAATTCAAGTTTTGAATCAGGCGACATAAATGGTTACAATGTTTTTTGAACAGATAAAGTTATAAGATTCTGAAAATAGAAGCGCATATTCCGGCGATAGTTTAAATCATTTCTTTCTGAACTCTTAACTTTACTGCAGATATGATTCCGGATCATCACATACCTCCACCTTTTCAGTTCAATCCGTTGAAGCATCATCTTGGTTTTATAAGGAATTTTATTCGGGAGAGCTTTGCTGCTGAAGAGGGTTTTAATGAGAGGGATCTGGTAAGACAGGTACGACATTTAGGTTCTTCGGTTATGGATGTTTACACCGGTCAGCTGGAAGTAAAAGAGATATGCCGGCAAATACAGGTATTTCTCGAAGCCGACTGTCTTGATGATCCTGGAAAGTTTGCCGCCTGGGCGGGGACGGGATACAGTGATTACCGGGTTACAGTTATATCGGACACTTCGGAGTGGACTCTGAAATTCAGGAATGAAAAAACAAGGTTTGTTCACATTTTCCCTGCCAGGCTTAGTCCGTTTTCTTTCCGTGTAAAAGCCAACACACTTAAGTCGGCCATGTTATACTACATTCTTGTTGGCAGGGATTATATTACCGGGAGGGATCTTAACAGGGTAAGGTCTCTGATCGGACTGCCGCCGGTAAAAAACACCCTTGAAGCCGAAGCCATAACAAAGATGATCGAGGTACTGAGGTTTTGAATGGCAGAGTCAGAAGATGGTTAACTCGCAAATCCTGCCATCCTCCCTCTGCCCTCCAGATAAACAGGGACAGGCTCTGAAGAGGGTTGTTCAATACATCAGACCCATAAATTTATGATCCGTGGGGTGACAAAATATATGTGACCTGAACAAATTTTTTCTGGTGAGTGAATTGTAGGTGATCTTCATGGATTATTTATCTTTGATTAATAATTAAGAATCTTAAGATTGTCATGATGGAATGGAAGGTTGTCCTGATTCTTCTTTTTATTCTTTTTACTTCTTCATGCGAGTTTGAGCCGACTGGAAAATATGTCGCTCCGGTTACTGAACCGACTGAAGTTCCTCCTCTTGATATTGATCTGAATATAACCATAGATACAATCTACATGTATTGGCCGATTTCAATTAATTTTCATGTCGACGCTGGTACTGCCAAAATAGCTGATGTTCTGTACTACATTGATAATGTTCCGCTTGAAGCATCTTTTGAGAACAATACCTATACTATCAGGCTTAAGTTCAATGAATCAGGAACCCACAGCTTCAAAATCTCAATCATCACAAAGACCGGTTCAGGAAGCATGGCCGACATCCTTGGGATGGAAGGCTTTGAATATACATCAAAGACCTGGACCCTGATATATGATCCTGTAGAAGTCAGTAAAAATATGACATACATTTACGAAGATGAAGGCCTCAGGTTTTCCTGGAAAAGATGTAATTATTTCGGTTTTAAGAAGTACAGGTTATATGAAAGGTCAACGGGCTATGGTTACATCCTTACCGACACTTCATTCCTTAATACCAATTATGTTGGGCAGGAATCAGATTATGACTTATTTGCAGTTGACAATGAAAATAATTCCTACTGGTGGGGCAGTTGTTCTGTTACACGAAATCTTCCTGTGCTCAAATTCACGGAAATTAACAAACAGCTGGCTCTCATCTGGAACTCAACAAGATACAGTCAGAATATAGCTGAATACCAAGTATGGGTTGACGACGGGCCGGCATGGAGGTTATTGTCGTCTCTGCCAAATAGTGACACCATGCTCATCCTGAATACTGATGACATATTGTACGGAAAACTGGTACAGTTCTCGTTATTTTGTGTGCCGGAAAAATATGGCACGATTGAGAATTCATCATTGTTCAAATCATTTAGCGGCAGTTACACTTTTGCCCTGGATGGACCGGACTTCAGCAATAATACGGGACTCAGCTGCTCCGGATTTTTCTTCCACGATTATTCATCTGCCCTGTCCATGATAATGCTTTTCAGACATTCTGCCCTTACAGAAACTACTGATGCTTTGATGGAGTACAATTTGTATTGTGATATTTCAGCCAACCAGGTTCTTTTACTTAGCCCTGTCTCAGGAATCCTTGACCTTTACGAACTTGAGACTATGAATAAAATAAGGTCTGTAAATATAAAAAGCTATGTGCCTGGATTTTACAACGCCCTATACCCCAAAATCTCCGACAATGGTATATGTATATTTTCTTATACTGATACACTTTATGCTTTCGACGTTCTGAATAATGAAATGATAACAAAGAAACGTATACCTGGCGGACAACTGAAGATATCTCCTGATGGCAGCCTGTTTATGGTTAACAGGAGTGATTCATTTCTTGTTTACCGGATAAATTCCGGTTCAATAGAATTGCAGGCATCAGAAAAAAAATCAAGCCCCGTTAATTCATACGTACAATTTGATTTCTGCCCCAGCCAGCCGGAAAACCTGTATTCCCGGGAAGGATCTACCTTGTACATTAAAAGCTGCACGGACCTTTCTACAATAAGGAATTTCAGCTTTAACGGTACTTTTTTCAATATAGATTTCTGTTCAGGCAAGGTTCTGGTCGCAAGAGAACTTTATGGATGGGACATATATAATTTTTATACCGGTGATATAGTGCAGACAATTAATACGGCAGTCAGCGCCGGCGCTGCGAATTATACCCTGCTTACAAATAATACTATTTATTATTCAGGACACAGATACTATCTGAATGATTGAAATTATTACAAGTTCCTCATGAAGACCGTTAAAATATTCATTATCATGTTTCTGGTATCTGCTCCGTGCCACCTTTATTCCCAAGAAGTGAACATCGTTATTGAATCAGGCCTGGCAGCATTTAAGATGAGCGACCTGAAAACGATGAATGAAATGGTTGTTAAATCATTGCCATTCGATGTCAGGATCACGGAAGATTACCCTGACTATTATTATTATAAACCCTCACTTACTTTTACACTCGGCAAATCATTGAGTGTGGGTGCTGTATTGTATTATCAATCAACAGGTTCTCGGGTATCGCGATCCGATTACTCCGGGGAGTATCTCTTTGATTCCAGGATAAGGGCATTATCTCCAGCCGTTCTGGTATGTGTTTTTCATTCAGCTAATAAATTCAGGATTGGATTTACCAACGAAACAGGTGTAAACTTTTCAAAGCTTCAACTTAATGAACATATTGAAATTTATACACAATCAGAGGATAATAAAGCCAGTTTTGTCTCTACAAATTTATACTATACCCCATCCGTCAACCTCTCATATCTGCTCCTGAATTGCAGGTTAGGAATATCTGCGGGATATATGTTCGACATAAAAAAAGGATCGCTTTCAAATACCGAGAGTAAAAGGATAACGCTCGAACTGGCCGATGATAAGGATGCTTATGCCGACTGGACAGGATTTCGTTTAGGGCTCTCTCTTTCCTATAATCTGTTACTCAGTGCCAGAAAATAAGATATCCTGGACTGATTTTCTTTTACTGTAAGATCGGGACTGTCTTCGAAACCATTATGCCTTTACTGTCTGTATGGTTTCAACGGTGCAAGCTTCTCAAGCCAGACCTCGAAGTCGCAATGAAGACGGATGCTGTTATATGCATGGCATTTACAAAAACAATACTTTCCCTTATCCCGGATTCATCTAGGCATCTTTCCACTTGTCCAATTATGTCAACAAAATCGCTCCGTGTAGATTTCTCAAACAATAATTCCCTGCGGTATTATTTCATAATACTTTTCTTCGAATTTTATATTGCTAATGATTTTCAAATGGGAGGTCCGATTTTTGCAGTGAATACATTTACACTAAACTTAATATCATTAAAGAAATTCTATTGGTATTCTTATTTTTCTATTGGCATTTCATGTGAAAAGGATGAGAAATTATCCCTTTAGTTAATCAACTATAATTATTTAATCCTTGCTCCCAATAAATCCCCCGATATATAAATAGCACTGATGATCAGTGCTATTTATTCCAACCTGTGATCCCGGGGCGACTGTTCGCTACACACAGGCAGGCTCGTAAACCCGCTCACGAGCTCGTCCCGATGCATCGGGACTCGGTTCGAACGCTCCTCCCCTTCGTTCTCGCCGCCCCTTGATCCGGAATATGGTTTGTATTCTCAAATAATTAAAAAGGGTGCCCTTAAGCACCCTCTCTTTGTGATCCCGGGGCGACTCGAACGCCCAACCAACAGAACCGGAATCTGTCATTCTATCCATTGAACTACGGGACCAGATCAGCTGCAAAATTAACATCAAAAGGGCGGTTTTACAACAAATTCATCAGAATTCAGAATACATTCATGAAAAGCCCTTTGTGTGCCTTATTTAAAATCCTTAGTGTGACTTTGTGGTAAAATATTTTTAACCACGAATTAACACAAAGTCTCACACGAAGGATCACAAAGGAATTAAATATCATTGCATACAGATCAGGCAATCATAGTATAATTTCCCAAAGATTTCATATTTTCGCCCTCCGATAAACGATTGCGGATTTCGGATTTTCGATTTCGGATTGTTAGGTCACCGGCAATTTGCCAACTGTATACTGCCAACCGCCAACTTAATTCCGTCTTCGGTCTTCTGTCTTCCGACTTATTAAAATAACAATGGAATACAACTTCAAGGCAATCGAAAAAAAGTGGCAGAAATACTGGGAGGAAAACCTTACCTTTAAAACCTCCGACGACCTGACTAATCCCAATAAATGCTACATACTCGACATGTTCCCCTACCCCTCCGGAGCAGGACTACACGTTGGCCACCCCGAAGGATATACGGCAACAGACATCTACAGCCGGTACAAAAGGATGAAGGGATTTAACGTCCTCCACCCAATGGGATGGGATGCATTCGGCCTGCCGGCCGAACAGTACGCCATCCAGACCGGAACTCACCCCTCAGTTACTACAAAAAACAACTGCGACACCTTCCGCCGCCAGATCAAATCACTGGGCCTCAGCTACGACTGGGACAGGGAAATAAATACCACCGATCCGAAGTATTTCAAATGGACACAGTGGATATTCATCAGGCTTTATAATACCTGGTTTGACGAATCGCAGCAGAAAGGCAGACCTATATCAGAACTGCCCGTTCCGGAAGATATAATAAAGAAGGGAGATGACGAGGTAAGGAAATATACAGATTCCGGAAGGCTGGCATATTACGACAATGCCCTGGTATGGTGGTGCCCCGACTGCAGGATAGTCTGTGCCAACGAGGAGGTCCTTTTCGACGGCTCACATGAAAAATGCGGCAACAAAGTCGAAAAGAAAAACCTGAAACAGTGGATGCTCAGAATCCCGCTCTATGCCGAAAGACTACTGACAGGAATAGACAACCTCGACTGGCCCGAAGGTATCAAGGACATGCAACGTAACTGGATAGGCCGGTCCACAGGCGCTGAAGTTGATTTTCAGATAGAAGGCCTGAATGAAAAACTCAGGGTTTTCACAACCCGTCCTGATACTCTCTTCGGAGCAACATACATGGTAATAGCACCCGAACATTCACTTACCGGTGCTATAACCACCGATGAACACAGACAGGAAGTTGAAAACTATATTAAGGCTGCTTCGTTAAAATCGGACCTCGACCGCACCGACCTGGCAAAGGACAAAACCGGCGTATTCACAGGAAGATATGCCATCAACCCTGTGAATGACAAGAAGATACCTGTATGGGTCGCCGACTATGTGCTGACCGGCTACGGAACAGGGGCCATCATGGCGGTACCTGCCCACGACACCCGCGACTTTGAGTTTGCACTGAAGTTCAACCTGCCGGTCTATTGCATCCAGGATCCTGATGTCGATGATCCGGAGCAGAGAGAAAGAATAATAACAGGAAAAGAATGCTGGACTGAAGACGGAAAATATATCAATTCATCCTGCGACACAACAGGCATTGACATAAACGGACTTAACCGGGAAGCCGGAATTGCAAAGATGACAGCCTGGCTTGAGACAAAGGGTCTCGGAAAGGAAAAAGTGAACTATAAGCTTCGCGACTGGCTTTTCAGCCGGCAGCGTTACTGGGGAGAACCCTTTCCTGTAATCCACTGGGATGACGGAACCGTAAGCCTGGTGGATGAAGAAGATCTGCCTCTCGAACTTCCCATTATGGAGAAATATATGCCGGGCGAAAGCGGAGAGTCGCCTCTTGCCAACGCCTCCGAATGGCTGAATGTTACAGACTCCTCAGGCAGAAAAGGCCGCCGCGAAACAAACACAATGCCCCAGTGGGCAGGATCATGCTGGTATTATCTCCGCTTCATCGACCCCCTGAACGACAAACTTATATTCGACAGCGAAAAAGAAAAATACTGGATGCCCGTCGACCTTTATATTGGAGGAGCCGAACATGCAGTCCTTCACCTTCTGTACAGCCGCTTCTGGCATAAAGTCCTCTTCGACCTGGGAATCGTTTCCACCGACGAACCCTACACAAAGCTTTTCAACCAGGGCATGATCCTTGCCTTTGCCTATGAAACTGCAAAGGGCGCCAAAGTATCGAGCGATATGGTGGAAGAAAGAGACGGCAAATACTATAATAAACAGACAGGTGAAGAACTGAGGCAGATAGTTGCAAAAATGTCGAAGACTCTTAAGAACGTGGTCAATCCCGACGATGTAACATCAAAATACGGTGCCGATTCCCTCAGACTTTACGAAATGTTTATGGGACCGCTCGATGTTACTAAACCATGGGACGACAAAGGCGTTAAAGGTGTGTTCAACTTCCTGCAGAGAACTTTCAGATTCTTCTCAAATCCCGATAATATTATTACAGGGGATGAAGATCCGGAGATCCTTAAAGGACTTCACCATACAATAAAAAAGGTTGAAGGAGATATAGAGAATCTCAGATTTAACACTGCAATCTCAGCCATGATGATATTTCTCAACCTGGCAACGAAAAAGGGAAAGGTGACAGGAGAAACTGTCGCTGCATTTGCAAAAATATTATCCCCCTTCGCTCCTCATCTTGCTGAGGAACTCTGGGAAAAGCTGGGCCATTCGAAAACACTGGCCTTTGAACCCTGGCCCCTTGCCAATGAAGAATATCTTAAGGAAGAGACCTTTGAATACCCTGTTTCAGTAAACGGCAAGCTCCGCTTTAAATTAGAACTGCCTCTCGACATGGAGAAAGACGAAGTGTCAAAAATGGTCCTGGCCGATGAGAGGGCAAAAAAATGGATTGAGGGAGGTACCCTTGCAAACATAATCGTGGTGACAGGAAAAATCGTAAACATAGTAGTGAAAAACAGGTAATGATGATGAGCATCCGGAAAAGAACCCTGTTATTAATTATCTTAATCTTTACCATTCTGACCTCATGCAGGTATTTCGACAAACCAGAGTATATTACTGAAAAGACTGATGCCGACACCCTTGTTAATAGTTATCACGAACCTTTAATATTATTCGGCATCCCTGCCGATTCCTTCAATATCGATTCAGGAAAGATCAGGCGCAACGGATTCCTCTCTGAAATACTCCTGAGAAACGGTGTACCTGTACAGGAGATAAACAAGGTTATCACCGGTTCTGATTCGGTTTTTGATGTCAGAAAGATAAGGTCGGGCAATAATTATCTGCTCTTTCTTGAAAAAGATTCAGGCGCCAGGGCAAGGTATCTGGTTTATGAACATGATCCTGTCCTTTACTATATTTTCAGCTTTAACGATTCTCTCAAAATTACTGCTTACAGGAAGGAAATAAGGAAACTGATCCGTTATTCCTCCGGAACAATTGAGAATTCCTTGTGGGAATCAATGGTCGGTACGGGGCTTCATCCCTCTCTTCCTTTTGAATTGTCGGAGATATTTGCATGGACAGTCGATTTTTTCGGTATACAGAAGGGAGACAGTTACAAGGTGATATATGAAGAGCTTTTCATCGATGATAAGTCTCTTGGTGCAGGAAGAATATTCGGTGCCCAGTTCATCTGGGGGGGAAAGACGATCACTGCCATTCCCTTCATACAGGATGGGAAGGAATCTTATTATGACGAGGAGGGAAACAGTCTCAGGAAAGCATTCCTTAAAGCACCCCTTAGATATTCAAGAATAAGTTCCAGGTACTCTTCAGGCAGGCTTCATCCTATCCTGAGGATCAGAAGGCCTCATTTCGGTGTTGACTATGCTGCCGCTGTCGGAACCCCGGTACAGTCGGTGGGAGACGGGCGCATAACATTTGCAGGTATTGAGGGTGCATCGGGAAGGATTGTCAGGATCACTCACAACAGTGTTTACTCTACAGCATACCTGCATCTCAGCCGTTTCGGTGAGGGTGTCCGGGCCGGAGCTACCGTCAGGCAGGGCGATATAATCGGATATGTAGGCAGTTCAGGTCTTTCTACCGGACCTCATCTCGACTTCAGATTTTACAGGAACGGTTCGCCTGTCGATCCGCTTACAGTAGAAGCTCCGCCGGTTGAGCCTGTAAAAGAAGAGAACCTTGAAAGATTTGAAAAAAATAAAATCCTGGTGCTCAGTCTGCTTTCAACTTTCCGGTTCTGATGGACAGAAGGTAGTTTCAGGGAAGCTTTTTCAGGAGATCTTCTATGACAGTCGGATAATATTTATATTCCAGTGAATGAACCCTGGCTGCAAGGGTTTCGGGTGTGTCGCCGGGATCAATCCTGCACCTTGCCTGAAATATAATATTCCCCTCGTCGTAACGCTTGTTGACATAGTGAATCGTGATACCCGATTCAGTATCTCCGTTTTCGATCACAGCCGTATGGACCCTGTCACCATACATCCCTTTTCCCCCGTATTGAGGAAGCAGTGCAGGATGGATATTTATTATCCTTCCCTCAAAGGCTTTCAGGATTTCTTCCGGCACAAGCCATAAAAATCCTGCAAGAACGATCAGGTCAGGATTGGCCTGATAAAGGGCCTGAAGCACTTTGCCGTTAGTATAAAAATCGTTCCGGTCGAAAAATATCGTCTTTATATTCAAAGCCTCAGCCCTGTGTAAAACATAAGCTTCACGCCGGTTCGAAAGCACTAATGACACTCTGGCAAAATTGCCGGTCGAAAAGTGTTTAATAATGTTTTCGGCGTTTGTGCCGGAACCCGAGGCAAAAATAGTTATATTCTTCATAATGTGGTATTTACACTACACACCGGACCATAAGGCAACCTCTGCAATGGCGGTTGTATATTCTTGTTTGTCAGTCATTTAAATCAGGCACAGATAAAAAAAGCTCAAATCATTTGAAAAATAACCTACAAATATATTTCTTTGCAAGGTTTTAAAATTATTACTAATTAAAAATTAACACTATGTCTGACATTGCAACAAGGGTAAAAGAGATTATTGTTGACAAGCTTGGAGTTGATGAGTCAGAAGTAACTCCCGAAGCCAGTTTTACAAATGATCTGGGTGCAGACTCTCTTGATACTGTTGAATTGATAATGGAATTTGAGAAAGAGTTTAATATTGGTATTCCTGACGATCAGGCAGAGACCATCAGCACCGTTGGAGATGCAATAAAGTACATTGAGGAAAATGCAAAGTAACTTTGCATAGCTTATAATCCCTTTATGAGAAGAGTTGTTGTTACAGGCCTTGGAGCTCTGACTCCAATTGGTAAAAATTTGCATGACTTTTGGGATGGCTTGAAAAACGGTGTAAGCGGGGCAGGTATGATCACCCGCTTCAACACTGAAAAATTCAAGACAAAATTTGCATGCGAAGTCAAAGGATATGACTCTTCCAGCTATTTCGACAGGAAAGAGGCCAACAAACTTGACCTCTATTCCCAGTTTGCACTTGTTGCCGCTGAGGAAGCTGTCAGGGATTCGGGTATAGACCTCCAGTCTGTTGATAAGTCCCGTGTCGGTGTAATTTGGTCGTCAGGGATTGGAGGTCTGTATACTTTTTATGATGCCATCAGATCTTATGTACTTGGTGACGGCAGTCCCCGTTTCAGTCCCTTCTTCATTCCCAAGATGATTTCGAACATTGCTTCGGGATCAATTTCCATCAAATATGGATTCAGGGGGCCCAACTTCGCAACGGTCTCAGCATGTGCATCATCGACCCATTCTCTGATCGACGCACTCTTCCTTATCAAAATGGGAAAAGCCGACATAATAGTTGCCGGCGGTTCCGAAGCTGCTATAAATGAACCCGGCATCGGCGGTTTTAATGCCATGCAGGCAATGTCGACAAATAACCAGGAATTTTCAACGGCATCCCGGCCATTCGACTTAACCAGGGATGGATTTGTAATGGGAGAAGGTGCAGGATCTTTGATCCTGGAAGACCTTGACCATGCCAGGGCAAGAGGAGCGAAAATATATGCTGAACTTGCCGGAGCCGGAATGACAGCCGATGCATACCATCTCACTGCTCCACATCCTGAGGGAATCGGAGCAAGGGATGTCATGAAACTCGCACTGGAGGACTCAGGCCTTAAACCGGAAGACATCGATTATATTAATGTACATGGCACAGCAACTCCTCTGGGCGATATCTCCGAAGCAAAAGCCATCGTGGATGTTTTCGGAGAACATGCCTACAAGCTCAATATAAGTGCAACAAAATCGATGACAGGACATCTGCTCGGAGCTGCAGGAGCAGTTGAGGCAATAGCTTCCATTATGTCTGTCGTTCATGGAATAATTCCTCCCACTATAAATTTCAATGTGCCCGATCCTGCTGTCGATCCAAAGCTGAATCTCACTCCCAACAAGGCACAGGCAAGAGAGATAACCTCAGTTATGAGCAACACATTCGGATTCGGTGGCCATAACGCCTCTGTCGTTTTCAGAAAAGCAGAGTTTTAGCTTTGTCCCTATTCAATAACAAAGTAAACGGCACCTATATCCTTGATAAACGAGAGTTCGGATCCCGTTTAAGAGAGATACTGGGTTTTAAACCGGGTAATTTACGCCTCTACGAAATCGCCTTTATTCATCGCTCTGCCTCCTATACCCTGCCAAACGGCAAGAGAATTAACAATGAAAGACTCGAATTTCTGGGTGATTCAATTCTGGACACCATTCTGTCTGATTTCCTCTTCACCAGATTCCCCGATGCAAACGAAGGATTCCTGACAAAAATACGCTCACGGATCGTAAACAGGGATATCCTTAATCAGCTGGCAGTATCAATGGGCATTAACAAAATACTGGTCAGCAATGTAAGCCCTGTGAATGTTACAAAGAATCTGTACGGCGATGCACTGGAAGCTCTTATCGGAGCCGTGTACATCGACAAGGGCCTCCGCAAAACAAAAAAACTGTTTATAAAGAGAGTTTTTCGTAAATATCTTGACCTCGATGAAATAATAAGAACCGATCACGATTATAAAAGTCTTGTCTTCGAGTGGGTCCAGAAAAATAAAGCCAATCTTATCTTTACCTACAATGAAGAGTATGATTTCAGCTCAAGAAAGTCACTTTTCACAACATCACTCCTTATCAATCATGAAGAATTTGGCAAAGGGACCGGAAACAGTAAAAAGGAAGCTGAACAGGAAGCATCGGCCATGGCTTTGAAAAGGCTGAAAGATATTTGAAGCATATATATCCGGAATCATACTATTTTCCTACCTTTATGGCAGAGGCCTGAAAGAAATGAGGAGCAATCCAAAAATCAAGCGTTTGCATCTTGATCTCAGCGAGCATCCCGCATCGGCACTGGCCGGTGTTGTATCTCCGGAACCCGACTATAAAATATCACTGCTCATAAACAGAAAACTGGGCATTTCCCTTAAAAATACCCTGCCTCTCATTACAGGAACCAGGGAAGATGATAAAAGCACATTCAGCAGATTCTCAGATACTTCATCACCTCACGGCGTTGTTTATGAACTAATTTCAAACCACGGCGGAAAAGATTATCTGATCAGAAAACTCAGGAACATCGACTATTTTTTCGTTATACATAATTCAGAAAGCGGGACAGAGACAGAAAGGATAATATCACTTCTCAGGAAAACGGATTCGGTTACCGCTGTCCTTATTATAGATGCAGAAAAACTGAAAGATAAGAACCTGAAATATCTAATACCCTGAAATTATGGAACGTATTTATTTTAACCTTTCTGAGGAGGAATATTCCAAAGGCAGAAAAATTATACTCTGGCTGGTTACTGTTATGTTCATTACAGGCGGTATTTATGTCGCAATGCTCAGTCCGGTGTTCGGCAAACATAATATCAGCCCTGTTCTTTCCCTGGCTCCTTTCGGATTAGGAATTGTAATAGGAGCTGTAGCTTTATTCGCAAGTATAACGAGAAAAAATTTCTACTTCCTTATTGACGATGAAGTGATTGAATTCAGATATGGCCTTCTGAAAACTGTCAAGAAAAGCTTTAAGTGGAACGATATCCGTCAGCTTGTTATTCCACATAAAGAAAAGAAGGCCAAACTTTTGCTTTCGGGAGCTTCATCTTATATCATCGACCTGAGATACCTTCAGAGAAAAAAAGCAAGCCTGATCAGAAAACACCTGTTTCAGGCTGCCAGGGAAAAAAATGTAGAAGTGCTGAAAGTCGTCACTCTTCATAAACAAGCTGGCGGAAGTTAAAATACCTGAAACCAGTTTCATACTCCTGAAACCGATAATTTTCCGTTATCTTACCAGAGCATAACAGAAGAAGAGCCGCTCCGGAACGGAACGGCTCATTTTTTAATAACCCTAAAACTAACCTAACCTATGAAAAAAACCTCTATTGTGTACTATTCAAATTTCGTGCCAAACACAGTACAAAGATAAGTCAGGTTTTTTTATCAAAAAAATTATTGAGCGTGTTTAACTCAAAATTAACTATTTTTAATATACTGTTAAGAACAGACCCCTTAACACAGTATGGCATTTAAACGATAAACTGCTGATAATTTGTATGTTGTTAAAGAAAGTTAAAGAATCAAAAGTAAAACTATATATAGTAGTACTTTTGTAAATTATGAAACGGAACATCATTGTATTACTTGCAGTATTCTTTTTTGTTGCAATATCCGGAATAATACTGATACAGCTTTACTGGATCAGGAATGCTATCGATATGACCGATCAGCAGTTCAGGACCAATGCAAACAAAGCTCTTGAAACTGTAGTTCTGGATCTTGAGGAGCAGGAACTGATAAGTAATATTATGGAGGAGATAGATCTCTCTGCAACCGACTCAGTAACAGCTATCGTTCCTGCCAATTCTCCGCTTGCACGTAAACTAAGAGGATATCAGCCAGACGCGGAACTGCTGGAATTATATGGACTGAACAGCGATGACCAGCCATTTACCATTACCAACGCAGGACAAAAGATAGTAATCTCTCCCGGAAACATGACCGATTACACTGTCCCGGATGAAATGTCGGAGACATCAGAAGAATCGATAAGTGCCGAACTTAAGGGAAGGGTTACAAATAAAATAGTATTCGTGGAGAACATTATGGATAAGATACTTTCCGAAACTCCCGATATCAAGGAGAGAATAAATCCGGAAAATCTCGGTACATCTATAAGAACTGCACTTGACAATGTTGGCATACATCTCGATTTTGAATACATGGTCAGGGCCGGACGCGAAGGCGTGATCTGGAAATCAAATGGTTTCACCGACCGGCCAGGTTCAAATAAATTCATTATTCAGCTCTTCCCTAATGATCCTATCCCGGGACAGAACCAGCTTGTAATGTATTGTGTCGGTGAAATGGAATATAAATTTGAAAGAATAGGAACACTGGGGTTCCTCTCACTTCTGTTTGCCATCCTGCTTCTCCTGCTTGCAACAGGAACATTTATTGTGATATTCCGCCAGAAGAAGATCTCCGAGATCAGGAGCGATTTCATAAACAATATGACTCATGAACTGAAAACCCCTATTTCCACAATATCCCTTGCCTCACAAATGATGGCCGACAAATCGATCCCCGACGGGGAAAAGAATATCGACAGCCTGGCCAAGGTGATTTCGGATGAAAGCACCAGGCTAAGGTTCCATGTTGAAAAGGTGCTCCAGATGGCAATTTTTGAAAAAACAAAAATCAAGCTTAAAGTGGCTCCTGTCGACATCCATGAAATGATTTCAACAATTATTGAGAATTTTTCGCTACAGATAAAAAATAACAGGGGATCCATTACCACCTTCCTGAATGCCGAAAATCCGGAAGCAAACGTTGATGAGGTTCATTTCTTAAATGCCATCTCGAATCTCGTCGACAACTCTATTAAATATTCAGGATCCAAACCTCCGGAAATATCCATTTCCACAAAAAATTCAAAAAAAGGTATAATTTTGATTGTAGAAGACAAAGGCATAGGTATCAGGAAAGAGGACCTGAAAAGGATCTATGACAAATTCTACCGGGTTCATTCAGGCAACCTCCATAATGTAAAAGGCTTTGGCCTCGGACTCAGTTATGTAAAAAAGGTCATCGATGAACACAACGGAACCATAAAGGTTGACAGCCAGATCAACAAGGGTACAAAATTTACAGTTTTCATTCCAAAAACCTGACAAAGATGAAAATCACGAAAGTCCTCCTGGCCGAAGACGACAGCAATCTCGGAATGCTGTTAAAAAATTATCTCTCGGTAAAAAATTATGAAACCACCCTGCTGGTAAACGGTGTTCTGGCTCTCGAGGAATTTTCAAGAGAGGAATATGATCTCTGCATTTTAGATATCATGATGCCTGAAATGGACGGTTTAACACTTGCCGCGGAGATAAGGAAGATCAATCCGCAGGTTCCGGTAATCTTTCTCACCGCAAAAGGGCAAAAAGAAGATATCCTTGAAGGATTCCGTACCGGCGCCGATGACTATATTACAAAACCCTTTTCGATGGAAGAGCTTTTATACAGGATAAAAGCAATACTCAAAAGAACTTCGGGCACGACAATTCCCAAAAAAGAAACTTCCTACACTATAGGCAATTACACATTTGACGCTCTCAAGCAGACTCTTAACCACGAAAAGGAAAATATTAAGCTCACAACCAAGGAATCGGAACTTCTCGAACTTCTCTGCCGCCACCGGAATGAGATACTTGAGCGTAATTATGCCCTTAAATCGATTTGGATCGACGACAATTATTTCAATGCCCGCAGCATGGATGTCTATATAACACGGCTGAGAAAATATCTGAGAAAAGATCCTGCCGTCAAAATCCTTAATGTTCACGGAAGGGGTTACAAACTTCTGTGCTAAAAAAAAGCCCCGGCATAAAAGCCGGGGTCCTTGCTTAGGTTAGATAATAGGATTACGAATATTTAAATCCTTAAGTTTCGTTCCGCTAAATTATATATTTTTTGTAATCAACAAATATTTCTTCCAAAAATTTCAGTTTATCCTGTTACAGTTCAGGTCAGTCGAGCTTCAGAACAGCAAGAAATGCCTGCTGCGGGACTTCCACGTTGCCAATCTGGCGCATTCTCTTCTTGCCTTTCTTCTGTTTTTCCAGAAGTTTCCTCTTTCTTGTGATATCTCCGCCATAGCATTTTGCAGTAACATCTTTCCTTACGGCTTTCACCGTTTCGCGGGCAATTATCTTTGCACCTATAGCTGCCTGTATGGCTATGTCAAACTGCTGCCTCGGGATCAACTCCTTCAGCTTTATACACATCCTGCGTCCGAAATCATAGGCATGCCCCCTGTAGATCAGAGTGGAAAGAGCATCTACCATCTCACCGTTAAGAAGGATGTCAAGTCTTACAAGGTCGGCGTTCTGATATGCTGTGTAGTAGTAGTCAAATGAAGCATAACCCTTGGATATGCTTTTCAGTTTATCGTAGAAATCAAATACTATCTCTGAAAGCGGCATCTCAAAAGTCAGTTCAACCCGGTCGCGTGTCAGATACACCTGGTTTTTCAGTATCCCCCTTCTGTCGATACACAGGTTCATTATCGTACCAACATATTCCGACATGGTAATGACTTGTGCAATGATATATGGTTCTTCTATCCGATCGATGTGGTTAACCGCCGGCAGCCCCGAGGGATTGTGAACATCAATTATCTCACCTTTGGTTGTGTAAACCCTGAAAGAGACGTTGGGCACAGTGGTTATTACATCCATGTTGAACTCCCTGTCGAGCCGTTCCTGAATGATCTCCATGTGCAGAAGTCCGAGGAATCCACACCTGAATCCGAATCCCAGGGCTGCAGATGACTCAGGAACAAATGAAAGTGATGCATCATTAAGCTGAAGCTTTTCTATCGAACTCCTGAGATCTTCATATTCATCTGCATCAACGGGATACATTCCCGCAAAAACCATAGGCTTCACTTCCTCGAAACCTGAAATGGGCTTGTCACAAGGTTTTTTTACATGAGTTATCGTATCCCCGACTCTTACCTCTGAAGAAATCTTAACCCCGGAGATAATATACCCCACATCTCCTGCACTGAGAACCTTACGGGGATCCTGCTTCAGCTTGAGAACGCCTATCTCTTCTGCATTGTATTCATGTCCGGTGCTGACAAATTTAACCCTGTCGTCGGTACGGATGGTGCCGTTAACTATCCTGAAATAGGCGATTATGCCTCTGAAGGAATTAAATATAGAATCAAAGATCAGAGCCTGGAGCGGAGCTTCAGGGTCACCTGCGGGAGGCCGGATTCTGGTCACTATTGCTGACAGTATGTCATCAACACCCAATCCTGTCCTGGCGCTTGTTTCAATAATATCGCTTCTATCACAACCTATGAGATCGACAATCTGGTCTTTGACTTCTTCCGGCATGGCATTGGCCATGTCCATCTTATTGAGAACGGGGATGATCTCCAGGTCATGGTCCAGAGCCTTGTACAGGTTAGCTATGGTTTGAGCCTGTATCCCCTGTGTTGCATCAATAACCAGTAATGCACCTTCACATGCAGCAATTGACCTTGACACTTCGTATGAGAAATCAACATGCCCTGGTGTATCTATAAGATTCAGATGATATTTCGTTCCCTGATGCAGGTATTCCATCTGTATAGCATGGCTCTTGATAGTTATGCCCCGTTCCCTTTCAAGATCCATATTATCGAGCACCTGGTCCTGGAATTGTCTTTCCGCAATAGTCTTTGTCTTCTCCAGAAGACGGTCGGCCAGGGTGCTTTTTCCATGGTCGATATGGGCTATTATACAGAAATTACGGATGTTATCCATCGGGGCAAAGGAATAAAAATCAGCTGCAAATATATAAAAATAGGGGCGTTGCAAGCAACGCCCCCGTGAATTTATTCATTCGATTTTTACATCATTCCGGGCATACCGCCGCCCATTCCCTGAGGAGGCATAGGAGGATTATCTTCCTTCTCCTCAACAACGACAGCCTCTGTGGTAAGGAACATTCCGGCAATAGATGCTGCATTCTCAAGAGCTACCCTGGTCACTTTTGCAGGATCTATAACACCTGCGGTAAGCAGCTTCTCATATTTGTCGGTCTGAGCATTATAGCCATAATCACCCTTGCCAGCTTTTACATTCTGTACAACGACAGCACCTTCTTTGCCTGCATTGACAGCTATCTGGCGAAGAGGTTCCTCTATAGCACGCTTAATGATCTCTATCCCTGTATTCTGGTCTTCATTGTCGCCTTTCAGATTATTAAGAGCTTCGATGGCACGGATATATGCTACTCCTCCACCGGGCACAATGCCTTCCTCAATGGCAGCCCTTGTGGCATGAAGTGAATCGTCCACGCGGTCTTTTTTCTCCTTCATTTCAACTTCAGAAGCGGCACCTATATAAAGAACTGCAACACCACCGGAAAGCTTTGCAAGACGCTCCTGCAGTTTTTCCTTGTCATAATCTGATGTTGTGGTGGTCATCTGCTGTTTTATCTGGCCGACTCTTGCTTTTATCATTTCCTTGTCGCCTGATCCGTTCACTATGGTTGTGTTCTCCTTGTTAACGACAACTTTTTCTGCCATTCCAAGCATATCAAGAGTTGTATGCTCCAGTTTCAGTCCTTTCTCTTCAGAAATAACAGTACCGCCGGTAAGAATGGCTATGTCTTCAAGCATTTCCTTTCTTCTGTCACCGAAGCCGGGAGCTTTAACTGCACATACTCTTAGTGAACCACGGAGACGGTTGACAACTAGAGTGGCAAGAGCCTCACCTTCAATATCTTCAGAGATGATAAGCAGAGGTCTTCCTGTCTGGGCTGAAGATTCCAGAATTGGAAGCATGTCCTTCATTGTGGATATCTTCTTATCGTGTATCAGGATATATGGATTTTCAAGTTCAGCTTCCATTTTCTCGGGATTGGTCACGAAATAAGCTGAAATATATCCGCGGTCGAACTGCATACCTTCAACGACTTCAACGGAAGTTGCTGTTCCCTTTGATTCCTCAACAGTAATAACACCCTCTTTGTGAACCTTGCTCATGGCTTCAGCAATGAGCTTGCCAATTTCGTGATCATCATTTGCCGATATCCTTGCAACCTGTTCGATCTTGTTAAGGTCGTCACCCACAACTTTTGCCTGTGATTTCAGGTTTTTAATAACTGCATCAACAGCTTTGTCGATACCTCTTTTGATATCCATTGGATTGGCTCCGGCTGTCACGTTTTTCAGTCCTACATTAATAATAGACTGGGCGAGAACAGTAGCGGTAGTTGTTCCATCACCTGCAATGTCGCCTGTTTTGGAAGCAACTTCTTTCACCATCTGGGCTCCCATGTTTTTGTAGGGATCCTTGAGTTCAATCTCCTTGGCAACTGTCACACCGTCCTTTGACACCTGGGGAGCGCCGAATTTCTTTTCAAGCACAACGTTACGACCTTTCGGGCCGAGCGTTACCTTCACTGCATCAGCAAGCTGATCAACACCTTCCTTCAGAAGTGCGCGTGCATCAATGTTATATTTAATCTCTTTTGCCATATTAATAATGATTTATTGGTTAACAAACTATGCTATGAAAAGAATATCGGACTGTGATATGAGAAGATAATCTTCGCCATCTATCGTAAGCTCCTGTCCGGCATACTTTCCATACAGAACCTCATCGCCCTTTTTTACTTCCATTTCTTCATCTTTTTTTGATGCCCCTACAAGGACAACTTTGCCCTGACGCGGTTTTTCCTTAGCGGAATCAGGAATAATGATACCGCTGGCAGTTTTTGCTTCAGCTTCGTTAGGTTTCACAAGAACCTTGCCTGCCAGAATTTTTCCTTTTAATTGTGCCATTGTTATTTAGTTTTAAAGTTAAAAATCGAAAAACGACAAGCTGTAATTACACAATTTGTGCCAAATGGCAAAACCTGCCATTTTTAAATAAAAAAGTGTCAGTATGTGACAAACTGACACTATCAAACGGAAATTTTTTATGAACTCAGTTCTGAGGCTGTCCGCCCTCTTCCGGCTGAGATGAAGCAGGAGGAACTGCAGTTGGCAGTGTTGGAATGGCATTCGGATTGGCTGCAGCATCGATGCTTGTGCGTGGGTTCACTTCCCTTTCCTGCCTGGGAATGGTGGCAGTGGCCAGAACTGAAAGTACCAGTATTGAGGCTGCCAGAGTCCATGTTGCCTTTTCAAGGAAATCAGCGGTTTTACGTATCCCCATAGTCTGACCTGCAGAGGTAAAATTAGCAGCAAGACCACCTCCCTTGGAGTTCTGAACAAGTACGACAAGGATCTGAAAAACACATGCTATGAGAACCAGCACCGAAACAAATATATATACGCCCATTTTGTTATTATTTTAATAACTCTTTCACTTTTTCAATTTGCGCTGCAAAGTAACTACTTTTTTCGGGAAATTTCAAACTTAGTTTATCATAAACAGCTATTGCCCTGCTATAATAACCCTGTTTTACGTAAATCCGTGCTAGTGTTTCCGTTACAAACTCCTCACGGGCTTCAACAAAAGTCCGGGCAAGGTCCTCTGCAGGTTTATCGGTTTTTTCCTTTGAAGGTTCTATCCTGGGATTAGCCATGATGAATTTATCGATGAGCTCGAGCTGGCTTCTAAGCGCCATTGGTTCATCGCCTGCCTGATCTTCAACGGCACCTGCATCAGTCACAGCTTCAAGTTCCAGAAGTTCTTCAGGTTCTGAAACAGAAAAACCGGGATCCATGTATACTATCTTCTCTTCGATGATCCCACTCTCCTCGTCCATTATAATTATAGCTGCATCCCTGTCATCATCGAAAGCTTCTGAAATGATGACAGAATGACCTTCAGCACCGGAATTTACCCTGCTGTTCTCCTTTTCAATCTCATCTATCAGCTGCTCACTGTTCTTCGCGCTTTCAATAACTGTCTGTTCAATCTCCCTGGTATCGGGAACAGTGATGAGGCCAGGAGTTGAAGAAGGTTCAGTGATCGTTTCATTCACATCGTCACCTGCTTCTTCTGACAAGGTTTCAGTTTCTGTTTCCTTCCTGAGACTTTTATTTTGAAGCATATAATAAAGGACTTCCCTGTCGGCTACATTCATGGCCGATATTTTGAGCTGGTTCATGAATTTTACATCATCCGTGTTGTTCAGCCCTTTAAGGAGCAACATATATGCACTCTGAAAATAGGGGAAGATATTTATGAGCTCATTAACCTCGCTTATACCTGCCCGGTCAGAAGGTCCTGAATTCCCCATCATACTGAGAAAATCACTTCTGTTCATAGAGTTTACCAGTTTACAAAGGCTTTGTTAAAAATATCTTCCACCAGGAGTTCTATAATCTTTTCTGACAAACTTACCTCTACTGCACTCAGGTCAAGATCACTGCTGTAGTCCTCATACCGGGAAAAAGTTTGTTCATAACTGAATTCAGGCTGAACAACATTAGTGAATCTGACCCTCACGGAAATTGTGAATCTGTTGGTGGCAGCCTGCGCATCAGCGCCAACGGTAAGCGGCCTGGTGTTATAATCAGAAATCTCACCTTCAAAATTCACATCACCCACACCATTAATTACACCTAGATTCGTCTGGGCCTTGCATTTATCGATGAGGGCATCTGTAAGTTTCTGGCTCAGTCCCGGCTGTACCAGATTTGCCCTGTTCTCGAAATATTGTACGCTCAGTGTTTTGACATCAGGAGAGATACTGGCTCCTGTGAATGAGTAGGTGATTTTGCAGCCATTCAATACCGGCACCAGTGCCAGAAGAAGATATGGCAGAATGCCTGTAAAGACACGGATGGCTGAATTACATTTCAATGCCATATTCCTTTATTTTCCGGTAAAGTGTCCGCTCTGAAATACCAAGCTCGGCTGCAGCAAGTTTTCTCTTTCCCTTGTACTTACCAAGAGCTTTCTTTATCATCTCTACCTCTTTGTCGGAAAGCGACAGGGATTCTTCCACTATTTCCTCAGTATCTATTATCTCTTCCCCCGGGTGTCTCATCGACAATTCAGCCGGCTCAGCATCGGAAGCCTTCCGGTCAGAGAATCCCGGTTTCACATCGGTAAAAAGATTCCTTACAGCCCTGGCATCTGATTCACTGAAAGATGTATCACCCTCCTGAATAAGATCGTAAACAAGTTTTTTCAGATCATTCATATCACTCTTCATATCGAAAAGTATCTTATACAGTATCTCTCTTTCCGATGAAAAGGATTTATCATCATCCTTCTTTATTACTGCGGGAAGTTTTACAGTATCATAATCAGGAAGGTAGGATTTTAATGTCAAAGCTTTTATCTCACGTTCATTTTCTATTATTGATATCTGTTCCGTGATGTTTTTAAGCTGGCGTACATTGCCGGGCCACGAATAATTTAGAAGTATGTCCCTTGCTTCATTGTCGAGCCTTATGGCAGGCATACGGTATTTCTCTGCGAAATCGACTGCAAACTTTCTGAAAAGAAGCACGATGTCCTCTCCCCTGTCTCTTAATGAAGGAATCCTGATCGGCACGGTATTAAGCCTGTAATACAGATCCTCTCTGAACCTTTCGTTGTGGATGGCAGAACTGACATCTACATTGCTGGCAGCAATTACACGTACATTTGTCTTCTGCACCTTCGAAGAGCCCACCCTGATGAATTCGCCCGTTTCAAGCACTCTCAGCAACCTCACCTGTGTCGAAAGAGGCAGCTCGGCAACTTCGTCGAGGAAGATAGTGCCTCCGTTTGCCACCTCAAAATAACCCTTACGGCTATCTGTAGCCCCGGTGAATGAGCCTTTTTCATGGCCGAAAAGTTCAGAATCGATAGTTCCTTCCGGTATCGCACCACAGTTTACAGCAATGTATGGTCCGTGTTTCCGTGAGCTGTGATTATGGATCACCTGCGGAAAGATCTCTTTCCCCGTTCCGCTCTCTCCTGTTATGAGAACCGAGAGATCAGTCGGAGCAACCTGAACGGCAATGTCAATTGCCCGGTTAAGCCCTTCATAATTCCCAATTATGCCGAATCTTTGCTTGATGCTCTGGAGATCTTTCATCGATATTCAAAAGAGTCTGCAAATTTAAGATTTTTTTAAAACATTGGAAAATCCATTTTCTTAACTTAGCATCATGAATGAAGATCTGAAAATACGGTTTGCAGCCATTATTCCTGCACGATATGCATCCACAAGGTTTCCGGGAAAACCCCTGGTGATGATAGGAAGCAAACCAATGATCAGGAGAGTCTACGAGAAGGCCTCCGAAACAACCGAAATGGTCTGGGTAGCCACCGACGATCAAAGGATCTATGACCGGGTAAAAGAATTCGGAGGCAGAGTTGTTATGACCTCTGCAGAGCATCAGAGCGGAACCGACCGTTGTGCCGAAGCTGCAGAAATAATTACACATGAGACCGGCAGAAATATAGATGTGATCCTTAATATTCAGGGAGATGAGCCATTCATTCGACCTGAACAGATCAGACTGTTAATGTCATGCTTCACGGATGATACGGTACAGATTGCAACACTCGTAAGAAAGGTTGGACAACAGGAAGACATCACCAATCCTAATCAGGTAAAAGCTGTTCTTGACAGGAAAGGTAATGCCATCTATTTTTCAAGGAGTCCTGTACCCTACTTACGGGGATCAGATATCTCAGAATGGCCCCGTAAACATTTATATTACAAGCATCTGGGAATTTATGCATATACTTATGATGCATTAAATACAATTACCACGCTCGGAAGGAGTCCTCTGGAAATCGCAGAATCACTCGAACAGAACAGATGGCTTGAAAATGGTTTTAAGATCAGGACTGCAATTACCGATCATGAAAGCCTGAGCATCGACACTCCTGACGATCTCAAACTGGCACTGGAGCAGCATCTTGATTTATTTTGATTTTTTTTTTATCTTTAGCACAATTTTTGATAGATATCTCTTAAACGGCACAAAATGAAACAGAGTTTAATTTTTATTCTGTTGGTCATTTTTTCTTCAGCCATCCAGGCCCAGAAGGATACCGTTATTATGATCCCTGTTCAGACTCCTAAAAATGCAGTTGCCGATGCAGCAGCTATCAGCAGCATCAGCATCTATCCAAACCCTGTAAGAGAAAGCTATTTCAATATAAGCAGCAAAGCTGATATCTCTTCAGTGAAGGTAACCAACATAATCGGACAGGATATATTTAAGGAAAAATTCAGCACTCCCGAATCGCCGCTGAGAATAATTCTCAACAATCCCAAAAGAGGCATGTACCTGGTTACAATTATTCTTGGCGACGGAACAAGAGTGGTGAAAAAAATAATGATTGAGCAGTCTGAATAAGAATTGACTTATTTCTCACTGTTGCGGTGGTTCGGGGGAATTATCCGCGAAAAATTTGAACCAATTTACAGTAAGCCAGGATAAACATTTGTTTATTCAGGATGTTTATTTTTCATGAAGCCATGAATATCATTCATTAACGTAAATGCAACATAAATGGAAGAAGGGATAAATGTATTCTCGATAAAGGATCTCGAAAATTTCTCAGGGATAAAAGCTCATACTATAAGGATCTGGGAAAAAAGATACGGTATCCTTGATCCTGAAAGGACAGATACCAACATCAGGACCTATAATGAATCGGAACTGAAAAAGATACTCAATGTCGCCTATCTTAACAGGAACGGTTTGAAAATATCAAAAATAGCCCGGCTAAGTGAGGATGAACTTACACAGAAAGTGATGACTGTGAGCAGCAGCAAAGACAGGTCCGACCAGGATTTCCAGCCGGGCAAGGTGCTGATGTCAGCCATACGCTTCGATGAAGGCCTGTTCATAAGAACACTTGAACCTTTTATCAGAGCCAGGGGGATTGAACAAGCATACTGTCTTTACCTTCATCCTCTGCTGCTTAAGGCAAGGATACTGTGGCAGACAGGCAGCCTGAGCAGGGCACAGGAACAATTCATAAGGAACGTCATCAGGCAGATAATAACGGTGGAAGAAAGCCGGCTTAAGGGAGGAGATGAAAAAACCCGGCATGCTGTTGCCATGATAAACACCTCCGACAACCTTTGCGAAAACAACTTCCTCTTTTACAAATACGTCCTTAAAAAAAGAGGCTTTGACGTAATTTATACAGGAGACATCCTCCCTGCATCAGAGGTGGTGGAAATGTTCCGGATAAAGCCTTTTGATTTTCTGGTGGTCAATTCAAGCGGATTCGACTTTGCAAGGAAGAAAATCGGATATTTCAGTAATATTGCCAGATCGCTGATGATCAGAAAAATTATTCTTACCGATTTCCCGGGGAAAAATGACCAGAAACTTAACGACAGAATACTGGTTGCATCCGATCCTTCAGAATTTATAAAATGTATTGATAATCTGGACTAGTCTTTCACAGTAACACTGACCGAAGCAGCAATCTTTAAAGCTGTGGTGAGCGTGGAAAGATCATTGAAAAGCTCGCCGGTTTGTCCAGAATAATGACTGTGTCCGATAGCTTTCATCGTGTATGAAGCGCCCCGGTTTTCCATGTCTACTAAAGCTTCATAAACGACCGCTGGCTGACACGACATAAGATAGTTCTTATCATCCGGAAATTTGTCGTTGGTCCAGTAATCATTCCAGTCCCAGTTCTGGTTGACCTCAAGCATCACCCTGAACTTCCGGGGCAAAGGCCCGTCTGCCCGGGAATTGAGGACAAAACCTCTCACAGGTGTAGCTCCCGAATATGCATCCGGTACTGACGAGCTTTTGTCAGGTACATACAATCCGTCAGAAGCCTGTATCCCTCTTTTATGAGCCCAGTAAGGAAGAGTCTGTGGCGCTCTCCTGTATCCGCTTTTCCACCTGTTTCCCTCCTGCACGGCATATTCGAAGAAACCCGTTGCTACTGACTTTGCGACATAAAGTGTCTGAAGATAATTGCCTGTTTGATCCTCAAGCCATATCGCAAAAAGAGGATAATAAAAAGACTCGCCCTTTTTAAATTCGACTATTATCTGCGGGCCTTTACCGTCTTCATTGGTATTTAAAATTGTTCTTTCTTCTTCTAAAGGCAGCTGGTGCTTCATAGATCCTGTCGAACAAGCTCCACTTGTCATTGCTGTGATTATCAGTATTTTTAACAGTATTCTGTTCATCCTGCATCGCTTTAAAATTCTATAATAATTCCTATGGTTGGAAGTACTGTTCCCGATTCACCATCAATATATTTCAGGGGATACCTTAGCGGATCCGTCTCTGCTGCCTCACTATCCTTTATGAGAATAGCCGGCTGATCTGCCTTGTGGTTGTAAACATTCTGAACATCTGCATAAAGCATCAGTGACCATCCTTTGAAGAAGTATTGTTTATCTACCCTGATATCGAGCTGATGGAAAGCTCTCAGTCTTTCGGTATTGAACCTGGAATAGTCAGGATAACCCTGTCCCTGAAGATCCCATGCAACCCTGAGCGACGATTTTTCAATGTCAAAGGGTGTGTAAGGCGCTCCTCCGACAAACCTCCATTTAAAACCTGCATCCCAGTTACGGTTGAATTTTTTAGTTGCCGTGACATTGAATAAATGACGATTATCCCACGAAGAAGGTATCCATGATGATCCTGAACCACGAAATTCGCTCCTTACAAATGTATATGACAGAACCATGTTTATCTTTTTGTAATCCTTAAGCCTTGCCAGAATTTCAAAGCCATAGGCTCTGCCATCTGATATTGAAGTAAGCTCTTCGTCTCCGAAAATACCATAATCAGCACTCTTGCTTGAAAGGGGAACCGAGTCCTTTACCGAAAAAGGATATTTTGAATAAAATTTGAAAAAACCTTCGGCAGTGATCTGTATGTTTTCCAGAGGAAGAAGCTCCAGCCCGGCAACAATATGATCGGATGCAATATACTTCAGATCATTGCCTTTGTTTACATACTGTTCCCCTGCTGTAGAATAACCCAACGCCGTGTAGGGAGGAAGCTGATAATAACGTCCGATGTTGAAATTAATATTCAGGTTCTGGGTAAGGATATATGACGCTGAGAACCTCGGCGACAGCTGCTTCAGGGGATTCGACATCGCCCGGGAGTAAGTATTGATGTCCGTCCTGATGCCCAGTGAAAGCCTGAGCCTCTCCTCAAGATAGGCCTTGCTGGCCTGCCCGAAGGCACTGAACTTGCCGAGCTTAAGGTTTGTATTATAATTAAGTTCCGTTTCACCTGTACCGGTGTACAAAAGCCTGAAGGTCGAATTACGGTAATGTGCATATTCTGCACCAAATCCGAAATTCAGCCTGAGACCTTTATCTTCAATTATCGTTCTCTCATATCTGCCTTTTATCTCCCCCTCTCCTGACAGATAATCAAGAAGCCTGGTGGTGTCGGCTTCCACATTTCCTGAAAACTTGTACTGTGAGTTATTCAGGTAGTTCCTGCTAAGAACCCACGTGTCGTATCCTTTTCTCCTGAAGTGTTTGTAAACCAGTCCGGTAACATAGCTGTACTGCTCCTGCACGGGTATGTTATCGAGGAGATAACGCTGATACTCCGTTTCATTAGCCTTCAGGTTGAGTTTGAAATCGTCTTTAGCTCCAAGTGCAAAAATGCTGAGTTCATTTTTTTCGTCGAGTCTCACACGGTACTTGAACTGAAGATCAGTGTAGTTGGGCAGGAAGGGAAGTTCAAGTGCGCTGAAAAGGAATTGCAGATAAGATCTCCGTACTGACAACACCATACTGCTGTTCTTCCCTGTAGGCCCGTCAACTGTCAGACCCAGATCAGAGGCTCCCACGGTAGCACGGTACTTCAGCTTTTCACGATTCCCGTCGAGGAATGTAAAATTCAGCACAGAGCTCAGAGCATTCCCCCTGGAGGCAGGGAATGCACCCGAAAGAAAATCAACTGACTGAATGAAGTCTACATTCAGAATACCTATTGGCCCTCCCGATGCTCCCTGGGTGGAAAAATGATTAAGATAAGGTATTTCAATGTTGTCGACATAAAAACGGTTTTCATTTGGACCACCCCCCCCGTACAATGACATCGTTGCGGAATGCAGGAGTTGAAGCTACGCCGGGAAAGGTCTGTATCACCTTCGAGATATCGCGGTTGCCCCCGGGATTCTTTTCAATCTCGTCGATACCAATAATCCTTACCGATACGGGTGTTTCAGCCTTCTTTGCAAATGGTGAAGCCCTGACCACCACCTCACCTATGTCAATTGCCATTTCTTCGAGCGGGATCTCAAGATTTACAGGGTTGCTGTTCGTTACCAGCAGAGCCTGGGAAATATACGGATTGTATCCTACCGACGATACTCTCAGCTCAATATAACCGGGCTTAACTCCGGTAAAAAGAAAATTACCGTCGTAATCCGATACTGCACCTGTTGTAGTACCCCAAATCTGAATTGTGGCAAAAGGTACTCCTTCATTGGTCTTGGCATTGTATACCCTTCCCTTTATTACGCCTGAATTTGTCTGTGCAAGAGAAATATCCTGAAAAAATAGAAATAAGAGAAATATTATGCTGATCTGTTTCATGAATAATATTATTTGCCCTTGAAACAAGGATCACGCAGAAGTTGTTCAGTTATTTTCGAATAATTTTAACCGTTTTTCGAAGATCTCAGCAGATCAGTGAAATAGGACCTCTCTTTTTCAAGCTTTAAAAACGAATTACTGCTTTCTATTTTGTCGATCCTGGAGATCATCTTTTCCGCAAAAGCTGATAGCTCCGATGGATTATCATGTCTTATCCTGTGCGACATGGCCCGGCTAATCGCTTCAGCCTCGCTCCAGAGCCTGAAAGTTGCCTTATCAAAATAACAGTCCATGAAAGCATTCCAGATATAATCAATTGCCATATCCGATGGATGAAGCATATCATCATCATAGAACCTGTAATCTCTGAGGTCGTCCATAACAAGTTCATATGCCGGGAAATAGCCATGTTCTGAAGAGTGTCTGAGTAGTTCCTCTATGGCCAGGAAAAGAACCGATTTGCTTACCTGGTTCTCATGGGCACCATCTTTAATATGCCTTACCGGACTTACAGTAAATATTACTTTTAATGAAGGATTGAAGACGGTCAGTTTTTTCAGGCAGCTATTCCAGAGAGCTACTATTTCGGTAACGGAAAGAAGTTCGTTACTGAAATTTGCTGCCGGTATTTTGTGGCAGTTTGATACCACTTCTCCTGATCTTTTAAACCTGTAAACCCGGGCCGTACCAAAGGTCACAAAGAGATAGCGGGCATTGGAAAGGAAATTTGCCGCCTCCTCATTTTTTCTGTTCACCCTTTCCAGAACTTCTGCAGGGGTCTTGGCCGAAAAATCGGTGTAATGACTGAAGCTCAGCCATCTTCCATTGTAATTGTAGAGATCCTCTTCTGTGAATTTTTTTCCTGAAATTATTTTTTCCAGAGTATTGCAGACCGATACAGGATTGTATACTGTTCCGTAAGGATTTATAAGAACAGGTATATGTCCGCTCCCGAGTTTGTTCCCGATCTCAATTGAAAAACATGATCCAATTAACAACACAGGATCATTGTGTGTGATCCTGTGAGGCGATGGCCCGATCCTTACAATAGTCCTGAATTCCATTTACTTACATTACTTTCTCCATCCACGACATGATAAAGGTGAAGACCTCTTCCCTGAATGGCTCATTGTGAAGTTCATGATATCCTCCATCCCATATTCTAAGTTCAGATGTTTCAGCCCGGGATGCGAATTCCCTGCTTCCTTCAGGAGAGCATATCATGTCGTCACTGCCATGCATGATCAATAAAGGAATTTTAACCTCATCTGCCCTGGAAAGAGATGAGGCTGCTGCTGCCATCGCGCTGTTGAAAAGGCTTACAGATATCCTGTCGTGAACTAGCGGATCGGTTTTATATTTTTCAACAACCCCGGGATCATGCGAAAGATGCTCAACGACCAGACCTGATGGTTGTGCCAGGCCGGGAAGTATATGTCTCATGAAGGCAGCAAGCGCAAGCTTGAACCTAGAAGGTTCGAAAGCCAGCCTCAGCCAGGGAGAAGTGACAATCGCACCTCTGAAACCATGCGTACGTCTGATGAGATAATCAAGAACAATACCTCCGCCAAGAGAATGACCGTATAAAAAAACAGGCTTACCGGGAAAGGTCTTCGAAATATTCTCATACATAATATCTGTCATTTCGGCAGTCTGAGAAAAATCTCTTATGTTTCCACGGGCACCGCCTGAGAGACCGTGACCCGGAAGGTCGACACCGGCGAAGCCAATTCCTCTGGTGTTGAACATTGAAGACCATGATTCATAGCGCCTGACATGCTCACCCAGTCCGTGTACAAAAATAATAAATGCCCCTGGTTCATCCGGGGGAACAGAAATCATCCCTTTCAGAACAGGACCTTTCTTTAATTCAATGCTGTATTCCATATCGCCGGCAAAATTGATTTTCTTCTAAAAATACTAAATATGCAGTATATTACTACTTGTAAGACAGTAAAAATCCGCGAAGTTCATTAGTTCAAAACGGGCATTGCAACCCGCTTTCACAGACTTTATACATCCATTGTTATTTTGTCACTATTTATACCGGAAAGTTATTACATGCTTTAAAATATTGCTTATCTGTATTTTAACCTTACAGCTTCTTTAGAAAAGGCTTAGATTACAAAGATATTAGGATATTAAGATTTGGTTATCTTTATATATTGACATATTTTTGTATCGTAACAATAAAAAGTAAAGAGCAATGACAACAACTGAATTCAACAACAATCTGGTAGGAATGAAGCCAATTCTTCAGAGGTTTGCCATGAGCCTTACATCAGATCGCGACGACGCTCTCGATCTTGTCCAGGACACTTATCTGAAAGCAATTACATATAAGGACAAATTTGCAGATTACACCAATCTGAAGGCGTGGGTTTTTACGATAATGAAGAATACATTCATCAATAATTACAGGCGTGGAGTCAAGGAGAACACCATTGTCGACGGAACACAGGATCTTTATTATCTCAACAAGCCTAATGATAAGGGTTATATTTCTCCTGAATCGAATTATTCCGAGTCTGAAATCGAGAAAGCGATAGACTCTCTGGAGGATGAGTTCCGTATTCCCTTCAGAATGCATATTGCAGGCTTTAAGTACAAGGAAATAGCAGACGAACTTGGTTTAAAGATAGGGACAGTAAAAAGCAGGATATTCTTTACGCGTCAGAAACTGATGAATATCCTGAAGGATTATGTAAAGTGATTTATTCGTTTTAGTCAGGTTTGGTTTTTTAAGGGAAGGCAGAGACTCGTTAGCGGGTCTCTGTTTTTTTGATACAGAAGCCTTCCCATTTCAATCCAGATTATTTTAGACTCTCCATTTAAGAAACAAATAGTAACTTTATTTCCCAAAGAAGTTACCACAGAACAGAAAATAAATTTCCCTCATATCATCTGATCTGCCATGCAAAAGATAATCACTATCACCACCGACAGGAAAAACGGGCTTTACGACATTACGGAAAAAGTCGTTGAAGTAATAAAGGAAAGCAAAACAAATACAGGAATAGCTTCGGTTTATGCAAGAGGATCAACAGCAGCAATAATGATACAGGAAAACTGGGATCAGTCTGTTCAGAATGATGTTGTAACTCTTCTCAACAGGGTGATACCCCACGGGATATGGGAACATGATAATCAGGATAACAACGGCGACGCTCATCTGAAAGCCGGCATTGTAGGTGCATCCGAGACCATCCCCGTTGTGAACGGGGCTGCCGGTTTATCGACCTGGCAAAATATCTTTCTCTGTGAATTTGACGGACCCAGAAGCCGGAGAGAGGTGGTTGTAACTGTTATTGGGGAAAGATAACAATCTCACTATTACTGCTCTTGTCTTTTAATATCAAGGGACCTCAGCGCATCGTAAATATTCCTTTTGAAATCATTGTATCTGATCCTCTTAACAGAAGTGCTTCCAAAAAGTCTTTTAAATTCATCTTCTGTCAGGGACAACCAATCTTCCCTTTTCATCAGGGCTATCTCCTGATTGATGGTGAACTCGGTATGAGCACGGGGTTTTGTTTTCAGGTTCCAGGGGCATACTTCCTGGCATATATCACAACCATAGACTCTTCCCTGCATTTTGCTTACTATTTCTTCCGGTACCGGACCACGGTTTTCTATTGTCAGATTTGAAATACATTTCCGTGCGTCAATGGTCCTGTTCTTATGTATGGCAGCAGTGGGACAGGCGTCTATGCACATCCTGCAACTCCCGCAAAAATCTCCGGTCTCAGGTTTGTCATAATCCAGTTCAATGTCAAGTATCAGGATTCCAATAAAAAAGAAGGAGCCGATTTCTTTGTTTATCATCAGCGAGTTACGCCCCTGCCAGCCTATACCTGCCTCCCTGATCCACGTTTTCTCATGCACTGTCCCCGTGTCACAAAATGCCTTCGCCCCGACTCCGGGTCTCTCTTTATTTACAAAAACAAGGATCTGTCGTAGTTTACCAGTAACAACTTCATGATAATCAATGCCATAAGTATATCTCGAGAGAACAGGAACGTCTTTGCCGGTCTGCTTCATTTCAGAACCATAACTTATCCCGGCCACAACCAGCGATTTTGCTCCGGGAAAAACAAGTGCGGGGTTGAATCTTCTTTCGGGCTCCCTCTTCAGATAGCCCATTTTGTCGTTCATCCCGGCAGCAAGCCACTCTTTGAAAACAACTTCCTCCTCAGACAATGATCGTGCCCTTGCAATCCCGCAAATGTCAAAACCTGCTTCCAGGGCTTTAACTTTAATTTTATGAGCCAGGCTGCCGTCTAGCGTATTCTTCATAGGCCATCTAGAGAAATCCCAGATCAAGTTTTGCCTCATCACTGAGCATATTCCTGTCCCATGGCGGAGAGAAAGTGAGCTTCAGGTCTACATCCCTGACACCTTTTGTTCCACCAACCTTATATCTGATCTCTTCCATCATCTGATCAGCCATGGGACAGTTTGGTGCAGTAAGTGTCATTAATATGTGTGCGATATGATCGTCATCAACACTAAGACTGTAAATAAGTCCCAGGTCATAAATATTTACCGGAATTTCGGGATCGAAGATGCTTTTAAGAACACCGACGATTCTTGTTTCTATCTCAAGTTGTTCTGCAGCGTCCATTATGGTTTAGTTTATAATTTGGTTTTCAGTTTAGTGCTGAATGAATCTGCTCTTCCCGGAATAATAATCATGAATCACAAAACAAATGATAAATCCCTGATTTCAGGTCAGCGATCGGTGATCCTGATTCAATCATTCCGGTCCATTTGAGCTTTGTAAGCCATCGCATACAGCTTCATCTGGCGTAACATCGCCTGAAGACCGTTCGACCTGGTTGGCGACAGGTTCTGTCTGAGCCCCGTCCTCTCAATAAAATAAAGATCAGCATTAACTATCTCGTCGGCACTGCGACCCGAAAGAACTCTGATCAGAAGTCCGGCAATGCCCCTGGTTATAATTGCATCGCTGTCGGCTGTAAAAAAAATTTTATCCTCCCTGAATTCAGGATGGAGCCATACTTTCGACTGGCAGCCTTCAATAAGATAATCTTTCGTTTTATGACGCTGATCGATCTCGGGCACTGCTTTCCCCATTTCTATCAGAAGGTTGTATTTATCCATCCAGTCGTCGAAAACGGAGAATTCCTCAATAATTGAATCCTGAACCTCGTCAATTGTCATAATGACTATGCTATGAAAACATTTTTATCACCTTTTCAATTCCTGTGCCAAGAAGGCCTATTTCTTCAACGGTGTTATAGAAACACAATGAAGCCCGGACAGTACCCTCAATTCCGTAATAGTCCATTACCGGCTGGGCACAATGTGATCCGGTCCTGACAGCAATTCCAAGTTTGTCGAGGATCATACCGGTATCGTACGGATGTATCCTGTCAAGAATAAATGATACGGTTGAAATACCTGATCCGTCGTTACCAAGTATACGGACCTGAGGAATTCCAGTCAGGATTTCTATTGTATGACCGAGGAGTTCCTTCTCCCTTGCAGCAATATTTTCTCTTCCAAGAGAATCCAAATAGCTGAGAGCTGAAGCAAGGCCTATTGCTCCCGGGAAATTTGTTGTACCTGCTTCAAACCTGAATGGCAGGTCGTTATATGTTGTCTTCTCAAACGTTACATTTGCCACCATATCGCCTCCGCCCTGGTATGGAGGTAGTTCAGCCAGCCATTTTTTCTTTCCGTACAGAACTCCTATACCTGCAGGACCGTATATCTTATGACCGGAGAACACATAGAAATCACAGTCAGTTTTTTGCACATCGGTGATGCCGTGCTGTATTCCCTGGGCTCCGTCAACAAGGACCGGAACTCCCATAGAGTGAGCAGCATTAATAATCTCCTCCAGGGGCTGTATTGTACCGAGTGCATTGGACACCTGTGTTACAGCCACAATTTTTGTACGCGATGAGAGCAGCTTGTAATATTCATCAAGTATTAAACGGCCATTATCGTCCATGGGGATTACCTTCAGGTGTGCTTTTTTCCTCTCACAGAGCATTTGCCAGGGAACTATGTTCGAATGATGTTCAAGGTGGCTGATCACAACCTCATCACCTTCACCGACAAAGCGTTCTCCAAAACTAAATGCAACAGCATTTATTGATCCTGTGGTTCCTGAAGTAAATATTATCTCTTCCCTGTTTTCTGCATTAATGAAAGACCTGACTTTTTCTCGTGATCTCTCATATTCCTCAGAGGCACGGTCGCTTATGGCATGTACTCCGCGGTGAATATTGGCATTATATTCGGAATATACTTCCCGTAGTGTTTCAATAACACAGAGGGGCTTTTGCGTTGTCGCCGCGTTATCCAGATAAACCAGAGGTTTTCCGTAAACACTGGTGTTAAGAATCGGGAAATCAGTCCTAATACGGGATATCTCTTCCATTTGTTTTTTATTCACTGCATTTCAGCACACAACTGGCACATCGTGAAAGCTCACCTCTCAGCCTCTGCATTACCAGGTTATCAATTCTTTCACGAAGGGCTTCAACATTGATATTCTGAATAACTTCATGTGCAAATCCGAACATCAGCATCAGGCGCGCTTCCCTTTTATCAATGCCTCTCGACTGGAGGTAGAAAAGTGCTTCTTTGTCCAGCTGACCAACGGTTGCACCATGACTGCACTTAACATCATCGGCATAGATTTCAAGCTGGGGTTTAGTATCCATCTTTGCGTCATCAGTGAGCAAAATACTGTTATTTTTCTGATAAGCCTTTGTCTTCTGTGCATCCTGATGAACATATATCCTGCCGTTAAATGCACCGTTAGCCATATCGTCGAGCACTCCCTTGAAAAGCTGATTGCTGGTGCAATGGGGGAAAGCATGATCAACGCTGACATAGTTATCGACATGCTGAAATTTATCACTCAGATACAGTCCGTATGAATTACATTCTGCTCCCTCCCCTCCAAGGTAATGGTGTGTGCTGTTCCTTACAAGTCCTCCGTGAAGTGTGATATTAGCCGACGATGCACGGCTGTTCCTTTCCTGATGGATAAAAGTATGAGTGATCTTACCTGCATTGTTGTGCTCATTCTGAATCCTTATGATATCGAAATGTGCGTTTTCTCCGACGAAAATCTCTGTAACGGCATTGGTAAGAAATTTCCCAGGCGAAAGTGTATGGTCACAGATTATGATTGTTGCCTGAGTATTTTTTTCGACAATTATCAGGTTGCGGTGCTGGTTGAAAATATCTTCGTCGGCCCTGACGAGGTTGACAATCTGAATGGGTTTCTTAAGCCTGGTACCTTCGGGTATCCGGATGAAAACGCCATCGTTTGCCATTGCACTGTTAAGATGAACGAGGGCATCATTATTGCCATTCAGGTACCTGCCATAGTGTTCGCCTACTAAAGTGGTGTACTTGCCTGCAGCTTCATTCATGCTTCCGATCCATGCCCCGCCCGGGAGCTCATGAATCTTGTCATGAAGTGTTGGATAAAATCCGTTCAACAGCACAATTCCATGCGTGTCGAGTTCTGCCACATCACATCTGAATTCTTCGGCTTTAACAAAATCCGCCTCGGAGGGCATAAACACATTGCGGAAATCGTGATTGAAGAATGAAGCCAGGTTGGTGTACCTGTAAGATTCATTCTTCCTGTCGGGAAGCCCCAGCAGTCTGAATTTTTCAATAGCTTCTTCGCGGCAGGCATTAAGAAGCGGTGAAGAATTATCCCTTATCCTGTCGATGTTATCGCGGTAAAGCTGAATATAACGTTCCGATATTCCGGTCTGACTGTTCATGATACGTTAACTTCATTCCTTATCCATTCGTATCCCTTAGCCTCGAGCTCGACTGCGAGTTCCTTTCCGGCAGTCTTAACGATTCTTCCATCATAAAGAACATGTACGATATCGGGCACAATATAATCCAGAAGTCTCTGGTAATGAGTAATAACAATGGTTGATGTATCAGGCCTTTTGAGTTTATTGACCCCATTGGCCACGATCCTGAGAGCATCGATATCAAGGCCTGAGTCAGTCTCGTCAAGAATTGCCATAAGAGGTTCGAGCATAGCCATCTGGAAAATTTCGTTCTTCTTTTTTTCTCCTCCGCTGAAACCTTCATTTACCGACCTGTTCGCCAGCTTTGAATCAATCTCAACAAGTTCTTTTTTGTCGCGCATGAGTTTCAGAAAATCAGAAGCGGAAAGAGGTTCCAGACCCTTATGCTTCCTGTGTTCGTTAACAGCTGTTTTCATAAAATTCACCATGCTTACGCCGGGTATCTCTATCGGGTACTGAAAGCCAAGGAACAATCCTTCCTTCGAGCGTTCTTCCGGGGCCATGTCGAAAAGGTTCCTTCCCAGAAATTTTATTGAACCTTCAACTACTTCGGCAAATTCTCTCCCTGCCAGAACGGCTGCAAGAGTACTTTTGCCCGAGCCGTTGGGTCCCATTATAGCATGAACCTCTCCTGGTTTCACATTAAGGGTTATGCCTTTCAGAATGTTTTTTCCATTAATGGCAACCCATAAATTATCTATTTCAAGCATATTCAGTTAACAATATTGTGTTGTCTGTTATTTTATTTCTTCACTTAATAACTATTGCTTATTTCCCAAAACCTGTTTTGCATTTTCAGCCCACGCTCCCCTCAAGCGATATCTGAAGCAGTTTCTGTGCTTCGACCGCGAATTCCATCGGGAGCTTGTTAAGCACCTCCCTTGCATATCCGTTTACAATGAGCCCTATTGCGTCCTCGGTTGAAATACCTCTCTGGTTACAATAGAATATCTGGTCCTCGCCTATCCTTGATGTTGTTGCCTCATGCTCCACAATTGCAGTCTGATTATCGACTTCTATATAAGGGAATGTGTGGGCACCGCACTTATCTCCGAGAAGCAGTGAATCACACTGCGAAAAGTTCCTTGCTCCTGCAGCATTTTTGAGCACTTTTACCAGTCCCCGGTAGCTGTTCTGGCTTACCCCTGCCGAAATACCTTTCGACACAATTGTACTTTTTGTGTTTCTGCCTATATGAATCATTTTGGTTCCCGTATCGGCCTGCTGGTGGTTATTGGTCACGGCAACCGAGTAGAACTCTCCTGTAGAATTATCTCCCTTAAGAATACATGAAGGGTATTTCCAGGTAATTGCAGATCCTGTTTCCACCTGTGTCCATGATATCTTTGAATTTTCCCCCCTGCATAAACCTCTTTTTGTAACAAAATTATAAATACCTCCTTTCCCTTCCTTGTCGCCCGGGTACCAGTTCTGAACCGTCGAATACTTAACCTCTGCATTATTCTCGGCAATGATTTCCACCACCGCTGCATGGAGTTGATTTTCGTCGCGCATAGGTGCGGTGCATCCTTCAAGATAGCTTACATAAGCTTCTTCGTCAGCCACAAGGAGAGTACGCTCGAACTGGCCGGTATTGGCGGCATTGATACGGAAATACGTCGACAGTTCCATCGGACATCTTACTCCCTTGGGGATATAACAGAAAGACCCGTCGCTGAAAACAGCAGAGTTAAGGGCTGCAAAAAAATTATCAGTATAGGGCACCACTGACCCCAGGTATCTCTTTACAAGGTCGGGATATTCTTTCACAGCATCACTGAAAGAGGAAAAAATAATACCGGCTTCGGCGAGGGTTTCCTTAAAGGTTGTTTTCACTGACACCGAATCCATGACAGCATCAACAGCCACGCCGGCCAGATGTTTCTGTTCCTCAAGCGGAATTCCTAGTTTGTCGAAAGTCTTCTTCAGTTCGGGATCTATCTCTCCGGAACTGTCGGTAAGGTTTTGTTTTCTGGGAGCGGCATAATAGATGATATCCTGAAAATCTATTTCCGGTATCCTGAGGTTTGCCCAACGTGGCATTTTAAGCGTTTTCCAGTGTCTGAAAGCTTTAAGACGGAAATCCAGCAGCCACTCCGGCTCATCTTTTTTACCCGAAATAATTCTGACGACATCCTCGCTCAATCCCTTTGGAATACTGTCAATGTCAATGTCAGAATAAAAGCCGTACTTATATTCCCCTGAGGTTACTTCACCAATGACACTATCCTTATCTTTTACCATCAGAAATATTGTATTCAAACATCTATATACAACTTAAACAACACTGGTTGTCTTTTGTTTGCTCATTATGAGTCAAAAAGGATTACAAAATTACAAAATTCCTGACCCATAATTAAATAATGGACAGGAATCTGTTTTAAGGAAGCCTGATGAACCATCTGGCCGTTAGCAGGTATATTAGGTCTAATAATACTTTCTGCTGTCAGGCTTCGTTCACCTATATAGAAGCATTTATTATAAATGTGGCGGCAAAGGCAATAATTGCGTAGAGCTCAGGAAACACTGCCAGTATCATGGTATTGGCAAATACATTGTTGCCCTGGCCAATGGATGCGATGCCGTTTGCACATACCCTGCCCTGCTGCAATGCTGATGCGAGGGCTACAACACCAAGTGCAAGTCCTGCAGCAAGAATCGCTACTCCCTGAAGCATAGTCATCTGATCATTGACAACCCCGCTGCTGTTAATAACGAAAAATCCTCCAAATCCATAGAGCCCCTGAGTTCCGGGAAGAGCACTAAGAAGCATGTAATTACCGAATGCATCGGGATTTTTTTTCATGGCACCCAGGGTTGCATTTCCCCCCATTGACACTCCCATGGCGCTCCCTATCCCGCTAAGCAGAAGCATAAGTGCCAATCCTAAGTAAGCAAAGATCAGTGGTGCAGAGTTTGTGACTAAATTAGCTGTTTCCATATCTGTCTGTCTGTTTAGTTGTTATCACTTTTTATTCTGAATGGTTTATATTCTATTCCCCCACCGGTAAATCCGGCATTCTTATAAAATTCGACAAAAGTAAGCCTCATGGGATGTACGAAGCTTCCCAGCGCAGCTATTGCAATATTCAGTGAATGGCCTACCAGCAGCAGGATCACGAAAAAGATCCATCCCACATAACGCATTGACAGGAATTGCAACGATATTTCATTGAAAACGAATCCAAGAATTGAAGACGAAATACCAAGTGCAAAAAGCCTGATGTACGAAAGCAGGTCGCCGAAAACCCCTGTAACTATTCCGTATGAATCCCATAATCCCAATCCGACCTTTACGAAAATATTCTTTCCCGGATTGTTAAAAAAGAAGATAAGAACTGCTGCGATGACCAGCAGGACAATATACAGGTAATGCAGACCACCGCTTACCTTGAGACCTGCAAAACTGCCACCCTTGAAGATGATCAGTGTGATTAAAAGGACCACCCAGCCAATTGTTGAGAGGCTGTGGGCAAATCCTTTCTGCCGGGTCAGATTCACAGCCTTCAGCATCATCCCGAAAAGTATCTGAAGAGCTCCGATAGCTAAGGCCAGGTAGAACATATTCAGTGAGTCGAGCATAAGGTGCCTGAAAGAATTCAGAAGAGGAAAGTCTGATTCAGTGCTTCGGAGTATAACTGTTTTATGTTTCCTGAGATTTTCTGCACCCATTGCTTCACTGAGCCTGTCGGTAAACATCTGGCGGCTCTCAAAGCGTTCTCCCTGCAGTTCATCCAGCATTAAAAGTGTGTTTTCCGGAATGCCTGCTTTCTCCATATTCATAACTGAATTTTCAGTTATGGTATAACCTGAATCAATCAGGTTTATCCCGAAAAGTGTTCCCGAAACGAGACCCATAACAACAGCTGCGACTCCGAAGTATTGGGCCAGCGTGATCACAGATCTGTATTCACGGGCAACTTTTCTTTTAACCAGGAATCCGGCGATTATGAATATCAGTCCATAACCGGCATCGCCAAGGCAGAATCCGAAGAAAAGCATAAAAAACGGGGCAAAAAACGGTGTCAGATCGAGTTCACCGTAAGCCGGCAACGCATAAAGCCTGGATATTGGTTCAAAAAGAGTGGAAAATCTATTGTTTTTAAGTATTACCGGGATTTTTTCATCAGGTTCGGGTTCCGAGACGAAAGAATAGCAATCGGTAAGTTTTAACATCTCTTTCAATTTATCCTCTTCGGCAGAAGGAATCCAACCCTCCAGAACGTACAGGTTATCATCGGCATACCGGTCTGCCTGTTCCGCAGCTTCCGAATACTCAATCCGTGAGATTGCAGCACCCATACCTTTATTCAGCGAACAGACGAGCCCCGGTGCCTTTTTCTGAAGGGTTGATCTCAGGTCAGCAAGCTTTTTTTCTTTTTCTTCCAGTTCCTCCCTGACAATACTGATATTCCTTTCAGGGATTTTTACTTCATCAGCCTGAATTTCGGGTATATCATCATCTTTGTGAACGATGGCGAAATACATCCGGCCCCTGTGTCTGCTGATTATTTCGTAAGGATATTCACTAGCCCGGCTGGCATCAAATCTTTTTTCAGATGTAACGTAGAGCTTCACTTTCCAACCCGACTGTGAGAGTCTTTCAATTGTATCCCTGTTGAAATCATCCCATGGCTTTGATATTTCGGCTTCACGCTTCAGCAATTCAATATTACTCTCTGTATCATCGATTCCTTTAATCAGAGATTCGTATTCACCCAGGGCCGCTTGTGGGTCCATGTCATTCTCTGCCGTAGCCAAACCCTGGTATACAGACGTAATTTTACGAATTGCGTCTCTATACTTTCCAAGAAGCTTGATTTCATTTCCCGAAGAGCTGCTTTCATCGAGTTTTCTTTTTTGAACAATATGAACAACTCCAAGCTTTCTCAGGGAATCGAGCAATTCCTTATAGTCGCTGTGATGAATCAGGAAGGTATATTTCTTAATCTCTGCTATCATAATTCTGCAGCTGCTTCTGTCATTTCCTGTCTCGACTTGATAATTTTCTGGGCTGATTTAAGAAGGTTTTCCTCATCTTCAAGAAAACTTTTGATCCTTCTTATCGCCTCTTCATAGCCGGGAATCTGCACTTTCTCATACAGATTCACTTTCTGGGTGGTCTTTTTACGGGCAAAATTCAGCATTTCAACCTTTTTGAGGGCCAGATCCTTCTTTACCAGTACTGTATACAGGTCTTTAAGTATCCTGATCCCGTCGGGGAACCAGTTTGGATTATCAAACAGACTGAAATCGCTGACAGTGAAAGAGATGTTGTCAAATTCGGGAATTTTGATTCCTGCGATCTTAATGTATTTAATACTTATATCCTTAATTTGCAGTATTGCGGGATTAAATTCTGTCCACAGCCTAACTCCGTCATCATATCGCTGCTGTATTGCCAGAAGTTCGCGGGTATGGTTCTCGGCCACATCCTTTGCTTTCTTAACTTCAATTCTAAGTGCCGATTCCTTGTTCTTAAGTATGGGCAGGGCCTGAGTCCTTATCCTCAGTTGTTTGTTAAGTGCCTGAAGTGAGATTTTATTATATTGAAACCTTATTGCCATCCGGGATGTTAATTATTGCTGTTTTGGGGCCAGTATTTCTTTACAAATTCATCCTTTATCCCTATTTCTGCAGGAGAGAAATATTTTGCAAATAGCTGCCATCCTGTATCAAGCATAGTTGTGACATCGATATTGACGTCAATTGCAAGGAGCTTTTCCGAATATTCCTTTGCAAAACCGAGAGCCCTGTTATCATATTCCGAGAGGTCGAAGCCGTTTTCATGCTTTGTGCGGGCATTTGCTGCATCGGCATAAAGTCTTATCGAGCTGTTCATTACCTGTCCGTGATCTTCCCTTGTCTGTTTTCCTATTACAAGCTGTTTCAGACGCGAGAGAGACCTGAAAGGATCGACAATAACCTTTCCTATATCAGCATCTCTGCGGAGGAAAAGCTGACCTTCGGTAATATATCCTGTATTATCGGGTATTGCATGAGTGATATCACCTCCCGAAAGCGTTGTTACGGCAATTATTGTAATAGATCCTCCGTCGGGGAACTGAACTGCCTTTTCATAGATTTTTGCAAGGTCGCTGTAAAGAGATCCCGGCATGTTGTCTTTTGAGGGTATCTGGTCCATCCTGTTCGATACTATCGACAGGGCATCGGCGAAGAGAGTCATGTCGGTAAGCAGGACAAGGATCTTTTCTTTCTTCTCCACAGCAAAATATTCGGCTGCAGCCAGTGCCATATCGGGTACAAGCAGTCGTTCAACCGGAGGATCTTCAGTTGTATTTATAAATGCAACTATGCGTTCAAGTGCTCCGGCGTTTTCAAAAATATTACGGTAGTACAGGTAATCATCATTCGAGAGACCCATTCCTCCGAGTATTATTTTATCGGCCTGTGCTCTCAGCGCAACCGTTGCCATTACCTGGTTGAATGGCTGGTCGGGATCGGCGAAGAATGGTATTTTCTGCCCTGTAACGAGAGTGTTGTTAAGATCTATGCCCGCTATACCTGTTGCAATGAGGAAGGATGGTTGTTCCCTGCGGACAGGATTTACTGCGGGCCCACCGATCTCAAGTTCCTTTCCGCTCAGAGCCGGACCTCCGTCGACGGGTTCCCCGTAGGCATTCAGGAAGCGGCCGGCCAGATCGTCGCTTACCTTCAGTGCAGGAGCTTTGCCCAGAAAAATCACTTCGGCATTGGTAGGCAAACCCTCGGTTCCTGAAAATATCTGAAGTGTGACATCGTCCTCAATGATCTTCACAACCTGCGAAAGACGTCCGTTAACCAGTGCAAGTTCTTCATAACCAACTCCCGATGCTTTAACCGAACAGGTTGCCTTGGTTATCCTTGTCAGTTTTGTATATATCTTCTGAAATGCGATATTTTCCTTCATCTCATACTTATTTCTTTTAACATCTGATCGATTTCCTTAAGGTAATTATTGAATTCATCCGATTTAAAAGATGAATAGTTCATCTGTTTAAAGAGGTTGATAAGCTTTTTAAACCATGTTACAACCTTTTCGAATGACTCAAATTTCATCTCCGTATCAATTACTTCCAGAATCTTATCAAGCATAAACTTCTGCCTTGCCAGGGGAGTAAGACGGTCGACCACGTCAAAGGCATCCTGCTGAAGAACAATGAAGTCGATCACTTCCGACTTCCAGAACCTTACATGGTATTCTACGGGGACCCCGTCATCGCCGAGTATATTGATCTGTTCCTGCGCTTCCCTTCCTTTCAGAAGAACATCTCTTGTCTTAATTACATTATCAACCCAGTCAGGTGAGATATTACCTGAAATATATTCTTTCACCTCATCATATTCAAGATATTTTGAATAGCTGTCGATGGGGTCGATCGCAGGATATCTCTTTGAATCAGACCTTTGCTGAGAAAGAGCATAAAAGCAGCGGGCTGTTTTCTTTGTTGACTCGGTTACCGGCTCCTTGAGGTTACCTCCGGCAGGTGATACAGTCCCGATAAAAGTTATTGAACCGCTGTTTCCATTATCGAGAACCACATATCCTGCCCTTGAATAATAATTTGAGATTATAGCAGGCAGGTCCATGGGGAAGGCATCAGGACCCGGAAGTTCTTCCATACGGTTCGACATTTCGCGAAGCGCCTGGGCCCATCTTGAGGTGGAATCGGCGAGCAAAAGTATCTTCAGTCCCATGGAACGGTAGTATTCGGCAATGGTCATGGCAGTGTACACCGAAGCTTCACGCGCTGCCACGGGCATACTCGAGGTGTTTGCAATGATGGTTGTTCTCTCTATGAGCTTCCTTCCTGTCCGTGCATCTATCAGCTCAGGAAATTCAGTGAATATTTCCACAACTTCATTTGCCCTCTCACCGCATGCTGCAACGACAACCATATCGGCTTCAGCCTGCCTCGAGAGTGCATGCTGGAGAACAGTCTTTCCACATCCGAAAGGCCCTGGAATAAATCCTGTACCCCCTTCTGCCATCGGATTAAGAGTATCAATAACCCTGATACCGGTCTCCAATATCCTGAATGGTCTTACCTTATTACGGTAAGCTTTCACGGGGAGCTTCACGGGCCATTTCTGTACCATGGTCACTTTATGTTCATTACCCTTGTTGTCGGCCAGTATTGCTATTACATCGTTTATCCTGTAATCGCCTGAAGGAGCCGTCCATTTAACTGTGTATGTTCCCCTGAACTTGAAAGGGACCATAATTTTATGGGGCATCCAGTTTTCAGTTACTTCACCCAGCCATGAACCGGCAACAACTTCTTCTCCTTTAAGAGCCAGGGGCTTATACTTCCATTCAGCGTTTTCGTCGAGAGGGAAATTGCGTTCTCCCTTTCTCAGAAAAACTCCCTCCAGCCTGTCAAGGTCATTCTGGAGCCCGTCATAGTTACGCGACAGGATGCCGGGGCCGAGAGTAACCTCGAGCATGCTGCCTGTGAAATTAACTTCTGTCCCCACCTTTAATCCGCGCGTGCTCTCAAAAACCTGAACAAAAGCCCTGTTATTCTGAACTTTTATAACCTCAGCCATAAGTTCTGTTCCGTCCATGCCTATCATGCATATCTCATTCTGAGCAACAGGTCCGTCGGCTTCAACTATAACCAGGTTCGCTATAATACCCTTAACTTTTCCTTTTGTCGGCATATTTATTTTTTTTCAATTCAAAATGAACTCCACTGTCGTAACGTCATTCCTTTTCATTCATTTTTCCTGATAAAATTTTTGATTCCGTCTCCATAAGAAACCTGTGAAGCAGTTCCCGGCCTCTTTCAGGATCAAGGCGGGCCCATCTCAGCACAATAGAATATTTTATCAGATAACCCAGGATCATATCAATGGTGAAAAATTCGAAGAAATTTACCGTGTCGATGAAATCCCATTTCAGAAGGTCAATTCTTCTTTCCCTTTCAAGAAATTCATTCTCAACAATTATTTTAAAAACAGATGAAGCATAATCTGATTCGAATGATATTGAAAAGTCTTTCCCCGATCTGTAGAGTTCAAGGAGTTCTTCCCTGAACGGATCATCCCCTACAAGATGGTCAGCCGGATCAATATTGAGCGATTTGGAGTTAACAAAAGTGAATATGTTCTGAAGATCAGTATCAAATTTCATCCATTTCCGGAGGAACTGGTTCCCGGAATCATGTGCCATCGAGATACATCCTTCAGCAAGCTCCTTTCTGGTTTCACCTGCCTTCAGGCCTTCTTCTGAAGCCTGCCAGACACGCATAACCCTGACCATGTAATCCGGGAGTATATCCTTTTCTTTCAGGATAGAATTTAATATCCGCAATTGTTCCTCAAAATGCTCTGGTGAGAAATTTCCGTTTACAGCCCATTCTTCATCACTTCCGGTCATAAATGAAATAAGGTTCCTGTTGTCTTCAGAAAGAAAAAGAAGTGAGGTAAGATTGTAGTCGGCGGGGTGAAGATGACTCTGCAACTCCTTCCTGAATTCTGACATGTCAGGAAAATTCCTGCCACTGTCGAACAAAAGGTCTGCAAGCCCGGCAACAAAATAATAATAGCGTCTTTTAAACCTCATTATTCCTGTTCAAACAGTAAACTTACCAGTTTCGGCCTCAGGAACTCCTTTATGTAGGTCTCCATATCAGCGTCTGTAATCCTTATCTTATAATCCTTATCGCGGGGTACAATCTCAAAACCTTTTTCCATCGTTTTAACCGGGACCAGAGCTATTCCACCGGAGATCGCCTTTGCCGTGTCTTTTCGCAGCTGTCTTTCGATCTCCCCTGCCATAGCTTCAGGTAAATGTATGTCAACACCATCAGCAATGTTGCTGTCAAATATTTTTTTCACAGCTGACTCTATCAGGCCTGCCACAAAAGAAGTATCTGACAAAACTTCTCCGACAGGTTCATCAACTATTCTGCCGGTTATCAGGTCCTCAATATCCTGCTTCAGGGCGTTCAGTGAGTTACGGAATGAGATCCTCAGCTCTGAAAGTGTGTTCTTCTTCAGTTCCTCTGAATCCCGGCCGGATCTCTCAATAATAGCTCCTGCCTGCTCTTCGGCATTCTTAATTATCTCTTCGGCCTTCCCCCTGGCTTCTGAAATAATGACTTCAGCCTCCTGCCTTCCCCTGGTAAGTCCTTCCTGATAAATTTTTTCCGTTAGTTCCTGAAGCTTATTCTCCATCGTCATTAGTTTTATTTGTCCTAATTTCTCCTGTTCCAAATAGCCACGCAAATATGCAATTTTTTTTTTACCCTTAAAATAGTATAATGTCATGTGCATTCATATTTCTCTGTACATTAAATTGTTATATATTAATATAAAACAAGTCTCATTCTTTAATACCAGTCAAAACCTGCAGGCCGTTAAAAAAACTTAACTTTATATTTTTATACTCCCCTGCTATTAGGTTGGGAAAAAACTTATTTTGCACATTTTTTGATATGATGGTTTGCTACAATTATTAAAATGAAAAAATATGAATAGACCAATTTTAGCGGTTATAGTACAGTTATCGCTTTTTTTTCTTCCATTGTCCGGTTCAGAAAAAGAAATCGGTGCACCAATTGTGAGGGTAACCGTATATCCCGACAGGGCTCAGATAACACACGAAGGATCTGCAGAAATTCCGGCCGGCCAGAATACGCTCCTGCTTAAAGGACTTTCACCCTATATCGATGCTCAGAGCATAAGGGTGAGCGGCTACGGCAATTTTACGATCCTTTCTGTAAATCACCAGAACAATTATCTTCAGAATCTCGAAGAGCTGCCTGAAATAAAAACCATACGAAGCCAGATCGAGGCTCTGCAGATAAAAGCAGAGAACGAGAAAGCGGAGATCTCGGTTCTGAAAGAAAAAGAAGCTTTCCTCATAGCCAACAGAGCTATTCTCGTATCCAAGCAAGGCACTGTCACTCCCGACCAGCTTAAATCCATGATGGATCTCTATACTGCCAGCATGGAACAGGTGGCAACAAACGTTCTGAAGAAAACCAGGCTTATTAAGGATTATGAAAATCAGATCACTGCTCTTCAAAACCAGATAAACGACAGGAAGGGTAAGAAGCAGCTGCCATCAGGTGAAATTTCAGTTGCGATAAGCGCAGCAAAACCCGGTACAGGAAAACTTACTATCTCATATGTTGTTTCAAATGCAGGATGGCACCCCTCTTATGATATCAGGGTTGACGATATTACCAAACCGGTAAACATATTTTATAAGGCCAACGTATTCCAGAACACGGGTGTCGACTGGAAGAACGTAAAACTGAGTTTTTCAAATGCCAATCCATGGATCACAGGTACTATACCTGTTCTTCCTCCCTGGTTCATCGATTTCTATGTACCGCCTCAGGCGAGATACCTCACCGGAAGAGCCGCATCAATTAATACTGCACGGAAGAGTGAAGCTCCCGCAATGGTAGAGATGGCTGCCGATATGGAGATGGCAAAAACAGTTGAGGCGTCCCCAATAGCAGTCGAGAAACAAGTGGGTGAAACCACTGTGTCGTTCGATATTGCTGTACCCTACTCCATTGACTCCGACGGCAAGATGCAGACTATCGAAATCCAGCGCACTGCCTCACCAGCCGATTACAAATACCTTTCAATACCCAAGCTTTCACCTCATGCCTATCTTACGGGTAATATCACCGACTGGGCAGAGCAGAGCCTCCAGAGCGGCGAAGTGACCCTCTATTTTGAAAACACTTTCGTGGGAAAATCATTCCTCAATGTAAATCAACTATCTGATACCCTGACGCTTTCACTTGGAACCGACAACAGCATACTCATTAAAAGGGAGAAGAGAAAAGATTATACAAGCAAAAGGGTGATCGGAGCCAATAAAACCGACATCTTCTCATTTCTTATAACTGTCAGGAATAACAAATCCACAGCAATCAGGATCACGCTAAGCGATCAGATCCCGGTATCGTCGAACAGCAGCATAACAGTCGAAGCTCAGGAACTATCTGGTGGCAGGTTCAACTCGCAGACCGGAGAAGTAAAATGGGACCTTGAGATCAAACCCCGGGAGACAAGGGAGATAATACTCTCATATTCCGTCAAATACCCTAAAGACAGAACCATCATCCTTGAATAACACAGAGCCATGAGCGTCATCGGTAACATTATCTGGCTGCTTTTCGGAGGCATCGTAATTGCAATCGAATACCTTGTGGGCAGCATCGTGCTGATTTTAACCATAGCGGGCATCCCTTTCGGGATTCAAACCCTTAAAATGGCTGCCCTTGCAATATGGCCTTTCGGAAGAGATACGCGCGTCCATTCAAGAGCCTCCGGATGCCTTTACATAATCATGAATGTAATCTGGCTGCTTTTCGGAGGAATATGGATCGCACTCACTCATATGATCTTCGGGCTTATCCTGTGTATTACTATCATTGGTATACCTTTCGGGTTACAGCATTTTAAACTTACATCGCTGGCCTTGAATCCTTTCGGCAGAGATATCATAAGAATCTGAAAATAATAAAGTGTATCCCGTGAACGGAATCTGCGCATTCCCGGTTAAAGAACAAAAGCACATTATATGAACGAGACAGGAAATAACAAAACTCCGCTGGCCGGGCTGGGAAAATATGGCCTGATCGACCACCTTGCCAAAGATTATAAGGTCAGCGATAAATCAACTGTAATGGGTGTGGGTGACGATGCAACTGTTATAGATAACGGCAAAAGATATACACTGGTATCAACTGATCTGCTTCTTGAGGGTATACATTTCAATCTCGTTTACAGCCCGCTGAAACACCTTGGCTACAAGGCTGTTATCAGAGCAATTTCGGACATTTTTGCCATGAACGGAGCCCCTTCACAGGTGCTTATTGCTCTTGGAATAAGTTCGAGGTTCTTTGTTGAAGATATCCACGAGCTATATGAAGGAGCATATGCAGCATGTAAAAATTACGGAGCCGACCTGGCAGGTGGAGACACTTCAAGCTCGCTCACAGGACTTACAATCAGTGTTACTGCTGTTGGATCAGCTGAAAGGCCGGAACTTACCGGCAGGAAAGGAGCACAACCCAATGACCTGATATGTGTCACCGGAGATCTGGGGGCAGCATATTGCGGACTTCAGATCCTGGAACGCGAGAGGAGGCTCTTCGAGAAGGACAGACAAATAGAACCTGACCTTAGCGGTAATGATTACGTAATTGGCAGGCAGCTTAAGCCTGAAATTCCTTCAAATATTCTCAATACACTGAAGAGGAAAGGAATAAGGCCCACTTCGATGATAGATATTACAGAAGGACTTGCTTCAGATCTGATGCAGATATGTAAAGCATCGGGAACAGGTTGCAGGATTTTCAGCAGTAAAATACCGATAGACCATGAAACAGTAAGGCTATCGGAAGAGTTTAACATTGATCCGTTAATACCGGCCCTCAACGGAGGCGATGATTTCGAATTCCTTTTTACAGTACCGGCAGAACTTTACGACACTATTATTTCGATTGAAGGAGTAAAGGTAATAGGGCATATAACCTCGAGCGGGTCGGGTAATTTTCTTGTTGGTGCCGACAACACCGAAGCCGAACTTACAGCCCCGGGATGGAAAAAATAACCTGGTGGGTCATTTTGCCCTGATAACTCCTCTTTCAGAACTCCTGATGAATTGAAGAATATAATCTCTTTCGGGAGACGAGTTTATATGCTGTTCAACATAATCAAGAGCTTTGGAGAGGTTCATTCCGCTCAGGAACAGAGTCCTGTAAATATTGTGAATTTCGTCTATCTTCTCCTTTTCAAAGCCCCTCCTTGTGAGGCCAACAGTATTAAGCCCCATGTATGACAGCGGTTCGCGGTCGGCTTTTATAAAAGGGGGAACGTCCATACGTATTTTCGACCCTCCACCAACAATCACATGTGCACCGATCCTGGAAAACTGATGTACGAGGGTCCCTCCGCTGAGAATTGCCCAGTCATCAACCTTCACTTCACCGGCCAGGCCTGTCCCGTTACCAATGATACAGTAATCGCCTATCTGGCAATCGTGGCCGACATGTGAATAAGCCATGAGAAGGCATCTGCTGCCAACAACAGTTTTACCTGCCGCGGCAGTGCCGCGGTTCACTGTAGCTCCCTCTCTCATAATCGTCCCGTCGCCCAGCTCGGCAGTACTCTCTTCGCCTCTGAACTTAAGATCCTGGGGTATTCCCGAAAGAACTGCTGACGGAAAGATCCTGCATTCCCTGCCCACCCTTGCTCCATCAAGGACAGTAGCGTTAGGACCTATCCAGGAATCATCGCCAATAACAACATTTCCGGCAATATATGCAAAAGGTTCAACAGTAACATTTTTGCCTATGATGGCATCGGGGTGAACAAAAGCTAATTCCGAAATCATTATGATCCTATTTATTCTTTATTACCTGGGCTACCATTTCACCTTCAGTTACGAGATCATTCCCCACAAAGGCCTGTCCGTACATCATCACTATGCCTCTGCGAATAGGTTCGATCATCTCCATTTTAAGGATTATGGTATCTCCGGGCACTACTTTATGCTTGAATTTGAGCTTGTCAATTTTCAGAAAGTATGTCGAATATTTCTCGGGTTCTTCCACATCATTAAGAACCAGCAGTCCTCCGCACTGGGCAAGAGCTTCCACAATAAGCACTCCGGGCATCACCGGTTCGTCGGGGAAATGTCCCTGGAAAAATGGTTCGTTGAAGGTTACATTTTTTATACCCACAACGGTGGTTTCATCAAGGTGAATTACCTTATCGACGAGGAGGAAGGGAGATCTGTGCGGAAGCTTTTTCTTAATTGCCTCAAGAGTCATTATAGGTTTAACTGTCGGATCATAGACAGGGATATTATGCTTTGAGAGGGTTTTTTTCATTTCCTGCCTCATCATTCTTGCAAGCCGTGTGTTGGCATAATGGCCGGGTCTTGTTGCAACAACCTTGCCCTTAATTGGATGTCCCACAAGTGCGAGATCGCCCATAAGGTCGAGAAGTTTATGCCGGGCAGGTTCATTGGGATACCTCAGTTCTGTATTGTTCAGTATGCCTGCGGTATGTTTACTAATACCGGGACGGTTGAATAGTTTTGCGATCCTGTCTATTTCAGCCTGTTCAACTTCACGCTCAAGAATAACAACAGCATTATCCAGATCACCTCCTTTAATTAATCCCATCTTATTGAGAGGCTCCAGCTCATGAAAGAAAACAAAAGTCCGGCTGTCGGCTATTTCTTCTTCAAACTCAGTCACCGTATCAAGAATGGCATACTGGTTTCCGAGTATTCTGGAATTGTAATCAATCAGCACATTTATACTGAAGTGGTCGTCGGGATAAACTATAAGGTCAACCCCATGTTCTTCATCAGAATAAACAAGCTTTTGTTTTACGACAAAATAATTCCGTTCTTCTTTGAGTTCTTTGATTCCGGCACTCTTAACAGCATCCACGAAGGCTCTTGAAGCTCCTCCCATTATGGGTGCTTCAGGTGCATCTAGCTCTATCAGTGCGTTATCGATCTGCATCCCGTGAAGGGTAGCCAGAGCATGTTCAATAGTCGAAACAGAAGCGTTGTTCTGAACCAGTGTCGTCCCTCTTGAAGTGTCGGTAACATGCTCAGCAAGTGCGTCGATTACCGGCTTGCCGGGAAGATCAGTTCTGCAAAACTTATACCCATGATTGGCAGGAGCAGGTTTGAAGGTAATATTGACGTTTAATCCCGTATGAAGGCCTTTACCACTCAGGGTTACCTCTTTGGCCAGTGTCCTTTGCTTTTCACTCATTATCTGTCTTATCTGAAAATACAGGGTACAAAAAAAATAAAAAAAATCGAACAAACTAAAAAATTGTCTGATAACTATATTAATACCAGTTGATTTAATTTAGACCCTAAACGGCTCCCCGGAGTTATTTGAGCTTACGGACGTCTCTTTCAAGGTTGTCGACCTGTGCTTTGAGGTCGGGCAATTTCCTGAAAATCACTGAAGATCTGAGAAAATCCTTGTGGTCTATGGCAGGCAGGCCCAGAAGCACTGAATTCTCTTTCCTGACATCTCCGGCCACACCTGCTTTGGCGCCTATTTTGGTTCCGTCGGAAATTCTGAGGTGCCCTGCTATTCCAACCTGCCCTGCAAGCATGCAGTTCTTTCCCACTTTGGTCGAACCGGCAATACCTGTCTGTCCGGCCATGACGGTATTCTCTCCGATCTCAACATTGTGTCCAATCTGAATCAGGTTATCGAGCTTGACTCCTTTTCTGATAATTGTAGAACCCATCGTTGCCCTGTCGATAGCTACATTGGCTCCTATTTCAACATGATCTTCAATAACAACATTCCCGAGCTGTGGGATCTTCATGAATTCAGTCTCCGACTGGGGGGCAAATCCAAAACCGTCGCTGCCGATAACCGAACCTGCATGAATAGTACAACCTTCCCCTACGATACATTCATGATATATGGTAACACCCGGGTTAATGGTGGAGTTTTTACCTATCCTTGAATTATCACCTATGTATACATGAGGATAAACAGAGCAATTATCGCCTATTATACAATTATCTCCGATATAGGTGTATGCTCCAATGTAGACATCGGTGCCAATTTGTGCCGTAGGTTCGATTACGGCTGAAGGGTGTATGCCTTTTTTTCTCGGACGTGCCTGATCCACGAGCCTTAGTAGCGATGCAAAGGCATCGTAGGCATTATCCACACGTATAAGTGTGGCTTCAATGTGTGCTGAGGGAACGAATGATCTGTTCACGAGTACCACAGACGAAAGGGTGGAGTAAATGTGATGCTCATATTTAGGATTCGCGAGGAAGGAGAGAGCTCCCTTATGGCCTTCTTCTATCTTCGCAATCGTATTGACTACTGTTTCAGGGTCTCCTTCGATTTCGCCTCTAAGGAAATCTGCAATTGCTGATGCTTTAAATTCCATAATTTCAAATTGTTGTTATCTGCATTCTTTTGGGTAACAGAGAAAATATTTAGTAATCCGTTCCTGAAGGTATCGTTGTTCAAACATATCTGACACCTCTGCAATATTGGCACTTCCCCCCGATTTAAGAAGTATCTTGACTTCCGGAGCCTCGGGGGCATAAGCCAGGTTGGATATACTGTCGGTGAAAACATAGTAGGCCGCAAGGTCTGAACTGATCCCCAGAAGACCGGCTGCCCGGTTTTTTAGTTCTTTCACTCTGTCAATATCAAACGGCTCATTTTGCATTTCTATTGCGAAAAGGTTTCTTCTGATAAGCCGGGTAGAAAGATCAGAAAGAACCTTGTCGGAATCGTCGCACCAGTATTTGGCTGCAACAAGAATGTCGGAGTCGTCGAGCCGGGCAAAATGTGAAGCTATTATTGACGGTGTGAAGACATTCTCCCGCAGCAGATCGACAGGACCAAGCCTGTTGCGCAGGAAGAACTTAAGGGCCGGTGTTGAATACAGCTCATGACCCGACAAAGAAAGCTCCCTGGCTCTTTTAAGTATGTTAACAAGAAGGTGCTCTCCCGACAATACGGTTTTATGCATATAGACCTGCCAGTACATAAGCCTCCTGGCTACCAGGAATTTTTCAACTGAATATATCCCCTTTTCGTCCACCACCAGCCTGTCGCCGACCACATTGAGCATTCTTATTATACGGTCCGAACCGACTGAGCCTTCTATCACTCCGGTAAAAAAACTGTCCCTGCGCAGGTAGTCAAGACGATCCATGTCCATCTGCCCAGAAATAAGCTCGTGAAGGAATTTCCTTTCGTAAGTCCCTGTAAAAATCCTGATGGCCAGTGAAAGTCTTCCGTCAAATTTAAGATCCATGAGACGCATCAGAAGGAGGGATATGTCTTCATGACTTATCCCCTGGATTATTGAATGTTCCAGAGCATGCGAAAAAGGACCGTGGCCGGCATCATGGAGCAGGATTGCGATAAAAGCAGCTTCTTCTTCTTCGGGTGAAATGTCAATCTTCTTGCTTCTGAGAGTTCTGACAGCCTGATCCATCAGGTAAAGGGCACCCAGACTGTGCTGGAACCTGCTATGCACTGCCCCGGGATACACAAAGCTGGTCAGTCCCAGCTGTTTTATTTGCCTGAGTCTCTGAAACCACTGATGTTCAATGATATCAAAAATAAAATCGCCCGGGATTCCAATAAAACCGTAAACAGGGTCGTTTATTATTTTTCTTTTATTCGTGATGAATGTCACCCCCTGAAAATATTAAGATACAAAATTAGGAATTTGTTTTTAATAAAATTAAATGCAACATTTGGAATAAACGTCGTCTTTTATAGGTCAAATGAACATTATGAATCCTTGTCAAATAGATTCCCATGAAGATTGAGATCAGGGGCCTGAATAAAATATATCCCAACGGGAACCAGGCATTGAAAAATATTAACCTCCATCTCAGTAACGGCATGTTCGGCCTGCTCGGCCCGAACGGAGCCGGGAAATCCAGCCTTATGAGAATACTTGTAACTCTTATGAAGCCTTCGTCGGGAGTTGTCCTCATCGATGGTATGGATCTCCAGAAACACAGGAAAGAACTACGCAGTATTCTAGGCTATCTCCCACAGGATTTCCGTTTTTTTTCGGCACTCAAAACATGGGAGTTTCTCGATTATTCAGGATCACTTGCAGGCCTCAGGAACAGGCGTGAAAGGCTTGCAGAAGTCGACAGGCTGCTCGACCAGGTCGGACTACTGGAAGTGCGCGACCGTAAAGCCAACAGGCTTTCGGGTGGTATGAAAAGGAGGCTTGGAATTGCACAGGCACTCATAGGAAATCCCAGGATAATAGTTGTAGACGAACCGACAACCGGTCTCGACCCCGATGAGAGGATCAGATTCAGAAACATCCTTTCACAGTTAAGCCAGAACGATGTGATAATAATACTTTCGACACATATCGTCGGCGATATCTCCTCCACCTGTCAGAGCATGGCCCTGCTTAACAGGGGAGAACTTGTATTTAACGGAGCTCCCGAAGATCTTATCAGACATGCTGAAGGACATGTCTTCAGAATGAACCTCACTCCCTTTGAGTACGACAAAGCAAAGGAAGAATACAACGTAATTTCAACCATTCCCGTTGATACAGGCTGGGAGGTGCAGGTAGTTTCGGACCATGTCCCCCGGTATGATAACATCCCGGTAACTCCGAATATTGAACATGCATATGTATACTATATGGAGCATAAATTACATACCGACCTGATCGAATAAGCAACTTTAATCATGACACTCCTTCACAATATCAGAACAGTAGCCGGGTACGAGGCTACAACCCTGCGGAGAAGCTGGTTCTTCAGGCTCTTCTCAATAAGCGCTCTTGCCATTTTCACCGGTATGAACATTGGTGTCTTCTCACCTGTCGGCGACGAAGACTGGTCCCTGGTTTCATTTACATCATCAATACCCCATATAAACCTGTATCTCCTCAATATTGCGCAGTCGATAGTTGTGATATTTCTCGCTGCCGACTTCCTTAAAAGAGATAAGAAAGTAGATACCAACGAGGTACTTTATACGCGGTCGGTGTCAAATTTCGAATATGTAATGGGCAAGACTCTCGGGATCCTGAGACTTTTCATCGGACTCGATATCATAATCCTGCTTATAGGGCTGGTAATAAATATCATCTCGAAGAGAATGAGCATTGACCTGATGGCGTACTTATGGTATCTGATAATAATATGCGTGCCTACGATCATCTTCAGTCTCGGACTTGCTTTTATGCTCATGTCGGTTATCAGGAACCAGGCAATTACATTTCTTCTGCTGCTCGGACTGGCTGCCACAAACATTTTCTGGTTATGGTTCCGGTTTGGATTTATTTTCGACTATATGGCTTTCGGCCTTCCTGTTTTCAGATCTGAAGTTGCAGGATTCGGTAATACTGAGCTTATCATCAACCAGAGACTTATGTATTTCTCTCTGGGGATGATGCTTGTGATGGCAACGATCCTTCTCTTTAAACGTCTTCCCCAGTCAAAGTTACATATGGCTGTCTCGTGGTCCTTTTTGATCATCTTCACCTTATTGTCCGGAGTTTGTGGATACAACACCTGGAATCTTTATCATAATGGAATCAGCGCGAAAAACCTTGTAATTGAAACAAACAGACAATTCGAGGACATCCCGGTTGCAAGCCTTACATCAGCATTTATCGAATTCCGTCATAAAGGAGATTCATACGAAGCAGATGCGAAACTGGTATTCGTTAATGACACAAAAGAAGATCTTGCTTCATACATATTTTCATTAAACCCGGGACTTAATGTTTCAAAAATAACTTCCATGGAAGGTGATGTAAGTTTCAAAAGGATAAATCATATCATCCGGATCGACCCTTTGGCTGCACTCCCCCCGGGCTCCAGCGACAGTCTTACGATATCATACTCAGGAATGATAAACGAAGCCTTTTGTTATCCCGACTATATCGAAAATGAGAAGGAATCACCTTACCGGATCGCTATGGTGAACGTAAATAAACGTCAGGCCTTCCTCAGCAACAAATATGTACTTCTGACACCCGAATCACACTGGTATCCTGTTCCGGCACTCAACTATTACCCTTCCAACCCTGCAAGAATAAAAGTTGACTATACCTATTTTACACTTCGCGTAAAAGCCGGGGAAGGACTTAAGCCTGTGGCTCAGGGGATCAGGACATTTTCAGGCGATTCATATCTTTTTACCCCTGAGAAGCCGCTGACAGGACTGACCCTGGCAATGGGAAATTACCTTTCGGATACCCTGACCGTCGATTCACTGAAATTCATTTCATGGTATTTTCCCGGAAACGATTATTACAAAGAAGATCTGTCAGAATTAAAAGACACTCTCAGCCTCCTTGTAAGCGGGTTTATGAGGGAACTGGAGACGAATTTTTCAACCGGATATCCTTTCCCGACACTAAATCTTGTAGAGGTTCCCGTTCATTTTTATTCCTATCCAAGAATGAGCACACAGACGAGAGCTGAACTTCAGCCATCTATGGCTCTCCTCCCGGAAAAGTTGTCAACGATACAGAATGCCGGTTTCGGAAAACAGTTTACCAGGCAGAAGAAACGGATGGAAAGGAGCAACCAGGTGATCACCGACAAGGAACTGCAGGTGAGACTCTTCAATAATTTCGTTCGAAACACCTTTCTCAATGGTTCAAATTTCAGGATCAGGGACGGCCAGGCATTAAACGAACCCACCAGATATATGCTGGGGCCGAGTTACTATTTCTTCAGAAATAACTTCTATTCAACTGAATACCCGGTCATTAACGCAGTTTTCGAATCACATCTTCAAAAAATTAGCCAACCAGGTCCCGGGGGAGGCGTAAGGGCAATGACAGGTGGCCTTTCAGACAATGACAAGGCTAATCTGATACTCAGGCACGCCAGCTTCAGAGATGTCCTGGCTTTGAACCCCGGAAGCGACACCATCAGTGCTGTGCTGACAGTAAAGGGTGACTATCTCTTCAACCTGTTACGAGGGAAGGCAGGCATTGAAGAGTTCAATACCTGGTTCAGGAGATATATCGAAAACAATGAATTCAAAAGGATCGACATTGCTGAAATGAATAAAGAAATCAGCAAGGAGTTCGGATTTGAATTCTACCCTTATCTGGATGACTGGTTTAACATAAAGGAACAGCCCGGATTCTTTTTTGAGAAACCGGTTGCCAGTGAAATAGTCGTGGGCGACCGGGTGAGATATCTCGTCACTTTCGTTGTATCTAATCCTGAAAAAGTACCCGGAATGTTCAATGTTGCCTTCCGGACGGGAGGACCCGGAGCAGGTAGGGGCGGAGGACAGATGATGACCGGTGTCTTCATGGGAGGTCCCGGCGGCGGCGGCGGAAGAGGTTCTGTTACAATATCGATGCAGGGCCGCGGAATGGAAGCTTCCGACATCTCCAGAATAGTGGAGGTAGCACCAGGAGTGGCTAAAAAGATAGGGATCATTCTCGATGCCCAGCCTAGGGCAATGATGATCAACACTCTCTTTTCACAGAATATCCCGGGAGAAATAAATATTCCTATCACAGAAGTGAAAAAGCTAAAGACAGGACCGGAAGAATTTGCAGACAGTGAGATCGAAGTCCCTGTGCCTTCAAGGATTCAAAAGGGGGAAATTATCGTTGATAATGAAGATCCGGGCTTCGATATGGGCACTAACGATACAGAAATACCCCTTAAAAAAATTCTGGGAATAAAGAACAGGCGACAGGAAGGATACCAGCAGATAAACATGTTCTGGGCACCGGATTTCTGGCAGCCTGTTGTACAATCGACATATTACGGAAAGTATATACTGTCTTCTGTCTATACCCGTGGAGGTACAGGCGACAAATCTGTTACATGGAAGGCAAAGATCGAGAACCCGGGATACTATGACATCTATTGTTATATAGGAAAACAGACAGGAGGCAGAGTCATGGTGGGCGTTCAGCGGGCAGGGCAGAGGGGTGCTCAGGGAGGACCGCCCCCGGGAGGCCCCGGCGCAGGAGGTCAGGCAGAAACTCCCTACAAGGATATGCACTACAGGATCCATCACGATGAAGGAATTGAGGAGATAACCGTGGATTTTGAAAATGCTGAAGGAGGATGGAACAAACTCGGACAGTATTATCTTTCTCCCGATACTGCAATAGTTGAGCTTACAAATCAGTCATCCGGAAGAATCGTGCTGGGAGATGCAATAAGGTGGGTTAAAATAAACTGAATGATATCAAGATGAATAAACTATTCAAAAAATGGAGCAGACCTGTGATTTTATGTTTAATGGTAACGGCAAACCTGCTCGGTGCCTATTCCCAAAAGGCACTTACTCTTGACGAGGCCCTGCAGATAGCAGAGAACAACAGTCCCTCAATGAAAAGGACCAGGCTTAATCTTGTCCGAAGCAGGGAGAACCTGAATGCACAGAATGCTGCTCTCAAATCCCAGTTTTCACTTTCGGTAAACCCTCTCTTCTATAACCAGAACCGTGAATTCAATGACCTGATATCGGAATGGAACTCAACACGAAGTGTAGAAAGCTACGGTAACTTTACCATAGCTCAGCCAATAGTGTTCACCGATGCCGTCCTGTCGCTGACAAACCGTTTCGGATATAAGGATTCATACAGTGAATATACCGACAAAACAACAAAAGGATTCAGCAACAGGCTTTCTCTGAACCTCGATCAGCCTCTCTTCACATATAACAGGACCAAGCTTCAGCTTAAAGAACTTCAGCTGGCACTCGAAAATGCACAGCTTAACTATGCAATACAGCTGCTGTCGCTTGAAAAAAATGTGACACAGGCATTTTATTATGTATACCAGCAGCAGCAGAATATGGAGATCTCGTTCCAGGCATACCAGAATATGCAGAGAAGCTACGAAGTGTCAAAGGGCAAGGTCGAAGCAGGCATCTCGGCACGTGAAGAAATGTTCCAGGCAGAACTTAACCTGGCATCCTCCAGGTCGGAATACGAAAACAGCCAGGTATCATTCGAAAATGCCAAGGATGAATTCAAATTGCTTATCGGAATGAGCCTGTACGACGATTTTGCCGTTCTTCCAAATATCGCAGTTGATACCGTTCAGGTCGACATCGCTTTTGCCATCGACCAGGGACTTGCAAACAGGATGGAATTAAGACAGAGCCAGATCTCAATAGAAACTTCACAGTTCGACCTTATCCAGACCAAGGCACTGAATGAATTCAAGGGTAACCTCGGCCTTTCTGTCGGGCTCTTCGGTGACAATGAAAAATTCGGAAACGTTTACGAAAGCCCCACCGATAATGAAAGCATATCCCTTTCCCTCAGCATTCCCCTCTGGGACTGGGGTGAACGAAAATCAAGGATAAAGGCAACCGAAGCAAATATTGAATCGGCAAATATTTCCTACGAAGAGGAAGAGAATAATATCATACTTGGTATAAGGAAGGTTTACAGGAACCTTATTAACCTTCAGAACCAGATCGAGATAGCCCGTCAGAATGTTGTCAATGCGCAGCTTACCTATGATCTGAACCTTGAAAAATATAAAAACGGAGATCTTACAGGAATGGATCTCAACATATATCAGAACCAGCTATCGGAAAAACAACTATCCTACACCAACTCACTCATTTCCTATAAACTGGAACTGCTGAACCTGAAAATTCAGACACTTTATGATTTTGAGGATAAATCACAGGTAACACCGGTTAAATCACTTGAAGAATAGAAAACAATAAATTATGAAACAGAAAATTATACTGTCAGTAGCATTAATAGCTGCAGTAATATCCTGCAGAAACCAGGATCAGAATCTGACAGCTGATGTAGAGATTCCTGTAACAGTCGAGGATCTGAAGCCAAGGCCTATAGAAGAGTATGTAAACACTACCGGTACTGCCTTCCCGAAAGGAGAGATAGAACTGAAATCTAAAATTGCTGCAGCTTATTACCTCGAAAAAAATCCCCAGACCGGCAAAATGTGGCAGCTTGGAGACAGGATCAAAACAGGCATGTTGATCGCACGCCTTGAGGATGAAGAGTATGTTAACTCGGTAAAAATGGAAACGAACCAGCTCAACATGGAGCTGATGGAAACGGAGCTCAGAAAGCAGGAATCACTATATGAAAAGGGAGGCGTAACTCTTAAGGAGCTAAAAACCGCTGAAATAAACTATGAAAATGCAAAAACGACGGTTGAAAATTCAAAGCTTCAGCTTCAGAAGACAAGGATCGTGGCTCCCATCGACGGAGTGATTGTAGATCTCCCCTACTACACCCGGGGAACTGAAGTAGCGTCAGGAGTCACCATAGCTAAGATAATGGACTACAAGACCATGTACATGGATGTACAGCTTCCCGAAAAGTATATTACAGTCATAAAACCGGGGCAGAAGGTCAACCTTACAAACTACACCATTCCCAACGACACCATAATAGGCAATATTACACAGCTCTCACCTGCTATTGATCCGGATACCAGAACATTCAAGGGAACTATTGCCGTCGACAACAACGAATATCTCCTCCGCCCCGGAATGTTTGTAAAAGCTGATATTATTACTGCAAGAAAAGATTCAGCTATTGTTATACAAAAGAGTATAATCCTGTCAAGACAGAGAGGCAAGACCGTTTTCACTGTCGACCGGGGAACTGCTGTAGAAAAGGTTATTGTTACAGGCCTTGAGAACCTTACCGAAGTGGAGGTAATCAGGGGGCTTGTGAAAGACGAACGTATTGTAACAAGCGGTTTCGAGACACTGAGTAACCGATCGAAAGTCAAGATCATCAGATAAAACCTTTATGAACGCTATTGCACGATTTGCCGTAAAATATCCGGTAACTGTACTGATGCTTGTGCTGGGTATTGTCCTTCTCGGATTTATTTCGTTCGGAAAGCTGGGAACCGACCTCTTCCCCGATCTGAATAATCCCAAGATATATGTCGAGCTTTCTGCCGGAGAAAAGCCCCCCGAGGAGATAGAAAAAAACTATGTCGATCAGATTGAGTCCCTGGCTATGAGACAGAACAGCGTCACACAGGTCTCGTCAGTGTCACGTGCTGGTTCGGCCAGCATAACAGTGGAATACAGCTGGAACAAGGACATGGACGAAGCATTTCTCGACCTTCAGAAAGAACTTAACTCATTCAGTCAGAATTCCGACCTTGAGGAATTTACAATTTCTCAATACGATCCCAATGCAACTCCTGTAATGATCGTCGGCTTAAAAAATGAGCGGATAACCAATATGGAAGAACTTCGCAAAGTAGCAGAAAATTATATCCGCAATGAGCTGGTAAGAATAGAAGGTGTAGCCGATGTCAGGATCATTGGAAGGGAAGAAAGTGAGGTTGTTATTGAGACCAGCAGGTACATGCTCGAATCTTTCGGACTTACTGCAGATGAAATAGCAACCCAGATCAGTAATTATAACCGTAATGTGTCAGGCGGATCCATTGTAGAGATGGGTACCAGATATGTGGTGAAGGGAGTCAGCGTGCTCCAGGACCTGTCAGATCTTGAGAATATCATCGTGGGATTCAGACAGGCTTCCTCTTCATCTTCAACAGCTGCTGCATCATCAGCTGCACCTGCAGCCACATCAGAAAGGATCCCGGTCTATCTCAGGGACGTTGCGAAAGTCAGTTTCCAGAATAAGGATCCGGAAAACATAGTAACAATTAACGGAGAAAGATGTATAGGACTTGCTGTATACAAAGAACCCAAGTATAATACGGTAGATGCCGTCAAAAGTCTTGAGGAGGCTATAGCAAACATGACACGTGCCCTGCCGGGCTATGAGTTTATAAGGGTTCTCGATCAGGGTAAATATATCGATAATGCTATCGGGGAGGTAAAAAACACTCTTCTCCTGGGTATCCTGCTTGCAGTATTCGTATTGTACATATTCCTCAGACGAATTGGAACCACCCTGGTAATAAGTATTGCCATTCCGGTTTCGATAATTGCAACTTTCAATCTGATGTATTTCAGCCATCTGACCCTTAACATCATGACATTGGGAGGACTTGCCCTTGGAGCCGGGATGCTTGTCGATAATGCAATTGTGGTGCTTGAAAACATAACCAGGTACCGTGAAGAAGGAATGAATCTTAAGGACGCTGTGATAAACGGGACCGGACAGGTTGGAGGAGCAATAGTGGCTGCAACAGTAACCACCATCGTCGTATTCCTCCCTATCGTTTACCTTCAGGGAGCATCGGGTGAATTATTCCGCGACCAGGCATGGACCGTTGCCTTTTCGCTCCTTTCATCCCTCCTGGTAGCATTGCTGGTAATACCCATGCTGGTTTCCGTACTTTTCACCAGAAAGGGTGAAAAGGAAAAACTGTCAGCTCCTGTTCATTTTAACTGGTATACAAGGATACTTGAAAAGGTCATTGATAAAAGAAATCTGATAATCCTGGCTGCCGTGCTCCTGCTGGGCGGAACAGCACTGCTCATACCCCGCCTGGGAAGTGAATTTATGCCTAGATCAGAATCTGCTGAATTCACAGTTGAGCTGAAACTTCCGGAGGGCACAAGCCTTGAAAGAACATCCGGCACAGCTGCCAGAACAGAAGAGATAATAAGGGAACTGCTGGGAGAAAGAATAAGCCTCATTTACAGCCAGTCCGGCGAAGACAATACTTCATCGTCAGGTCAGGCAGAATCTGCCAGTGGTGAAAATACAGCAAATCTCAAGGTGATACTTAAGGATGAATTCGCCGATGAAACTGAAAGTGCTATTGCCCTGATAGAGAATTACCTCAGGGATGTTCCCGACCTGGAAGTGACGTTTTCCAGAGAGGAGAGCGCCTTGCAGGCTGCGCTTGGAACTTCTGAATCGCCCTTTGCTCTCGAAATTGCAGGAGAAGATTATGTCGAACTTGAAGATATTCTTATCCGGGCCCGTTCAATTCTTGAAAATAACGAAGGACTCTATAACTTCACCACTTCAATGGATGAAGGCACACCGGAAGTGGAAGTGTCTGTCGACCGGTTCAGGACCAGCTATTACGGTGCGTCTGTTGAAAACATTGTATCTCAGATAAGGAGTTACCTGCAGGGGTCATCTGCAGGAAATTTTGAAAAAGACGGTGAACTTAAGGACATCACAATAAGTATGGGTGATATCTCTCTCAGCCAGCTTAACGACCTCCTGGTAAGTGCCGGGAACGTCAGGGTGCCATTGAGCGAACTTGCCACAATAAGAAAGGTGCTTACTCCACGCGAAATAACGAGACGAAACCAGTCACGCACATCCTATGTCTATGCAATGGTAAAACCAGGAACAGCCTTTGACAAAGTTGTTAAAGAAGCCGGGGAATCTCTTAAAGCCTTAAGCCTGCCTCCCGACTACAAAATGACCTTCACCGGTGAAGAAATGAAAAGGAAAGAATCAACTTCAAATCTCACCTTTGCACTTATCCTCTCTCTGGTGCTCGTGTTCATGGTCCTTGCCGCACAATTTGAATCAGTCATCCAGCCTTTCATTATAATGCTTACAATTCCTCTTGCAGGCGTAGGGACTATTCTCACTTTCTTCATTCTGGGAAAGCCTCTGAACATGATGGCTTACATCGGAATAATAATGCTGGGGGGAATAGCTGTTAACAATGCTATAATCTTTATTGACAGAATTAATCAGCTCAGGGAATCAGGCATGAACAAAAGAGAAGCAGTAATTGCAGCCGGATCACAACGAATAAGACCTATCCTGATGACAAGCCTGACAACAATACTGGCTCTTCTGCCGCTTACACTCGGGATAGGTGAAAGTGCTTCCCTGAGATCGCCGATGGCACTCGCCGTTATTGGAGGTCTCTTCTCTTCAACCCTTCTTACACTGGTAATCATCCCATCAGTTTACTGGGTTCTTGATTCTTTCAGTGCTTTCATAAGAGGAAAAGGGAAAGCGGTTGCTGAACCTGTCAAATAAAAAATAAGGCAAGAATGGATTTCATTTTAAAGAGAAAGATCCTGATCAGCATGCTCTTCCTGGGGCTGTCGATGCTTGGCTTTATTTCCTACAAAAACCTCTCCATGGAGCTTATACCTAATTTCCAGCTCCCGGGAATGATCGTGCAGGTAGGCACCATGCTTGAAACAGACCCTTCATACATCGAATCACAGGCTGTCATTCCGATAGAAGGAGCAATAGGTACACTCGATAATGTAGAAAAGATAGAATCAAATATCACTTCACGGTATGGCACCATAACTATCTATTTTACACAAAATGCCGATCTGAAATATGCCAATCTCAAATTACAGGAAAAAATAGACATTGTCAGAGGCTCCATTCCCGACGACTTTATCATAAACGTCATCAAGGTAGACCTAGAACAACTGACAAATCAGTTCATGTCGTTGCAGGTCAGAGGAGAAGGAGGTGTCGACAGGATTCGGAATATAGCCGACCGTGAAATAAAACCGAAATTAGAAAACATCGATGGCATTGCAGGAGTTCAGGTATTTGGAGGACAGGAAAACTCAATAGAGGTTCGACTCGATAAGAAAGCCTGCGAGGCTATCGGAATTACACCCAGTCAGATAAGCAGTCTGCTAAATAACAACGGCAGGGATAAAACCTTTGCCGGGAAAGTGGTAGATGGGAATAATGAGTATTTCGTAAACGTCACCTCCGAATATACCGACGTCCATGAAATAGGAAACATAATAGTAAAACAACAGGGTCCTATTCTTCTGAGAGACATAGCTGAAATATTCTACGGTGTCAAGGAAGAAACCTCCTACAGCCGGGTGAACGGAATGGATGCAGTCACAATGAACCTGGTGAATGATAACCAGGCAAACCTGATCCGGCTTTCGCACGACGCTCTCGACGAGGTAAAACAGATCAACAGGGATCTTGCTGCCCAGGGCATCGAAATAGCAGTTCAGTATAACAGTGCTGAGACAATGGAGAAGAATATCGATCAGATAATTAACCTTGCTATAACAGGTGCTGTTCTCGCCGTCCTGATCCTTTGGTTCTTCCTCCGTAACATCAAACTTGTCACTGTCATTGCAGTCTCAATACCAATTTCGGTATATATCGCCTTCAACTTCTTCTACGCAAGAGACATATCACTGAACAGCCTTACACTTGTAGGTATAGCCCTCGCTATAGGTATGCTGGTAGATAATTCCGTTGTGGTTCTCGAGAACATCTATCGCTTGTCGGGTACGGGAAAGGACTATACCTCCTCGGTGAAACAGGGGACAAGGGAAGTCTGGAGAGCTATCTTCGCTGCGACTCTTACAACAACGGCTGTCTTCCTGCCATTTCTGTTCACTTCAAACTTCCTTGTAAAGATCATCGGAGAAAACATCGGGGTATCCATAATATCAACACTCCTCGTATCGCTGTGCGTGGCTCTTGTTTTTATCCCCATGGCAACAAACTTCCTGTTGTCAGGGCAGTCGGGAGGTAATTCTGAAATTTTCAAAAAACTTTCAATCCACGACAGGCTGATTCAGGCATACTATATGGTGCTGAAAGCCAGTATGAGGAAACCTGCCACAACTATTCTTGGAACCCTGACACTCTTTTTCGCTGCTCTACTGATAAGCCTTACCGTGAGTCTGAGCACTACCCAGGAAATCAATACCCCCGATTTCAGGCTCAGTGTCACCATGCCTTCGGGCTCCACTCTCGAAAAAACCAATGCAGTGGTGACAGAAATAGAGTCACGGCTCGAATCTCTTTCGGAAAAAGAAGATGTTATCAGCCGTATCGAGGAGGAACAGGCTACGGTAACAATCAGCCTCAGGGAAAACTGGGACAAGGAAAGTAAAAGGAGCCTTCCTGAAATAAAAAATGATATCTCTGAAAGAGTTAAAAATATCAGCACCGCAGAGATCAGTATGGATGATGTCTCCACAAGCGGAGGATTCACCGGAGGAGGAAGCGGGATGGAAACAGTAAATCCGGGAGAAGGTTTTATGAACATGCTGGGCATAGGATCATCCTCCGAAAGTGTTATAATAAAAGGTCAGGATTTCGCTGAAATGAAGAATCTGGCCGACGATATCGAAACATATATCGATGAACTGACCACAATAGAACGCGTTAACGTGAATGTCCAGGACAACAAGCCTGAAGTTCAGCTTCATTTCGATATGGACTACATAGGCCGCAACAATTTCACCCTCATGAACCTGGCATCGTCACTGAATTCTTTCGGACGCGAATATTCCTCAGGGGCGACCTTCAGGCAGGGAGCCGAATCCTATGATATCATAATAAAGTACGCCACGGCTGATTCACTGGCAGAAGAAAATGCCGAAAAGACAATTGATGATCTGAAAAGGCTTGAAGTCAGCAATGCCACAGGAGCCGTTATGGAGATGGAAGAACTCGCCGGGATCATCTTTAGTTACGGTATGGGCAACATCCACAGGGAAAATCAGGAAAAAAGGGTGACAGTAACATACAGCTTCACAGATGAGATCAAATCTTCAAAGGATCTTCTTGAAGGTGCCCGTGCAGAGATCCAGTCAATAGTCAACGGAATGAACATACCTGCAGGCATCGCAGTGGAAGTAATTCAGGAGGAGGACCAGTTCGCTGAGTTCTACAAACTTATTGGCATTGCTTTCCTGCTTATTTATATGATCCTGGCAGCAGTTTTTGAATCGCTTACATTGCCGTTTGTCCTCCTCTTCAGTATACCGCTTGCGGCCCTGGGGGCACTTATAGGTCTGATTCTTACGGGCAACTCGCTGATAAATGCAAATACCCTTATGGGATTGCTTATCCTGCTTGGTGTAGTCGTAAATAATGGTATTATCCTCATTGATTATACAAATATCCTACGAAAACGAGGCTTCCGGCGGTCAAGAGCACTGATGACAGCAGGCGTTGCAAGAATCAGACCTATCATGATCACAGCCCTCACAACCATCGTTGCAATGCTGCCACTGGCTATGGGCAAAGCAGAATATGTTTCAGTTATCGGAGCTTCATTCGCGATAACGGTCATAGGAGGATTGTCGCTGAGCACCCTGCTGACCCTGATCTTCATTCCAACATTTTACTCCGGCCTTGAAAATGCTCTCGACTGGTTTAAATCGCTTTCCTGGCGTAACAAGTTAATACAACTTCTTGTCTTTGCACTTATAATTTTCCTGATATACACATCAATAGACAAATTCATCTGGCAGCTAATCACAACCATCCTTGCAATTGTCCTTGTCCCCGCTTCAGCCTGGTTCATTATGAACAGTCTCCGGAAAGCCCGTGAGACAGTGATTTCAGCCAGTGAAACTGTTAATATACGTATCCAGAGCCTTGTTAAGATATATGAAAGGGAAAACAGATGGTCGAGGGAATGGAAAGCCGGATCGCTGATACGTGAAAAGCTGGGACTTAACACTCATTACAGGCAATGGAGCGATATAACAGGTATTGCCTGGGAATTACCGTTGTTTGCCTTCCTCATCTATTTCACTTATTTCTACCTGCATAAGGGATTGTGGATATTCCTGTTCAGCATTGGATGCTGGTTCTTCATTTCGGCAATATGGATGCAGTTCAGGGAACTCTTCACCTGGCTGTTTTCCGGCGGAAAATCTCGTATTCTCAGGAAGATAATTCCTGTTGCCGATTTCATCGTATTCTGGATGATACCTCTGCTTAATCTTGTCTTTTTCCAGCTTAAGTGGGATAATATCGTGGTAGTACTTATCCTCGGTTTTATATGGTTCACCACTCTCTTTATCTATACAACCGGGCAAAAACTAAGCAGGGAAAATATAGACATTTACAGACTCGAGGGAAGATTCAAAGGTCTGAGAAAAACAATTTACAAAACAGTAGCAGCAGTGCCTCTGATAGGAAAAAGAAAAAAGCCTTTCAAGGCGCTCAGCTGTGTAAGTATGGATATCGGTAACGGAATGTTTGGTTTGCTCGGCCCAAATGGTGCCGGAAAGACAACTCTAATGAGGATCATCTGCGGAATTCTCGAACAAAGTTACGGGAAAGTATGGATCAACGGACTTGACACCCAGGAAAAGCGTGAAGAACTACAGGGGCTCATCGGATACCTTCCGCAGGAATTCGGAAGCTACGAAAATATGACAGCTCATGAATATCTCCATTACCAGGCCATGCTGAAGAACATAATCGATGCGAAGGCACGGGAGGAAAGAGTAACCTATGTACTTCAGGCTGTTCACATGGAAGATCGGCGTCATGAAAAGATCAGCTCATACTCGGGAGGAATGAAACAAAGAATGGGAATAGCCCAGATATTACTTCACCTTCCGCGGATACTGGTTGTTGATGAGCCTACTGCAGGTCTGGACCCGCGCGAAAGGATAAGATTCAGGAATCTGCTTGTTGAACTGAGCCGCGAAAGAGTGGTAATTTTTTCAACCCACATTATTGAAGATATCTCCAGCTCCTGCAACCAGGTGGCCGTATTGAATAAAGGAAGCCTCAAATACCTGGGAAAACCTATCGACATGACACACGAAGCACAAGGCCATGTATGGCAGTTTAACATTCCGGCTGCTGAGTTCAGCGATTTCGTTAAAAAGCACCTTGTGGTTCATCATATGACCGAGAACGGCTTTGTAAGAGTAAGAGTTATCTCCGAAATGAAACCTCACCCGGATGCAAAGACAGCTTTACCCAATCTTGAAGATGCCTACCTGTGGCTGCTGAGAAAAAAAACAACAATATAAGCTGCTGAAACATGAGAAGCAACAAGTTATACAGCTATTTCATCCTTGTCCGTAAAATGATCATATATAATCTCAAGATCATTTTTGCTAACAAATTTATATGGTTCCTGGCAGGGTCACTGGCATTCTACATAGGACTCTCTCTGATACATGTCTTTTCGACAAATGTTTCAAGGATGCAGGATCTTTACGGCATTTTTATCTTTTCGGGTATCCTCCTGGTCTTCTATCCTTCAGTTTTCGGTATACAGAATGATCAGGATGCCAGAACAATAGAGATCCTTTTCGGAATCCCAAATTACAGATATAAAGTCTGGCTTATAAGACTGATCCTTATCTTCGTCATCACTTTCCTGATAATGCTGATATTCACATTTCTGTCGTCGGTGCTGATAGTGAAATTCCCGTTCAGCACAATGACCGTACAGGTAATGATTCCCGTTGTTTTTCTTGGAATGATGGCCTTCATGCTTTCAACTGCTATCAGGAACGGAAACGGGACAGCTGTTGTGATGATCATTTTCGGGATATTTTTCATGATCCTCGAGGATCCTCTCAGAAAAAGCCAGTGGAACGTGTTCCTCAACCCCTTTGAGCCTGCGTATGATGTGAATGAAACAACCTGGGCCCTGATTACCATGAAAAACAGGATAATACTTGTCACCGGGACGTTGATATTTCTTCTTGCCGGGCTTTTCAATCTTCAGAAAAGAGAGAAATTCATGTAGCATTTTATTGCCGGGCACCCACCCGCAGGGCCTTAAAAGTGCATTAAATCGATACTTTCAATTTTTGGTACGGCTTTTGCATGTGATTAATTGAAGTCTAATACTTACTGAAATGAAAAAGTTAATAATCACATCGATGCTCGCAGCCCTGGTCGCAATAGGGACCACAGTTATGGCGCAGGAATATCCTGAAGAATACCTGGGACTGCCGGGAGACAATCTTAACCTCTACGCCGTTATGAAACTCTTCCAGGAATCAGAGACACTGGAAGGTTTTGAAAGACAACTCAACGATGAAAACTCAAGGATCAACAACCTTGACCTCAACGGCGATAACTACATCGATTATATAACGGTCAACGACTACCCCGACGGCGATGATCACACAATCGTTCTGAGGGTGGCATTGAACCGGAAAGAGTTTCAGGACGTCGCTGTCTTCACAGTCCAGCGTTTTCGCGACGGATCGGTTCAGATACAGCTTATCGGCGATGAGGCACTTTACGGTAGAAACTACATAATCGAACCCGTGTATGCTGAAACGCCGAACCCTGGTTACACAGGAAGGCCTGCAACAAGAACCTACGTTACCGTGGTACACACCACCCCTTACGAAATTGCTGCCTGGCCGCTTGTAAGGTTCATATACCTGCCCAGATACACAGTATGGCGCTCACCGTGGTACTGGGGATACTACCCGGCCTGGTGGAGTCCATGGAGACCTTTCTACTGGCACTACTACTACGGTTACCACTACAACTGGTACCACCACTACTACGCACACTACCGGCACTGGGACTACTGCCGCTGGAACAGGTACAACGACTTCTACTACAGAGGAGTAAGGGCCTACTCACCTACAGTGGTTGTAAACATCACAAAGAATGTCTATAACAATACTTACTCAAGACCTGAGCAGAGAAGAGAAGGCGAAGCACTCTATACCAAACTGCATCCCGACCGCCCGACAAGATCTGTTGAGAGCAGGCAGTCGGCACAGTCAAAACAGGAGATGGCACAACGCAGCACCCGCAGCAGCAACCAGGTTTCTTCAAGGTCCACAGCAGCCCAGCGTCCATCAACTGCCACGAGATCTGCTACACCTGCCGGCAGGCAGTCAACAGCAGGATCACGGGAAGCCGTAAGATCAGAAAACCGGGAGCAGTCCTCGGCACAGGCCAGAACACAGACCAGACCTGCTCCCCAGAGCACCAGCCGGGCTACCACTCCAAGGCAGACAACCACGGCTGCCACCAGAAGTCAGAGCCAGCCTTCAACAGGAAGAAGCAGCACAACAGTAAGAAGCCAGCAGAGTAAAAGCTCCCAGGTTGCCAGAACCGCTCCTTCAGGAAGCAGAACGACTTCAAGAAGCAGTACGGCAACAAGAAGCTCCCGGTCAGGAAGCACCTCGGTGTCAAAAGGTACAACATCCAGAAGCAGTTCTTCCGTTAGTACCTCAAGATCTTCCGGACAAAGGTCTTCCGCATCAAGGAGCAGCAGCCAGTCAGGAAAATCTTCATCCTCAAGATCATCAGCAAGTAGCAAAGACTCCAACAGCAGAAGAAAATAACAAACCACAAGGGCGGATAACGTCTGAAAAATATACAGAAAGTGCGGCCGGCAGAGCAATCTCCGGCCGCTCCTATTTTTATTTCATCCTTCACATATACTATTCAAACGGATGTTCTTTGCTGAAATCAGGCCGGTAATTACGAAATGAATCCATGTCCTGAAGCCATCCGTTACGGAAGCCAAGGTTCTCCATGGCTGCGACCACCGAATCATACTCCTCTCTGTTAAGGGATCTGTTTAATACCCGGTCATCCTTCACACAGGGTACGGGATGATATTGAGCCATAAGCGAAAGGTGAACTCCCGTAGAAAGCTCGTCAGCTATGGACCGGAGAACTTTTCTGCTTTCTTCAACATGCCCGGGAAGGACAAGGTGCCGGATGAGCATCCCCGACTCTGCCACACCTTCTTTGTCGACATGCAATTTTGAACCCTTCTGGTGATACATAGCCTTCAATGCCTTCAACGCTACATCCGGGTAATCATAAGAATCTGACAATAACTGAGACAACCCGGGTGTAACATATTTATAATCCGGCAGATAGACATCTATCATGCCCTCAAGGCCATCAATCACTCCGCGTTTATCATAACCACTGGTATTGTAAACTGTGACAGGCTTCAGACCTCTTTCGTTCAAACCCCTTATAATAGCCTTCACCTGGGGAACAACATGTGAGGGTGACACAAACCCAACCGCCCTTATCCCTTCTCTCAGAATGGATGCTATCATTCCGAGAACCTTTTCGTATGAATAATAATTCCCGGTAACACCATCAGACCTGCTTATGTCATAATTCTGACAGTAAATGCAGCGAAGATTACAACCGGAGAAGAATACATTACATATCCCGTCAGGTCCGCTGATCGGAGGTTCCTCCCCGCGGTGAATACATATTGAAGCTATGTTCATACCCGCATCGGCACCACAGTAACCTGTGCCTCCTTTAAACCTGTTAACACCGCATTCCCTGGGACATAAGGTACATGATGCGAGAAGATCCTTCTCCTCCCCGGTATATTGATCAGAATGAATCTCTCCTGGCATGGGGCTGGCTTTGGCTAAGTGTCTAAAGATATATTATTTTCTCTTCTTATTGTTATTTCCAAAACATTGATTATCTTTGCATCCGATTTGAAGGGTAAAAGTGCTAGGGGACGGGGTCCCCTATTTTGTTATCCTGTTTAAAAATGGTAGAGAAAACAAAAATAGAGAATCTTGTAAACGAGTTCATCGAAGGAACGGGAATTTTCATCGTTGCAGTTAAGGTCAGCAGTACCGGAAAGATAACGGTTCTTGCCGATACCATGAAGGGAATAACAATTGATGAATGTGCCGATCTTCACCGCCATATTGAAAAGAACCTTGACCGCGATTCTGAGGATTTCGAATTGCAGGTTTCTTCGCCCGGACTGGACATGCCTCTTACAATCCTGCAACAGTATTACCGGAACGAAGGTATGGAAGTGGAGGTTACCGATACGGATGGAACAAAATTCAGAGGAACTCTCCGTAATGTTACCAGTGGAGGGTTTGAGCTGGAAAGTGACATCAGATCGAAAGGGAAGCTGAAGGAGAAAAAAGAAATATCATTCAACTTCGACCAGGTGAAAAAAACAAAATTAATCTTGAACATAAAGTAAAAACCAGAGGTTATAAAGAAATGGAAAATGTTAATTTGATCGATACCTTTTCGGAATTCAAGGAGCTTAAAAATATTGACAGACCTACAATGATGAGTGTCCTGGAAGATGTTTTCAGGGGTATGCTTGCGAAAAAGTACGGTTCGGCTGACAATTTCGACATTATTGTAAATATCGATAAGGGCGATTTCGAGATATGGAGGAACAGGGTTGTTGTTGAGGATGAAGAATATACTGATCCTATTACCCAGATACCTATTTCCGAGGCTAAAAAGATCGACGAAGATTATGAGGTTGGTGAGGAGGTTTCTGACGAAGTTAAATTCCTGGATTTCGGAAGAAGGGCTATTCTGTCGCTTCGGCAGAATCTGACCGCAAGGATTCTCGACCTCGAAAAGAATAACATATACATGAAATACAAGGACCGCATCGGTGAGATAGTCACCGGTGAGGTTTACCAGGTATGGAAAAGGGAAATTCTTGTTCTCGACGATGACGGAAATGAACTTATCCTTCCGAAAAGCGAACAGATCCCTTCAGATCATTTCCGTAAAGGAGACACCATCAGGGCTGTGGTCATTAAAGTCGAAATGAGAAATAACACTCCTTTTATTATTCTCAGCAGAACCTCTCCGGTATTTCTTGAAAGACTCTTCGAACTTGAGGTTCCGGAGATATTCGACGGACTGATAACCATTAAAAAAATTGTAAGAGTACCAGGTGAAAGGGCTAAAGTGGCCGTTGAATCCTATGACGAAAGAATTGATCCGGTCGGAGCCTGTGTGGGAATGAAAGGATCAAGGATACATGGAATTGTGAGGGAACTGCGTAATGAAAATATCGACGTTATTAACTTCACATCCAACAACCAGCTGTTTATTCAGAGAGCCCTCAGCCCGGCAAAAATAACCTCTATCAAGCTCTTTGAAGACGCGAAAAAGGCTGAAATATACCTTAAACCTACCGAAGTGTCACTGGCAATAGGTAAGGGAGGACTTAACATCAGGCTCGCAAGTCAGCTTACAGGATATGAAATCGATGTGTACAGGGAGCCGGGAGGTGAAGATGAGGAAGATGTAAATCTTGAGGAATTCAGTGACGAAATAGAAGAATGGATTATCGAAGAGCTCAAAGCTATTGGATGCGACACTGCCCGAAGTGTTCTTAACCTTTCGGTTAATGACCTGGTTAAACGAACCGACCTTGAAGAAGAGACTATCAGAGAAGTGATAAATATCCTAAAAGCTGAGTTTGAATAATATGCAGATCACAATTAAAAGATTCATTTAAGTCGAGATAATTGTTTATGACAGAAGACATTAAGGCAACGAGATTAAGCAAAGCAGCCCGTGAGTTTAACGTAGGGATATCCACTATGGTGGAATTCCTTCATAAGAAAGGGTTTAACATCGATCCAAACCCTAACACAAAACTCCCTCACGAGGCTTATCTCCTGCTTGTGAAAGAGTACAGTACGGATATCAGTGCAAAAAAAGAATCCGAAAGACTCACACTCAAGGAACTTCACAGGAAAAAAGAATCAGTTTCAATTGATGATGTTCCCGATAAGCTGCATTCAGAGGAATCTGAGGCTGAAAAAGATGAAGAGCTCCTGTTGAAGGATCATACGGGTTTATCGAAAAATATCGATCTGAAAACTGAAATCCAGAAACCGGTTATCAAGCTGGTCGGAAAGATAGATCTCGACAAGACATCAAAACCGAAACCCTCTCCTACCCCTGCAGCAGAGAAGGATGAAAAAACCGGGTCTGCCCCGAAGGAAACGGAAAAACCTGCCCCGGCTAAGACCCCGGATAAGGCTGAACCCGCCGCACCTTCCAGGAAGAAAAAGAAAGAGGAAAAGGAAGAAACCAAAGCGGAACCAACCCCGTCCACCACTGTGAAGGAAGCTGAACCAGCAGTTGAAAAGGCAGCAAAAGACCAGAAAAGTAAAACTGAAAAAGAAAAAACGACGGAGGAGCTGAAAGAAGAACCGGCAACAGTGGTGATTGAAAAGCCGGCCGCCCCCGAAAAAGTAACTGAAACAGAACCTGAAAAAGAACCAGCTGTTGAACCGGAAGATACAACAGTAAAAGTATTCAGACCGGGATTTGAAAAATTATCAGGTCCCACAGTGGTCGGTAAAATTGATCTCCCTGTTGAAGAGAAGAAAAAAACAGCATCACACCAGCCTGTAAAAGTTGACAGTAGCAGCGATTTCAGGAGAAAAAAGAAAAGAAAAAGGATAACAAAAGACAAGGAACAGGTCTCTGTAGCTACATCCGAAGCTGGCGACAGGAAAGATAAAGCAGGTAAAAAGCCTTTAAGAAAGAGACCTGTAAGAGCTGAAGTCGACGAGGAAGAAGTCCAGAAACAGATCAAGGAAACGCTTGCAAGGCTTACCACAAAGGGTAAGTCGAAAGGTTCAAAATACCGCCGTGAGAAAAGGGAAGCAATAAGTCAGAAACACCGTGAAGATGAAGACAGGATAGAACAGGATAAGAATGTTCTCAAGGTTACAGAATTCGTGTCTGCAAATGAGCTGGCTATTATGATGAATATCCCTGTCACCGAAATCATTTCCACATGCATGAACCTGGGACTTTTCGTCTCAATAAACCAGCGTCTCGATGCAGAAACGCTTGCCCTTCTGGCTGATGAGTTCGGACATAAAGTGGAGTTTGTATCTGCCGAACTCCAGGAAGCTGTAAGGGAGGAAGAAGATGAAGACGAAGATCTTAAGCCAAGACCTCCCATAGTAACGGTAATGGGGCACGTCGACCATGGTAAAACAAAACTTCTTGACTACATACGCAGGACCAACGTAATTGCGGGGGAAGCCGGTGGTATCACCCAGCATATCGGAGCTTATGCGGTTCAACTTGATGACGGCCGTAAAATGACATTCCTCGACACCCCGGGCCATGAAGCTTTTACTGCCATGAGGGCAAGAGGCGCACAGATTACAGATATTGCCATTATCGTTGTTGCTGCCGACGACGGTGTGATGCCGCAAACAGTGGAGGCAATAAACCACGCTTCTGCCGCTGGCGTCCCCATTGTATTTGCCATAAACAAGATTGACAAGCCTACTGCCAACCCCGACAGAATAAGGGAGGAACTGGCAGCCATGAACTACCTTGTTGAAGAGTGGGGAGGAAAATACCAGTCGCAGGAAATATCTGCAAAAGAGGGAATTAATGTGGATGCCCTTCTGGAAAAGGTCCTCCTTGAAACTGAAATGCTCGACCTGAAGGCTAATCCTGAAAAACAGGCTATAGGTACAGTTATTGAATCTTCGCTCGATAAAGGAAGGGGATTCACGGCAACAGTTCTCGTAAAAGCAGGAACACTTAAAATTGGCGACATCATGCTGGCAGGAAGCTGCTTCGGACATGTAAAGGCTATGTATAACGAAAGAGGGAACAAGATAACAGTAGCCGGACCCGCAACTCCAGCCCTCATCCTCGGATTGAACGGAGCTCCCCAGGCAGGAGACAAATTCAACGTGATGGAAAGCGACAGGGATGCAAAGGATATTGCGACCAAAAGGGCACAATTGCAGAGAGAACAGGGGCTCCGCACCCAGAAGCATATCACTCTCGATGAGATCGGACGACGTATCGCAATCGGCAACTTCCAGGAGCTTAACATCATCGTAAAAGGAGATGTCGACGGTTCTGTTGAAGCTCTGAGCGACTCACTGATCAAACTGTCAACACCCGAGATCCAGCTTAATATTATTCATAAGGCTGTCGGGCAGATTTCCGAATCAGACATACTCCTTGCTGCAGCTTCAAATGCAATTATCGTTGGATTCCAGGTCCGTCCTTCAATGGCTGCCAGAAAACTGGCAGAGAAGGAAGAGATCGACATCAGACTCTACTCAATAATCTACAATGCTATAGAGGAGATCAAGGCTGCAATGGAGGGAATGCTCTCTCCGGAGGTCAAAGAGGAGATAGTTGCCACCCTCGAGATCAGGGACCTCTTCAAGGTTACCAAGGTGGGGACAGTAGCAGGATGTTATGTCAAGGAAGGTAAAATAACACGTAACACAAAAATACGTGTGATCCGTGAAGGTATTGTTATCTACACAGGTGAACTGGGTTCTCTGAAAAGGTTCAAGGACGATGTGAAAGAAGTTGCCGGCGGCTATGAATGCGGCCTAAACGTTCATAACTTCAACGACCTCAAAGTAGGAGATATCATCGAAGGTTACCAGGAAGTGGAAATAAAGAAGACCTTATAATAGAGTCTTGTATTTCTCTGCATCGTAAAGTTCAGAGACCTCGGCCAGGTCGGTAATTTTTATTTTCACCATCCATCCTTCTCCGTAAGGATCTTTGTTCACAAGATCGGGAGAATCAGCCAGGGCAGGATTGACTTCAAGTATCTCTCCCCCTACCGGCATGAAAAGATCAGAAACTGTCTTCACAGCTTCAATAGTGCCGAAAACCTCTTCTTTCTTGAGAATCTCACCAAGTGTCTCAATCTCAATAAATACGATATCACCCAGTTCGCCTTGCGCAAAATCGGTCACTCCCGCAAAGGCTGTATCTCCTTCAATTCTCAGCCATTCATGGTCTTTTGTATAATACAGGTTCTCAGGTACTTTCATATCAGTATGTTTAAGGTAAAACTTTAAAACAGAATACATCTCAAAAATAGGGAATTTTTCAAACTCCCGAACCTCCTGCGAAATTTTATTCTGCTTCCGGATTTAGGTTTACAAAATGAAGGAAAACTCATGAAGAATATTACCTGCCAGCTGAGAAGAGACTATTGAAGAAATGCTTATTGAACAAGGGTAAATTTCAGACTGAAGCCCACATTTGTGTTGGAAGTCGGGAATGTATTTGCCACAAAAGGATTGTTCATCGTGTGGTCGGCAAATATCTGGAGATTGAACCTGTCGCTCAGAACATAATCGGCAGTAAGACCTGCTGTAAACTTCTTCTGCCCAACGACAGGCTGGTTTACATTCTCGACAAGCTTCCTGGCTACTGTTTTATCGTCACGGATTGAAAGATCGAGCCTGACGTTCAGATCACTCCTGAATGTTTTCTGAGTACCTCCCGTCCTGATAGCAATCCTTACATCATCAAACCTGTATCCTGCCCCCACAATGAGTTCATTTACACGGGCATCGGCAATCTGGTTGCTGGTGAGGTTAAGTGATACTGTTCTCTGCTTCTTCCATTCAAACCGTGTTGTAAGACTGTTCTTCCAGTTCATGTCGACATTTATGAGTGGACTGAACTGTTCGTTTATCGATACAACATTTATTTCATATTGCTGGATAAAGTTGTTCTGGAGATCCCTGATCTTGCTCAGCCCGTCACTGCCTTCCGAAAAATTCAGGTTGGTGGTGTAATTCCCTATCTGGTATGTACTGCGATACTGATGCGATATGTTAACCGACCGGAACCATCTCTGTATGAAGGCGAATCTTGAAAGCCCGTCGAACTGAAGCCTCCAGTTTGGCATCATCCGGAGGGCTGAAGGAAAAGTTTCGAGAGTTACCTTATGGGGATCGGATTTAGTATATGCAGCTATGAAAGCCGGTATCATTACTTCCCTCGAAGTCATCCCGTAACCGTTTTTAAAAGGTCCTTCTATCGGACCACCGGTAAGCGGATCCGTGTCCGGATCATATGACGGGTCAATTTCGCGGCGCTCAGCCGCTCTTCTCTCGGATATGATGATAAGGTTCTCCTTGAACGCTTCGAATGTGGGCGACAGGTATTCGTTGTCTTTGGATATTTTCTCAAACGCGGTACCCCATGAGATCACTGATATTGAAAAGTTACCGTTCACTATCCTGTTTCGTGTACTGTCGGGGAAATTGCCGTTGAAATCGGCTATATAATATGCGCTCATCACCTCCTGGAACCTCCTGTCGGCATTTACATCTATCCTCATCCCGGGAAATGGCTCGACCATGCTCCGTGCCGATATGTCGAACCGTGTCGACGCCGTCGCAGGAGTGTTAAGCAGAGAATCCTTTGAAAGCCATCCGTTCTGAGCTGCCCTGTCAAAGAACTTTGTGTCGCTGTAACCTAGTATGAAAGGCCAGCCCGGAGCCAGAGCATCGTTATAATCCGACATCCCGGCATATTTTGTTCCCGGCATGTAGCCTGGAAGGAACTGACCCTGGGAAGAAGTAACTGTAAGACTCACATTCCTTACCCCCATAAGTGCCCTTACCAGGTATTCGCCGGTTACAGTAAAAGGACTCCTTTTAACCGGAACCTGTCCGTCAACTTTAATGGTAACTGCTTCAGCGGTTTCGGCAGATGTGAAATTTACACGGTTTTCATTTATAATGTCCACTTTGCCTTTAACAGGTTCGCCCGTCTTTTTTGTCACCGTCACCTTTACATCACGTGTTTTCAGGGAGTGAACGATCACACGGACGATATTTTCCCTGAGGTTTACATTCTCCCTCGTATAGGTCACCGTCCTGGTCTCCTGCTGCATACGTGTCCTCGCATCGGGTCTGGTATTGTTCTCTATCTTTTTAAGGAAACCGACTTTTGAATAAAGAGATGCAAGGTTACCCTGTGCCGTAAAGGTAAGTTCATTGTGGTTCTTTATTGAATTGCCGATGTTGATTTTCATGCTGTCAGGATAAAGGGGACCAGCAAGCCATGTATAATCGGAACCATAGCGAAGGTTGGAATTTATCCAAGAAAGAAGAGGCAGTTTGTTGACCGGGAGGGTGTAAGTTACGTTCAGGAAATGATTGTAATTTGTATTACGTCCGAAATTAAGGATGTTATTCATCACAGAATCACGCCATAAGTCGTAGGTATTCCCGTACCTTTCCCTGTCAACACCACCTTCGGGTTCGTCAATCCTGGAGAGATTGGTCGCAGTGAAATCGACCTTAAGCTGGCGGGTGACATCGTACTTGAAATCGTATATCCTGCTCCACTCAAAATCTTTCCTGAAAGTGGGAGTGATCCTGAGATAAGGATTGTTGATATTCCTTGTCTTGATCTCATTATAATAACGGCTTATGTCGGTCCTGAAAGAGATACTCCTCGGGAAAATGTAAAAGTTGAAATCCTTGATCACCCTGAAAACCGGTGAACTCAGGAACCTGACATTTTTAAATGGCATAACATTCTTCGGGCTACTCTGGTAATCATAAGTTATGCCTCCCCTGTAGTTCTTTTCGAGGTCGATCTCGGTTTTCGTGTCACTCCTGTATACTTCATTATATGTATAATTGACACTCAGGTTTGCAAGATCCCATGGGTGAGGCTTCTCTCCTCTTTTTGTGATCCCTGCGTTGCTCACAGTAAGCGTCTTCCTTCTGGCAAAGTCTTCAGCTATGGCCCTTATAGAATCTCTTTCCCTTTCACCTGCAGAGTTTTTCAGGGCATCAGAAAGAAAAATATCAGGATCGAGAGGATTGTACTGAGGTTTTATTCTGGTTTCTGAGTAACCCATGTAAAGGGGCAGTCTCACACCCAGATCTTCATTGAAGAATTTACCGAATTCCAGTGTTGATGAAAGGTCATATTTGACAACCTGCTGCTTACTCCTTTCATTCACTTTCTTCTCTATGCTTCCCCAGCCCGGGGTACTTGTCTGACCAACCATATCGATGGTTCCGAAGTCGGCGAGGCGGGCCTGCAGATGAGCGTTTGCTGCCCAGCCTCCATTCTCAATGAAATCACTTAGCCTCAGCTCATTAACCCATATTTCTCCCCACTTGGGATAACCGTCGTCAACTGAGGGATTTCTTGTTTTGATAGGATTCCGGACACCCACCATAATAACCTTCACATTACTCATGTTCGGGTTACCCGATACTGATATCCTGTGTCCCTCGTGCATGTAAACATATACATCCGAAACACTGAGGGAAGATCCGGGCTCCATCATTTTCCTGTTGCGTTCCTGTTTGGCATCCTGTAAAACTGAAAGGTCGATGTTAAAGCTGTTTTCCTCAGGCCATACAAGAGCTCTCGACTCATCCGACTTGTTATCATAGCGTCCGGGGGCAGTAAGCTTCAGAGGTATCTCATATTCGTAGAAATTGCTCTTATAATCAGAGCCTATCCTTATGAAAGCCGTCAGCTCATTATCATTAAGTATCTGGCCCTGAATTGCTTCAGCATGAACCTCCATCCTGAGGTTACGGTATTGTCTTATATCGAGGTTTACATTCTTGAAAGCAGCACGGGCATCACCATCTTCCAGGTTCTGAACCTTCAGAACCATCGATTGTTCATTAAGCTGCCTGAGCTGTGGATTGGAGGGATCTGTTATTCTTGTGAACCCGGGCGGCAGGACATAATTGACAGGTTCCTTGCCGGCATTCTCTTCTATACTTACAGAGCTTATCTCAAAAGTGCCGTCAGCAGCTTCAGGAACAGTGATCCTCTCACCTCCCTCCATGAAAGTAAGATTGTATTTTCTCCATTCAGCCCTTACCAGGTCGAGTTTTGCAAACCTCATTATCACCGGCTTCGAGAACCCTCTGGCATATAATCGCATAAAACGCACCGACTTAAAATCACTGATATTACCAATAACTTTCTGGTAATCGGTTATCGGGATCTTAAGCTGATACCATTTCACTTTGGATTTTGTTCCGTTTGCAAAAGTGGCCTCATATTCTATTTCGTCAACGACATAATTCCTGCCGACAGCTAAATCTCCGGGTCGCATGCTTACCCGGTACTGGTAGTAGCTCTCCGTTTCACTCAGTGTGTTGTCACGGTTGATGTCCTCCATGTCGGGAAGGGTGGTGGAAGAGGTAGGATAAGATTCTTCCGACATTTCGGATGTAGGCGAATTACCATCAGGTCCGTTGTATTTCTTGTATCTTTCGAGAATGCCCAACTGCCGGAAATCGTAATCCGATCCTCTGAAATAATGGAAATTATCACCTGCCGGATCTTTTAGTATTTCCTGGAAAGCCTCTTCTTCAGTAAGAGTCTGAACTTTCTGAACGTAATCACTGAAAAAAGTCTGTTCATCTTCATTCCTGAGCCCGTCAAAACCGACATCCTGGTAACGTCTCGACTCAGGGTCATTATCGAAAGCATTTACTACTGACTGTACTGTAGGAACCCTTCCCCATACCGTAGTATCGATATTTACCGGTGAAGGAGTACCCGGCAGACCGTTTTCAAAGCTTTTTCTCGAATCTCTCAGAATATCTTCTGAGATATTGCCAAGGTTGATGTACAGATCGCCCCCTTCGTGTTCCGGATCCTCAACAAAAGGATCCATGAGCCAGAATTTGATATACTGAATATTGGCAGTCTCAAAATCGCTGGTAAGAACCTCCCTCATTATGCCACCCCAGCGTGAAGCAGGATCGTTGAGAGTACCGTCGGAGTTTATCCCTGCCGAATAGAGACCAGGATCCGTGTCGAAATTGTAGGGACCTCTTTCGCCCGGATAATATGCCAGGTTCAGAACTGTGATGTTGGTGGGGATGCCGCTCGGACTTTCCTTATAAGGAAAGATCTCCGTCTCAAATATCTCCCTTACAAAATGGCTTGACTGCTCATCAGGGTTTCTCTTGATATGATCGGGGGTTGAAGAACCATTGCGAAGGAAGATCGGGTCGATCACGTACCAGGCCATCTTTGCCCTGTTGAAACCGCTGGTAATATTGTTGTTAAGCCGGGCTTCTGGAAAAAGAAGATCCTGCCCCTGCGGTATGCTGGCCAGGGTCCATGAATTAAATGACTTGAGATCGAGAGGTATCTCGCTTGCTTCAAAATCGTCGATGTATGAATTACCTGCGCTCGATATGGCCCTTGAATGCCCGGGAATAAGGTTGGCAAATTCCCCGAAGAAAGAAATCGCCGACGGAGCTTTGGTCTCGAGGAAGGGTATCTTGTCAACAATCTTTGTTAGTAATTGTGATTCAGATCTATATGACGAATTCAAACCCCATATCGTATTGGAAATAGGCTCCTCACCGAAGTTAACTTTCTGGGTATATGGCCTCTCGTTAAGATGGAGTATGGTTCCTCCTATATCGAAGTTATTTGAAAACCTGTAATTTAGATGAGTGCCAAGTAATGTCTTGGTCTGAAATCCGAAAAACTGATTGCTCTCGAGTGACACCTGTATCGGTGTCTGGGATTCAATCAACGCTGAATTTATTATTCTTACCGTTCCCATGTTATAATCAACGGTGTAATCAGTGTTTTCGGTAAGAGTGACTCCTCCTGCAGTTACAACAACTGATCCCTGCGGGATATTAGCAGCATTCAGCTGAATTTCCGAACCCGACTCGGAAGAGTAGACTCCGTTGAGAAGGAATTTGTTCTTTTCGGCCATCTGCCGTGCTATTGTCTGGGTGGAGTCATACAATTCCTGAAAGACATACCTGGCAGCCAGAACTTCGTTATTTATAACCTTACGCAGATGGCTGCCAAACGGTTCGATGACAGGAAATACTATCTTGCCTCTGTCAACCATTACCGTCACTCCTTCAATAAAATCGAAGTAACCGTCAGGCTCTCTGTCCGACTGTGAGTTCAGGTAATCGAGCCCCATAACCTGCAGTAATATCTTATCCTGCAGGTTCCCTTCAGGCAGGTAATTTATTGAATTTCCTGTTTTATCATCCTGGTACAGTACATTGAGCTGGAAATCGCTTCTGTCGAGCCTGCCTGAACCAAGTGCGTAAATATTTTTCATCATGAGGTCCCATGTGGGCACCCGTGGTGAAAGAGTGGTTCCCTTTATGAGTTTCAGAACCAGAGTCTGAGGTGCAGTGATGCCGTCGGTGGAAAATTCACCTACTTTATAGATCTTGCCGTTAAGAGTGTATTCATAAGCCACAGCCAGAACCTCGTCAGTATTCAGGGCAGTATTAAGGGAGATGTATCCAAGCTGTTTGTTTACTGTGAATTCCCTTTCGTTGAGTCTCCTCGCATTCTCTATCTTCTCAAAATCACGGCCTATCTGGAATCCCGGATATAATGGATCGAATGTATTAGTAACCTGGTCTACATCACGTACCCCAGTATAAGTTGAATTCAGGGCATCATACATTCTATTCGCATCGTTGGCAGGATACAGCGGAGCCCCGGGCTGAGCCTGAAAGTCGGGCACGCTGTTAAAAATGTGGTTCCTGTTTTCAGCCAGGTCCATGAAGGCTACGATATTTCTGTTACTGGCTTCCTCAAAACGGCTTGTTTTGTTTGTGATCCATACTTCTATACGTTCGATGTTGACACCGGAACTTACTATCGGAAGGGTCTTCAGGGCGTCGTCATAAATATCCCTGAAATACTGCGACAGGAAGAAATGCCGGTTACCTTCATATTCATCTGCAAATATTTCAAAAGATGTCTGTTGAGCGCCTCCTTCCACCTGTATTACCGACGTCTCTCCCTTTTGCTGTGAAAGGACGGTTGTAACGGTGAGCTTGCCGAACTGCATTTCAGTTTTCAGTCCGAAAAGACTGTAGCTGCCTGTTATTAATGTCCCTTTAAGAGGAAGAGTAACATCACCGGCTTCTATCTTCCTGATGATCTCATCTTCCTTGCCAGAGTACTGAAGCTTGGTCCGGTTTTCAAACTCGAACATAGCATCTGTATTATAGTTTACACCCAGCTCCATTTTGTCGCCTATGGTACCGGTGACATTCATCTGTATCTTCTCCTTGAAATCGAAGGTGGGTATAGTCCTGAGTTTTTCCGTAAGTATCGGGTTCTCGGTATGAGATATATTTACTCCGAAGATAAGCTCTGCTGATCCCTGGGGGATAATATTAATAATATTACTTCCGAATATCTTGTCAAAAGCGGCTCCTCCTACTTCAATCTGCGGTATAAGTGTAGACCTGAAACCTGCTTCTTCGCCTGCTATCCTTGAATTCCAGTATTCACGCATAGCCCTGGCATAATCGTACTTCCTGAACTCTTCCGGGTTCATATGGACGGGGGGACGATAATCAAGCGATCCTATTTTCCTGTAGATGATATATTCATTCTTTTCAGGATCATAAACGACATCTTCTTTAAAATTTGACGGATTATTAAGAAACAAAGGTGATTTTCGCTGAATCTCCCATGGTATGGACGGGACATCGTCCAGTTTCAGAACCGGTTTCCTTGTTGTATCCTGCTGCAGGAGATTACCTGTAACCTGACATGATGCTTCCTGGGGTTTCACAAACAGAGAAACCGAAAGAGCAAGATAAAAAGATACCAGAAGATTTCTATATGATTTCCCTGATCCCAACCCGGCTTATATTCTGTATTACAAGTTCTTAAGCGCTCTTTTGATAAGGTCCTCAACAGTAAGGCCGCTTTCTTCAGTTATGACCTTGTCAAGTACTTTACCAGCAGCGCCTTTGGCAAACCCAAGCATCACTAAAGCTGATAACGCCTCATCACGTCTTGTATTGTCCGGGACAGAAAATATTTCATCCGAAGGGGCTTGTTTACCGATCTTCTCCTTCAGGTCAACGATTATTCGCTGGGCACTTTTGAGCCCTATGCCCTTAATACTTTTGAGAAGATTGACATCGGCACCTGCAATAGCCTTCCGGATCTCTCCCGGACTGAGTGAGGAAAGCATCATTCTGGCAGTGTTTGCTCCGACTCCCGTAACAGAAATAAGCAGTCTGAATATATCGCGCTCTTCACTATCGGCAAAACCAAAAAGCTGATGAGAATCTTCCCTGATTACCTCATGCACCAGTATTTTGCACTCTGAATGCCCCTCAAGCCGGGTGAAGGTAGTAAGAGAGATGTTTAAAAAATAACCAATCCCTGCGGCTTCTATTGTAAGGCAGGCAGGTGTGACAGCTGTAATATTGCCTTTTATATAATCTATCATAAGTGTATCTCGGAATTATCAATATCAGGTGGCAGTTCATCTACTTTGTCGGAATGGGCCTCTATGTCCTGGTGTCTTAAGGGATTCTTCGTTATCTCGTCATAAAGCTTTCTGTTTTTGTGGATGGTGCAGGCCAGATACAGAGCTTCACGGAAAGACTTTTCAGAAGCTTCTCCCTTGCCTGCTATTTGATAGGCCGTTCCATGAACAGGAGATGTCCTGATAAAAGGCAATCCTGCTGTATAATTTACACCCGAATCAAATGCCAGAGCCTTGAATGCTGACAGGCCCTGATCGTGATACATCGAAAGGATGGCATCAAATTTTGAAAAATCCCCTGCACCGAAGAAGCCGTCGGCAGCAAATGGTCCGAAAGCCATAATGCCTTCCTTCTCCACCTGGTTTAATGCAGGTATTATCACCTTTTCTTCCTCATCGCCGATAAGAGAGTTGTCCCCTGCATGCGGATTCAGAGACAATACAGCTATCCTGGGTTTACGCAAACCAAAATCGGTAACCAGCGAACGGTTCATAATCCTGATCTTGGCTACAACGGATTCGATTGTAATGGCTCCGGCAATATCACGAACAGGCACATGCCCTGTTACAAAACCAATTCTCATGTTCTCACTTATCATGAACATCAGGGCTTCTTCCACGCCGGACTTTGACCTCAGATATTCAGTATGCCCTCTGAAACTAAATCTTTCCGACTGTATATTATGCTTGTCAATCGGAGCTGTTACCAGCACATCAATCTTTTGTGCCAGAAGGTCGTCGACAGCTTTCTCGAGCGAGATAAAAGCCGATTCGCCTCCCTGTGGAGTCGACCTGCCGAGTTCTACCCTTACATTATCGTCGAGACAGTTTATCAGGTTTGCTTTTTTGGGATTTGCCTCCTCCGGCGTCCTGATGTTGTTAAAGCTGAAGTTCATGATGTTGAGCGCCTTCCTATGATACGCAGCCACCTTTGGAGAACCGTAAACAACAGGTACGCAAAAGTCATTGATGATCGGATCCATGAGTGTTTTAATAATGACCTCATATCCGATGCCGTTTATATCTCCGTGTGATATTCCGGCAATTATTGGTTTCTCTTCCATACTTCTACTTCGGTTTTTTATATTCCTTCGACAGTCTCCTGACAAATTCCGACAAAAGCCTTACTCCTGAACCCGGCCCTTCCCTGAGACGGTAGTGATCGTCCTTTTTCAGGATCCCTGTTCCGGCAATATCGAGGTGTATAAGAGGGTATTCAGTAAATTTTTCAAGGAATTTTCCGGCTGTTATAGCACCGGCCTCCCTGCCGCCCACATTTCTGACATCGGCAATTTTTGACTTTATCATCTCTCCATATTCCTCCCAGAACGGAAGCTCTGAGACTCTTTCGTATACTTCCCTGCCGCAATCTTCGAGCAGGTTAATATATTTTCTGTCGGCATTGCCCATCATGGCTATAGCCTGGTTACTGAATGTCATTGCTGCCGATCCGGTGAGCGTGGCAATATCTATGATCAGCATCGGCCTGAATTTGGAAGCATAGCTAAGAGCGTCAGCAAGTATCAGCCGGCCTTCCGCATCTGTATTTCCAACCTCAACGGTCATCTTATTATACATCGTAATGATGTCTCCCTGTGTGTAGGCGTTCCCTCCCGGCCGGTTGTCGGTTGCCGGAATAAGTCCTATAAGATGGACCGGAAGCTTCGATTTTGCGACAGTATGGAATACACCGGTCACAGCAGCCGCCCCGGCCATGTCTCCTTTCATCTGCGCCATGTAATCACCAGTCTTGATGTTCAGGCCTCCGGAGTCGTAAACGACACCTTTCCCGATCAGCACTAAAGGGGAGCTGTTAACCGGTTTTGCCGGTTTCCATTCAAGAATACAGAAAACGGGAGGATCGACACTTCCCCTGTTGACAGCCAGAAGTCCGCCCATCTTAAGAGCTTCAATCTTACCTTTGGTAAGCACCTCTGTTCTGAACCCAGCCCTCCTGCCGGTACTGGTCACAGCTTCGGCCAGAGCCGTAGCGTTAAGATGATTAACCGGCTCATTTATCAGATCACGTACAAGCCATACAGCATCAGTAAGGTCAGTCAGCCATTTTATACCTTCCTTTGCTTTATCCCCGTGAAGCAGGAGCCTGGATGGATAATGATATCTTCCGTCTTCATCTTCTTCCGTTCTGTATTTATCAAACGAATAGACAGAAAGAAGAAATCCTTCGGCAAAATCAAGTGCAGCATCCTTATATGCACTACCTGAGGATATAACAAGATCATCATGATTATTCGACCTGATAAGCTTCTTTAATGATGCAGCAGCCCTGCGGATCTCCTCTCTTTCACGATAGGGTTCATAATCTTTTTTCAGCTTTATCAGATAGGTGCATTTAAAATAAGAGTTGATGAACACCCTTTCTTCTCCTTCACGAAGCTTTCGTAATGCATATTCTCTTTCCGTTGTTGACAGCTTCAGGAAAGGTGGTACTTCATTCTTCGTCACTATGCATACAACCGACTGATCAGGTGATATCTGCGAAATATGTTGAACTACAGGTTTCATAGGCGGGACTAAAAAATTTCAAGGGTTTAAAGTTAATCAAATAATTGAATGCGTAAGGTTCAAAAGCTTACCTTTGCCGGTACGGAAAACTATTAAGCGTCAGGTGCAATAATGACTTTAGAATCATTGTTTGACAAAGCCCTTTCAATGTCCTCCCTGAATGTGGAAGAAGGTGAATTCATTTATCATAATGCTCCTCTTGAAGACCTTCTGTTCGTCGCTAACGAGCTAAGGCAGAAACATGTTCCCGGCCGGTACGTCGGCTGGATGATTGACAGAAATGTGAACATAACGAACATATGTTTTTCGCAATGTCTTTTCTGTAATTTCTGTCGTCGAAAAGGCGATCCCGACTCTTATGTAACAACTATTGACGAATACAGGACGAAGATCGACGAGCTTTTTGAACTTGGAGGAGATCAGCTTCTTCTTCAGGGTGGAATGAACCCTGCACTGGGCCTCGGTTTTTATACCGGGCTCTTCAGTGAGTTGAAGAAAAATTATCCTTCACTCAGGCTTCATGCCCTTGGTCCTCCGGAAATTGTATTTCTTTCCGTGAAAGAAAATAAAGATTATCGTTATATACTCGAAAAGCTTAAAGAAGCCGGACTTGATTCACTTCCTGGTGCCGGCGCTGAAATCCTGACAGATCGTGTCAGACACGGGGTTTCACCGGCAAAGGCAAGTGCACGCCAGTGGCTCGACGTAATGAGAGAAGCCCACAGGATGAATCTCCCCACATCGGCCACCATGATGTATGGTCATATTGAAACGCTCAGGGAGAGGATAGTTCATCTTGTAAAACTAAGAGAGCTTCAGGAAGAAAAACCGGAAGGGCATTACGGATTCATTACCTTTGTCCCATGGCCGTTCAGGGATGAAGGCACGCTGCTCAGGGAAAAACACGGAGTAAAAAGCAGTTACTCACCAGGCGATTATATAAGGCTTATAGCTGTAAGCCGGATCATGCTTAACAATATCAAAAACATCCAGGCTTCCGTGCTTACCGTGGGAAGAGATACCGGGATGCTTGCATTGCATGCCGGGGCCAATGACCTGGGGTCGGTTATGATCGAAGAAAATGTGGTAAGTGCTGCCGGGGGAGGTTTCCGCTTCAGCAGTGAAGAACTTAAGGCAGCGATCACAGAGGCCGGTTTCATCCCTCAGAGAAGAGATCAGAAATACGAACCCCTGCCTGACCATCAATAAAAAAGGGCTGTCTCATAAGCCCTGCTTCTTTAAATTTAATCCTAAATCCCCTAAAGAGGGATTGTTGATTATCAGATTTTTAACAGCCCTTCGTCAGTGGGCCGGGCGTAAAAAAAGGGGCTCTTGCGAAAGCCCCTTTTTAAGCAAAAAATATACTATTGTAACTTTTCCTTCTCCTTTTCCTCATCGGGATCAAATTTGGAAGCTTTTTTAAATTCCTTCATCCCCTGTCCGATACCTTTAAAAAGCTCGGGAATCTTGCGACCGCCGAAAAGAAGAACAACGATCACCAGAATAATCAAGATCTCTGTTATGCCAATTTTTCCCATCTCCGTAAATATTATAGTTGATACAAAGTTATAAATACTTTTTAAACAAGCCCAAGTAGGTGTAATTATTTTCTGATAAGCCTTATTATATCATTCCCGTTAGCAAAAATAAGCAGCGAAAACAATATTATCATACCTGCAATCTGAGCATACTCAAGAAACTTGTCGCTGGGTTTGCGGCCGGTAACAACCTCAAACAGAAGGAACATCACATGCCCGCCGTCAAGAGCCGGTATTGGCAGAATGTTCATTACTGCAAGAATTATCGAAAGAAAGGCGGTCACATTCCAGAAACTCAGCCAGTCCCATTGTGCCGGAAAGATGCTTCCTATTGTTATAAATCCTCCAAGTGATTCGTAAGCTTTCGTGTCTTTTGAAAAGATAAGCCTGAATTGCTTCAGGTAATCGCCCATTTCCCTGAAACCTCTTGCTATACCTGCCGGTATCGATTCGAAAAAGCCGTACCTGAGAGTCTTCATCTCAAAATACATGGAAGGCGACCTCTCGGCGAGTACCCCCAGCTTCCCGTCGGCTGCAATTGTCATCGGGATTTCAATCCTTTCTCCATCACGTATTATCTGCAGAACAACAGTCTTGTTTATATTCTTTTTCAGATAGGTCTGGAATTCATCGTAATATGAAAAGGTAACGCTGTCGATACCTGCCAGTTCATCTCCCTTCAGCACTCCCGCATCCTTTGCAGGTGAATGTTTGGGGTAATCCTTCACTACAAACGGACCGAATGGCGCTCTCACTTCAAAAGTACCTCTTCCCTTAAGCAGATTCGGGACATAGTCGTCGGGGATCGGGACATTGACCTTTTCTCCATTCCTTTCCACCTGTATTGAAGTCCTTTTGTTAAGGATGATGTCCTTCAGAATGTCGTCAAAATTTTCTATATGCTGGTTGTCGACCGAAAGTATCTTATCACCGTTTCTGAGTCCCATTGCCAGACCCGTCGAGTCAGTCACAATTCCGTAGACAGCATTTTCTGTCGGCAGATATGTCTTTCCCCATACAAAAAGAATGAACACATATATAAGGAGCGCAAGAAGAAAGTTGAAGATCACTCCTCCCGTCATGATAAGAAGCCTTTGCCATGCTTTCTTCGATCTGAATTCCCACGGCTGCGGAGGTTTTTTCATCTGCTCGACGTCCATGGATTCATCGATCATTCCGGATATTTTGACATAGCCTCCCAGGGGGATCCAGCCCATACCGTATTCTGTTTCTCCCCTCCTGAACTTGAATATTGAAAACCATGCATCAAAGAAAAGATAGAATTTTTCCACCCTGGTTTTAAAGACTTTGGCCATAATGAAGTGCCCCAGCTCGTGGATGATCACCAGTATTGACAGACTGACTAAAAACTGAAGTATCCTGATAAGTATCTCCATATTATTCAAAATGTTTCTTAATATAATCCTCAGCCGCATCCCTGGCACACCTGTCGGTCATCTCAAGGGTCTCCAGATCGGGGGCCGAAAGATATTGAATTTTCTCCAAAGCATACTCCACTATATCGGTCATTTGCATAAAACCGGATTTTTTCGAAAGAAATGCATTCACTGCAACTTCGTTTGCCGCATTAAGGACGCAGGGCATGTTCCCTCCCCGCTTCAGAGCCTCATAGGCTAATGAAAGGTTACGGAATTTCAAAAGATCGGGTTCAATGAAAGTGAACTCGGGATAATTCATAAGGTCGAGCCGGGGAAGATCTGATGGTGTCCTTCCCGGGTATGAGAGAGCATAAAGAATGGGAAGGCGCATATCGGGCAGACCCAGCTGAGCCTTCACCGATCCGTCTGTAAAATGCACAAAAGAATGGATTATCGACTGAGGATGAATTATAACTTTTATCTGCCCGGGATTCAGGTTGAAGAGCCACCTGGCTTCTATTACCTCAAGACCTTTGTTCATCATTGAGGCCGAGTCGATTGTAATCTTGTCGCCCATGTTCCAGTTTGGATGGCGCAGAGCATCTTCAGGGCCTGCATGGTGAAGTTTATCCAGAGGCATCCTGAGAAAAGGTCCTCCCGAAGCAGTCAGGGTTATCTTCTCCACTGAACTGATACTCTCCCCTGCAAGGCATTGGAAGATTGCCGAATGTTCTGAATCTACCGGTATTATTTCAACATTATATTCTTCTGCCAGTGAAGTAATAATCTCACCTGCAACAACAAGGGTCTCCTTATTGGCCAGAGCGATCTTTTTCCCCGACCGGATGGCGGTTATGGTCGACCGGAGTCCTGAATATCCTACTATGGCTGCAAGAACAATATCTGCCTCCGATGATGCTACTGCCTGTTCAAGAGCCTCATCTCCTGCAAGTATTTCAATATCAGTACCTGAAAGTTCATCCTTCAGACTGTCGAAGAACTTAGTGTTACTTATTACAACCTGGCGTGGATTGAACATGCGTGCCTGTCGTGCAAGAAGAGAAACATTGCTTCCGGCTGCAAGTATGTCAATACAGAATTTCCCTGGATAACGCGATACAATATCAAGGGTTTGCGTTCCTATCGAACCCGTTGATCCTAAAAGTGCAATCCTGACAGGCATAGGCTGTCTTTATTAAAAAATTATGTGTTTTTCAGGGTCCAGAGGGCTTCCCTTGTACCAGATCTCAAAATGAAGATGCGGACCTGAAGTATATAACTCACCCGAATCACCTATAATGGATACAGGCTCTCCGGCACGGACCATCTCACCTGTTTCTTTAAGAAGAGTTGCATTATGCTTGTATACGGTGACTATATTATTCGGATGCTGGATCTCAATCACGTAGCCGGTTTCCATTGTCCAGCCTGTAAAAATGACCGTTCCGTCAAGGGCGGCCGATACCGGTGATCTGGGCTTGCCGACGATATCTGTTCCGAAATGACGGGTCCTGACGTCAAATTTGCCCGATATAATTCCTTTTACCGGAGGGAAGAAATGCAGTTCAGCAAGACTTGTTACTGATTCGGTAACAACCGGATTGACGGTCAGATTGTACTTTTCATCCTTTGCCACCTGTTCTCTGAGGGCTGTTTCTTCAGGTGTGGTGTTATAGCTTATTGATGAATACCTCCTGGTAGTATCCTGCATCGAAAAGATCTCGGCAGGTTGTTCTCCCGAGATAATTGCGTTGATGTTTGCAAAATACTTATCTCTCAGTTCTATTTCCTTTTCGAGAGAATCGAGACGGATGGCACTCATGAGTATGTTGCGTCTCATTGTTGCATCCGGGTAACCTGGTATGAACTCTCTTAAGTTTGTAAAGGACAGCAACGATACTGTTGCTCCTATTATGAAAAGAACCGCGAAGGTTATCAGCAGAAATGCATTGTATTGTGTAAGACGTACGCGCCACACTTCCTCGAAAGTTGTGTCATTGGTCACAGAGAACCTGTACTTGTCGCGCCAGTTGCGTTTATTCTTTTCGTTCTTTGCCATAATCGAATTGATTATGTGTCTAAAATAAGCCTCAAATCCCTGCCTGTTAAACCTTCAACCTTTTAACCTAAAAATCTTATTACCTCATCCCCTTCCGAAGCTCAGATAACTTTCACTGCCTTGTCTTCACTCTGCCAGAGGCCGTGTTTTGTGCACACTGCCATGGCAGATAGATTCATTGAGACATCAGGGGCCACAATATAAAAGTCGATTTCCACATGTGATGGGAGGGTGCCGTACACCCCTGCTGTGTATCGTGCTTCGGCAAGGAGGGTTTCCCTGTTCCAAAGCTGTATCACGCTTATAAAATGGTCGTGCTCATCGGGATGGGGATACTCTTCACCAAGCCGTACCTTAACTGCAAATTTCTTTCCTCTTTCCACCTGTTCGGGGCAAATCACATGAGGCATATGACGGTCGAGATAATCACGTTTTATCTCTTTTTCCTCCTTTTCTATTTCTGTAGCTTTGAATACTCTTGGCATGACAAACGGATTTAGAAATTATTTCTCTGATACAATTTGCAAATGAAAGGTTGCGGGTTCCAAGCAACAACAACGACGCTGCAACTTTTCAGGACAAACATAGCAATTATAGATTTGCGATAAGCAATGTAACCTGATTTTTTAAGTTATAAGAACAGAAATACTGCTCAAAATAAATCTATGTCGCGAAAGTTAAAATTTCCGGGAATCGTATGTATCCGACACCCGTTAAGATCGTCTCCGCAAAAGATAATTTCCTGATAATCTGCCGGATGATAGCAACTTGATGCTTTCCCATTATCATATTTGTAAAGATTAATATTGATTTAAAGCAGTATTTCTATTATGGAATGATTAGAAATTCATTCATGTTGTCCGTGCTAAGTATAGCTTTCAGTGAAATTGTTATACTCATCCCTGGTGTTAAGGTTATGATACCACTCCCGGCCATCGAACGGGATAAAACATGTATTCACCATTCCTGCAAGATCGGATATCTTAAGCTTTTTTTCTTTCAGCAACTTTGCGGCCACATCAATAACTGACTTCCGGTATATAGCATGGAGGGGTTCATAATTATACGGGCCTTTCACCGGCATAACAATATCTGACCCTTCCGAAAGCTCCAGCATTTTTTTTACGAAATCGATATTTATTTCAGGAATATCACAGGCCGTGATAAAGTTAAGGTCGTTACCAGAATCCATAAGACATGAATAAATACCCATCAACGGCCCCATTCCCTCCAGGGTATCAGGTATCACCCTGTGACCCAGGAACCCATACTTATCCTCATCCCCACCAATTAATATTTCAGTGAAATATGATTCAAGCTGGGTAACTATATGCCGGATCATGGGTATGCCCCTAACGGGCAACAAGCTTTTATCCAGCCCCCCCATCCTGCTGCTGTTACCTCCAGCGAGTACAATAGCCGTTACATCCGGAAATCTCTGAGGCTCCATTGGTTGCAATTAACTGAGTCTGCTGATTTGTCATCCTATGACAAATTTATCAATTTGGAACAGAAGTTCTTAATTTAACCGTATATATATCATAGTCAAATGACTCGTGCTCATGAAAAAAAACTGTATCTTTTCCAATAAATAAATTTATGTTGGATCAGCAGAAAATATTTGCCGGATTCAGTCGCGATAAGTCCAATCTGTTACCGATCCTTCATGCCCTGCAGGATTGTCATCCGCATAACTATCTGACAGAGGAGTCGCTGAGGGCGGCAGCCCGGTTCTTAGGGGTCAATCTCTCGTGGGTATATGGTGTTGCGGGGTATTACTCCATGTTCAGCCTGAAACCGAGGGGACGTTATATAATCAGGGTTTGTAATTCACCGGTGTGCAGTATGATGGGATCTTCAGGTATAATTGACATACTAACCGGTATTCTGGGTATCAAGCCGGGAGAAACTACACCCGACGGGCTGTTTACTGTTGAGGAGGCTGAATGTCTGGGGATTTGCGACGTTGCACCTGCATTGATGATTAACCGGAATGTATATGGCAACCTCACCCGCAAATCGCTGAAGGCTTTAATTGAAGAATTGAGAAAGAAACAACACGGGCAGAAATGATCAGGGAGAAACGCATATTATTAAAAAATTCCGGGGTCATTGATCCGTTCAGCATAGACGATTATATTGATGCAGGAGGTTACAGGGCATTGGCGCTGGCACTTGCCAGAACACCCGGGCAGGTGGTTGAAGAGGTTATTGCCTCGGGTCTGAGGGGCCGGGGTGGAGCCGGTTTTCCCACCGGGACCAAAAAACAGGCAGCCGCACGCAATGACGGAAAAACAATAAGATATGTCGTATGCAATGCCGACGAAGGTGAACCAGGAACCTTTAAAGACAAGGCCATAATGGAAAGTAACCCTCACCTGCTTATTGAAGGGATGATCATTGCAGGCTATGGTATAGGAGCTGATATTGGATATATTTACATTAGAGGCGAATACTACGATTGCATCACCAGACTTCAGCATGCAATCGATCAGGCTCGCGAAAGAGGATACCTGGGTGACGCCATAACTGGCAGAGGATTTTCTTTTAACATGGAGATCAGACCAGGTGCCGGCTCGTATCTTTGCGGCGAGGAACTTACTCTTCTGGAGTCTCTCGAGGGTAAAAGAGGTTATCCCAGGATCAAACCACCCTTCCCCGCCGAGAAAGGTTTATGGGGTATGCCGACACTGGTTAACAATGTAGAGACACTTGCCAGCCTGCCGGGGATCGTCGAATACGGAAGCTCCTGGTTCAGATCGTCAGGGACAGAAAGGACACCTGGAACCAAAATATTCTCTGTTTGCGGAGATGTAAAAAGACCGGGCTGCTATGAAGTGGACGCCGGGATCATACTGGAGGATCTTATTAATGACCTCGCAGGAGGGACGAACAACGGAAAGCCATGGAAAGCCGCTTTGCTGGGTGGCGCTGCAGGGACATTCGTTCCATATGCCTGCAGAGACCTTTCATTGTGCTATGAACGGTTGAAAGAAAATTGCGCCATACTCGGCTCAGGGGCAGTAATAGTTATTGGCAGTGAAAGAAAGCTTATCCCGTTTATTCAGAATATCCTGAAATTTTTCAGGCATGAAAGCTGCGGCAAATGTGTACCGTGCCGCATAGGTACAAAATTCATATATGAGCGGTCGCTGGAAATAACCGGAGCCCGTCATGATGAACGTCTGGATGTCCTTGATGAGTTGGTATGTCATGCCCGGCAGATGGCTCAAAGCTCATTATGCCCTCTCGGGCAGTCACCAATTCTACCTCTCGAAACACTTCAACGGCATTTTAATGAAACGATAGCAACAGAGTGACTAAACCGGAACAAACGAAAGAGATGGTTACTTTCACAATCGATGGCAGAACGATAGAGGCGCCTGACGGTTCAAATCTCCTGAATGTCGCCCGCAGGAACGGAATTGAGATCCCCGGATTGTGTTATCATCATAAGCTTACACCAACAGGGGCCTGCCGGCTCTGCCTGGTGAAAATCGAGGGAATAAGGGGGATGACTACCTCCTGTACCGTTACGGTAACCGAAGGAATGAAGGTCATAGCCTTTGACGAGGAGCTCGAAGACATTCGTAAACTAATACTGAACTATCTGCTTTATGAGCATAATGACAATTATGACAGGACCTATCCTGATGAACTGAGGGAACTTGTTTTCAGATACGGACTTGACAAACCGGAAAACAGATTTTTTAAACCAGTCTGGCAAAAACTTAATTATGAAAAGGATGACTCCTCTCCGGTACTGACCTATGACCCCTCAAAATGCATTAAGTGCTTCCGATGCATAAAAGCGTGTGATGAGGTGCAGGGGAAAAATGTACTCTCATTCACAGAAAGAGGCATAAATTCCTTCATTATTGCCGGGACCGGGGTCTGGGGAGAGAGTGAGTGTGACGGTTGCGGTGAATGCATTCAGCTCTGCCCTACAGGTGCCATCGTTGAAAAACCCAATCGTGAAATTATCAATCTTGAAAGAATAGATAAAAAAGTAGTAACGACCTGTCCCTATTGCGGCGTTGGCTGCCAGATTGAGCTTCTGGTTCAGGATGGACGGATTGTAAGAAGCAACGGCGTTGAGGGTGTTTCACCAAACGATGGCCGCCTGTGCGTCAAAGGCCGGTTCGGATATGAATTCGTGCACAGTCCCGACAGGCTCATCAGACCGCTGATAAAACGCAATGGAAGGTTTGAAGAGGCAACATGGGATGAAGCTCTGAACCTGATTTCAGTGCGCTTTACAGAGATCAAAGAAAAATACGGCTCCGATGCACTAGCCGGTTATGCCTCGGCAAAATGCAGCAACGAAGACAATTACCTGTTCCAGAAATTCATCCGAACAGCTTTTGGTTCAAACAACATTGATTACTGTACACGTCTGTGTCATGCATCCACCGTAACTGCCATGCTGAAAGCTATCGGCGACGGTGCAGGCAGTAATTCAGTCGAAGACTTTGAAACTACTGATTGTCTTTTTGTCATCGGCAATAATATAATTGATACCCATCCCATCACAGCCACTTACGTAAAACGGGGTGCTGCCGCAGGGCAGAAAATAATTGTTGTTGATCCAAAATGGACTCCGCTTGTTCCTTATGCCACAGTATGGCTGCAGACTAAACTTGGAACCGACGTTGCTCTCCTTAACGGGATTGTTCACATAATAATAAAGAATGGCTGGGCCGACAGGAAATTCATTGAAGAAAGGGTTGAGGGAGGCCTGAAGGCTTTCCATGAGCTTGAGGAACTGACGAACAGGTACAATCCCGGCTATGTATCGGAGATCACCGGAGTAGCGGCTCCAAACCTTAACCTGGCTGCCATGCTTTATGCGACCTCACCAACAGCGATGATAGCCACCGGAATGGGTATGAGTCAGCAGCTTACCGGAACGAATAATGTGTTTTGCCTTATCAACATGATGCTCATTACAGGCCAGGTAGGCCGCGAAAGGTGTGGGATCAATCCGCCCAGAGGACAGAATAACGTCCAGGGAGCCACCGATGTCGGCTGTTCCCCTATAAACTATCCCGGATACATCCCGGTTGGAAATGATAAAAACCGGCGCCATGTTGCAGAGGTGTGGGGTGTACCCAATGAGTCTCTTTCATCAAAACCAGGACTGACAACTGTCGAAATAATAAAGGCTGCTTACGACGGCAGGATAAAAGGAATATATATAATGGGAGAAAATCCAATGATAAGCGATCCCAACCTGAACCATACAGAGGAGGCTTTAAAAAGAATGGAATTCATTGTTGTTCAGGATATCTTCCATACAGAAACAACCAGGTTTGCCGATGTAATACTGCCTGCCTCAACATGGGCTGAGAAGGACGGGACCTATGTGAACAGCGACCGGCGGGTCCTGAGGGGTAGAAAAGCTGTTGACTGTCCCGGCGAAGCGAGGGTGGACTGGAAGATAATACATGAACTTGCCGGAAGAATGGGAGCAGCTATGCCAGAGTACCATGATGAAGGTGAAATATTTGACGAACTGGCAAGAGTCACCCCCATCATGGCAGGAATTTCATACCGCAGGCTCGAGCAGGGAAGCATTCAGTGGCCCTGTCCCGATAAAAATCATCCCGGCACTCCGACCCTCTATCTCAACGGATTCAATACACCTGCAGGCCAAGGCAAACTTTTTCTGGTTGATTACGTTCCTCAGAGTGAACAGGCTGACGAAGATTATCCACTGTTGCTCAACAGCGGCAGGCTTCTTTACCACTACCATACCGCGACGATGTCAAGACGCACAAAGGTGCTGAGAGATTTCATCAATGATTCCTTTGTTTTTGTCCATCCGGCAGATGCAATCAAATACAGGCTCGGGGAGGGGAACAGAGTGATGATAGAATCTCGCAGGGGTGAACTGGAGACAAGTGTGCGTATTTCGGAGCAGGTACTTGAGGGTGAGGTCTTCATGCCCTGGCACTTCACCGAGTCGCAGGTTAACCGGCTTACAAGTGATGAACTCGACCCCCACAGCCGTATAGCTCCGTTCAAGCTGTCGGCGGTGAGGATCACAAAGATCTGATATCAACAACAGACCAGCTAACGGATTTATTGAGGTCGGTGGCGGATTACTGGCGTGATCCGGTTTTGGGTGACCCATCAGCAAAATCCCCGAGCCTTCGGCCTTCTCAGGATGCTCCCTGTTGGCACGGCAAACAGTATAGGTCTTTATTCCTTTAACTATCGGAAGTCCTCCGGTTGGCAGGGAAAAATCAAATGAAAAGAGTTCAGGGGCCATGATTATTATCGGAAACACAAATTTTTATCAGATTAAAAAAAAACTTATTTTTATTAATCCGTGGTTGGAGGAGGGGAGTATTAAATAAGTAATAATTATAAATTTTCATTTTATGAATGGCATAACTAAATTGATAATCTGCTCTACAGTCTGTTTGTCTTTATTGATCCAATGCACAAATACTGAAAATAGACCTGTTGAAAAATCCGTAACCTGGCCGGAGGTGAAGAAAGAAACACACCCATGGACAAGGTGGTGGTGGATGGCCAGTGCTGTTGACAAAGCCAATATTGAAAAAGACCTGACACTTTTCTCACAAGCTGGTATTGGTGGAGTTGAAATCACACCAATCTATGGAGCGGCAGGTTATGAATCAGATTATATCAGTTTCCTTTCACCTGAGTGGATGAATATGTTAAATGTTACAATTAACAAATCTGATAAACTGGGTATGGGAGTGGATATGAATCTTGGAACAGGATGGCCGTTTGGAGGTCCTCAAATCACTCCTGAATCTGCAGCAGGGAAACTTATAATCCAGAAATACCAGGTAAAACCGTCACAGGAAGGGGTTTTACAAATAGTTGTGAAAGATACTCTGCAACAGCGTATGGGTGCTGTGCTCAAAGGTCTGACAGCATATGGTCCTTCAAAGGAAAAAGAGGAAATTCTTGATAAAGTTGATAAAAATGGAATATTAAACTGGAGACCCGAAAAAGGGACCTGGGATATTTATGCTGCTTTTGCCGGTCATACAGGTCAGGCTGTGAAAAGGGCAGCACCGGGAGGGGAAGGCCTTGTGATGGATCATCTTTCTGATAAAGCTCTTGATATATATTTAAATCGTTTTGATAAAGCGTTTGGTGATGCAAAACCTGGGGTAAGGTCGTTCTTTAATGACAGTTATGAAGTGTTTGGTGCCGATTTTACCCCGGATTTTTTTAACGTATTCATGCAACGAAGGGGATATGATGCAAGAATGTACCTGCGGGAACTTGCTGTGCGTGACAGTAGCGACCTTACCATGCGCCTTCTTTCCGATTACCGTCTGACCATGGCGGAAATGGTATATGAAAACTTCAGTATACCCTGGCGTCAGTGGATCAATGATAAAGGTGCCCTGTCGAGAAACCAGGCTCATGGTTTCCCGGGAAATATAATTGATATATATGCCAATGTGGATATTCCTGAAGCTGAGACTTTTGGTATTAACAGAGTCCCGGTCCCCGGGATGAAATATTATACCAATGATACCAGAAATATTCCGCCGGATATAATGATGATGAAATTTGCGTCATCAGCGGCAAACCTGCTTGGTAAACCATTAACATCCTGTGAAACTTTCACCTGGCTTGGAGAGCATTTTAAAGTTCCTCTGTCAAATACAAAACCCGAGGTTGAGAGGGTATTTCTGGCAGGAGTGAACCATGTGTTTTTTCATGGCAGCACATTTTCGCCTGAAAGGGCCGACTGGCCGGGCTGGTTGTTTTATGCGTCAACCAATTTTGCTCCATCGAATACTTTCTGGCCTCATCTCAGCGGGTTGACCGGTTATATAACCAGGTGCCAGTCGGTTCTGCAATCCGGTAAGTCAGATAATGATATCTTACTCTACTGGCCTTATGCAGATGCAAGACATTATGGCCCCAGGACAAGCCTCAGCATGATGATGACCATACATGCCATCGATCAGTGGTTGAAGCCCACGTCTTTTTATCGGGACGCTAATATTCTTACTGATGCCGGATATTCACTGGATTTCATCTCCGATCTGTTGCTTGGTAAATGCTCGGTAAATACAGGTATGCTGAGAGCTTCACCTGATGGTCCGGAGTACCAGGTACTTATTATTCCTAAGACACATTTTATGCCACTGGAAACTTTCAGGAATGTTTTGCACCTGGCTGAACAGGGTGCAACAGTCATATTTGATGAAATGCCTGGTGATGTTCCGGGGCTTGAAGCCCTGGACAGCAACAGGAAAGAGCTTAAGGAACTGATTTCATCACTTGAATTCAGGGAAGTTCGGGAAGGTGTCCGGATCGCTGAAAGATCAGAAGGCAGGATAATACTTGCTCATGATATTATCGGGGCACTGAACAGTGAAGATATACAGGGAGAGACTATTTCAGAGTCTGGATTGAACTTCATCCGGAGAAGAGACGGTACTGATAAATATTACTTCCTGGTAAATCATTCAGACAAGCTGGTAAATAGTTATATTTCACTGAATGTAAGTGCCAATTCCGTTGTTATCCTGGACCCTCAGACAGGTGAATATGGTTCAGCGGAATTCACCTCCAGCAGCACAGGCACAAATGTCAGATTACAGGTCGAACCCGGGAATGCTGTCATTGTAAAGACATCGCTAAAGGAAAACCAGGGTATGAATAACTGGGATTACCATGACTCTTTCGGACCCCCGATTCAACTGACCGGAACCTGGAAACTGAAATTTGTTTCAGGAGGACCGTCACTACCGGGGAACCAGATAATTCATGACCTGGTTTCATGGACCGTCCTTACTGATAGCTCAGCAAAATATTTTTCAGGTACAGCCGAATATAAATTTGACTTTGATTTTCAGAAAAAAGGCGAAGGAGACTATATCATAGACCTTGGAGATGTCCGGGAGAGTGCACATTTATGGGTGAACGGAAAAGATGCAGGTATCTTATGGCACGTTCCCTATAAAACAAATATCGGTACATACCTGAAAAACGGAAGGAACGAATTGAAAATCGAAGTAGCTAATCTCATGGCTAACAGGATTATTTACATGGATAAGAATAAAATCGAATGGAGAAGATATCATGAAATAAATTTCGTAAACCTTTTTTATGCTCCGTTTGATGCTTCAGGATGGGCTCCTATGAAATCCGGATTATTAGGACCGGTAACTATCACACCGGTAAACTGAAAAAAGTTTGAATCAAATATATAAATGAGAATGATGAAGTTACTGTTTTTTGGACTGATTTACTTTATTGCAACTAATACATAGGCCAAAGATTTCACCATTATCGGATTTGGGGGCGGTGCCTGAAGGTACAAAGATTACCAGTGATGCCCTTCAGAGGGTAATAGATAAATGTTCTCTTTCGGGTGGAGGTACTGTTACAGTTCCCCCGGGCGTATCTTGTCTACACTATATTTATAAGTATAGGCGTTAACCTTAACATTCAAAAAGGAGCATCAAAAGTCAAAAGCCTCGCAGCCACACCAAGCTGCAAGGGGCTTTTGTTTTTATCCCTGGAGTAGATTTTGTGTCGGAATTTAAGCCCACTTTAGGGGGGTTGGGGGATTGGGGGGTGAGAAATAAAAGGATTACGCTCTCCGCCAGTTGGCGGAGAGCGTGATCCTCATAGGGGAGCTTAACACCGAAAAATCCCCTGTCTCGCCGTTGGCTCGACTGAGGTCTTTTTGTTTTCAGCCCTCACTCGAGCAAGCTCGGCTCGGGCTGAAAACAAAAATCCCTCACCACTTCGTGGCAAGGGATTTTTCGGTGTAGCGGAGGCAGGATTCGAACCTGCGACCTTTGGGTTATGAGCCCAACGAGCTACCACTGCTCCACCCCGCAGTATTTTATGGGGACAAAAATAATACATATAGTTCAATTGACAAAACTATTAAGCTATAATTGAATTTTTTTGAACTTTCTGCCCCCTGCAGATTTTCCGGATACATCAATGTCCTGTAAAACCAAAATGCTTATTATTAAACTACTTACCAGCAGTCTGCCATAGCCTCCGCAAAAGAAGTTATCATCTTTTTTTCCACAATAAGGTAATTATTTTATCATCTTTTTTAGTTTCGTAAAAATCATATTTTTTGAAGGTATTAGTACTATACAATCTGGATCATAAATGGGATAACGCTGAAATAAGCTCTGCCCGGCATTCAAACAAGATCCTGCGTGAAGCACTTGTTGATGAAGGAGTTGAAACATATCTCGAAGAACTCGACAATCCCGACCTCGAATCCATCCTGAATAAATACGACCCCGACGACACAATTATCTTCAACCTCTGTGAAAACCTGCCGGGAATACACTACAGCGAAAGAAAGGTGATAGAGATAATTGAAGAAAAAGGATTCACCTATACCGGAAACGGACCTGACGTAATTGAACTAAGCTACGACAAACAGAAGACAAAGGAAATACTTGTGTCTCTCGGTATCGATGTCCCTCAAGGAGCTATACTCTCTCCCGGTGAAGCTGAGGATTGGACTCTTTTCCCGGCCATAGTAAAACCTTCATATGAACACTGCAGCCTCACTATATCTGAAAAATCGGTGGTCTTCGACACATCTTCACTCCGCAACCAGATCCTTCTTGTGAACAGGGAACTGAATCAGCCGGCCCTGGTGGAAGATTTTATCGACGGCCGCGAATTCCATGTTTCTGTATGGAATAACGAATCCCCGGAAATGCTACCACCGGCAGAAATGGACTTTTCTTCCTTCCGTGAAGCAAATAAAAGATTATGCACCTACGACTCCAAATTCATACCGGGATCGGAACATTACGAAAAAATAGAAACACTCATCCCCGCATCTCTTGACAACAGGCTTTATCAAAAACTTGAGTATGCTGCCATCGGGGCTTTCAACGGTTTCGGATGCACAGACTATGCCCGCTTCGACTTCCGCCTGCGTAACGGTAAATTCTACCTACTCGACATAAATCCAAACAACGACATAAGCTTCGACACCAGCTTTGCCATGGCTGCAGAAATGCAAAACTATTCATACAGCCAGATGGTAAAAAGAATTGTTGATATGGCCGCTGTCAGACACCTTGTTGTTAAGTAATTACTGAGACTTATCCGGCCCTGAGCATTCCTGTTACAGGAGACTAAGAGAATTATCTTCTGTAAGTACTCTTAACATCAACCAATTACGAAAGCCATCGTCCGAACAAATAATCCCTATTTAAATATCCTGGGTGCAAAATCACATAGCGCTCTTCTCCAGGTAAGCCACTCATGGGCCGTTCCCTGCGATTCGTGGAAGACAATGTTCTTTATTCCATGAGCTTTCAGGGCTTCTACCTGCTCGCGGGGATTGCGTTCTTCGGTTCCGGTGCTGATGAACAGCAGTTTTATCTTACTGTTGAAGTCATCCGGATCCTTGAAAACACCATTGAAAGCGGTTTCAACCGAAGGTGCCTGAACTCCCGTCCGTCCCATTCCTCCCATGAAGAATCCGCTGAAAGTGCCCATCCAGGCAAATTTATCCATATTGCTGAATACAGTAGTGGTTGTCTGCATCCCTCCTCTCGACAACCCTGCCATTGCCCTGCTCTGCCTGTCAGTATAGCTTCGGAAAGTTTTATCAATAAAAGGAATCAGATTTTTGATATAAATATCCGTTATGCTGCCCGAAGCTGAACGAACATCAGAATTGGTCTTTATATCCCCGCTCGGCATCACCACTATCATGGGAACTGCTTTCCCCGATGCAATAAGATTGTCCATGATATTTGCCATGTGACCCTGTACCGACCATCCGTTTTCATCTTCACCCCAGCCGTGAACCAGATAAAGAACAGGATATCTTTTATCTGTATTCTTCTCATAGTCAGCAGGTACATACACATTGACATGACGTTCCATTCCGTTGATATCCGACCAGTAATATATTGAACGGATCTGACCATGTGGAATACCCCTGTTAAACCTGTAATAATCACCCTCCGGACCTTCCGGTATCTCAATACCGGCTGACTCCCAGTTGCTTCCGAAAAAAGCCTCACTGCCCCGGTCCATGACCTGAACTCCGTTAATCGAGATGGAATAGTAGTGAAAACCTTCAACCAGAGGTTCAGTAGTTATCCACCAGATACCTTTTTCATCTTTTATCATGTCGTGACTACCGTTAAGGTTAAGCTTAACAGAGTTTGCATCGGGAGCAGCCACCCTGAATATGGCCTGCCGCGTTTGTGGATTAACAGCGGGGTACTGTGAGATGAAAGTATTGGTCGAAGCCGGCTTGAATCCTTCCGGGAGAGGGGCAACCTGCTGAGTACGACCCGGCTGGGCTGCTACTGTGATGCAGATAGAAATTACAGCTGCCATTAAGTAAATTTTCCTCATAGTCTTATTTTATAGTCTTAATATTTTTTCGTAAGTATTTTAATATGGTACGCAATCAGGTGCATCCGTTTAAGCTATGTCATTTCAATACCAGTCCGCCTGCCTTAAATACCAGCCTGTCGCCGGAGTCATCAACCTCTATGAACATCGGCTGCCTTGTCGGCCTTGCATCATTGGGATCCACATAATGCATGCTTAACATCAGTCTTCCGTCAAAGGTGCGGAATAGCATTCCGTGACCTCCGTTAGATTCAAACAGGAGTTCCTTATCCTGGACCCACGGACCCTTTATCCTGCCAGACTCAGAATATGCAGCCATCAGCACATAATCATCACCCTTCCAGCTCGACCATATCATTCCAAGCCTGCCTGTCTGGGTCCTGAAGACGAAACAGCCGTCAGTGACATATGCTGTCTTAGGCTCCGGTTCTTTATCAGTAATGTAAGGTGCATCAAATCCTGTGAAGAGTGTAAAAGGCTTTGCCTTCGGAACTCCCAGATCTTCAGGCAGCCTCACAGCTTCCATCGTGCCGTTCATCGTCTGTAACCATTCACGGCAAAAGATCATATAGGGCTTACCATTTTCAACCCATAGCGTCCCGTCAAGAGCAGGCCACTCCCTTGGTGTATGCTGCTGATTATTGGTAAAATCCCTGAAAGGTCCCCCGGGAGAATCAGCCACGTATATCTGTGTTGCCCTGCGGGGATAATCGTCACCTCTTGCATTCTTGCCCATTGGTGTGCGGTCGTCGGAAGTAGTGAACAGATAATATTTACCCTTGTATTTATGAACTTCTGCAGCCCAGCATGAAGCTCTGTTGCCGGCCCAGTGATCATCGGGAAAGCGGTAAACGACAAACCTGTCGGTCCATAACTTCAGATCCTTGCTGGCACGCGCCATGACCATGCCGTTGCCTCCCGATCCGTACATGTAATAAGTCTGGTCACTGCCGTCAGCATAAATAAAAGGATCACTTAGATTGATGTTCCCCAGCGGGACATTGAACTCAGGTCTGAATTCCTGAGCCAGACCTGTCGCTGTTATCCACGGCAGAATCAAAAACAAAAAAATAGCTCTTCTCATAATAGTCTTAAATGTGGTGCATTTTTATTAATGTCCGTTAAAATCCTTTACCAACCTGTAAATTTAACCATTTAGATCATTTCTGTCCGGAAAACTTTTCTGTTATCAGCCGTTTTGAGTAAATTTCTACAGAAAAATGATACCTTTAAATGTGTATCCTGAATTACCGGAAATTGAAAAGACATAATGAAAAGAACAAGAGTAATTACTCCATCTGAGATTGGCGAAAAATACGATGATAAAAGCACCTGGCAATTGGGATAACAAATCGGTATCAGTATCATTTATTAAATATTCAGCATGTTTTTTCTTATTTACTTTAATGTATTACACTCATGGAAGATGAAAGACTGATCTACAGCGGAAAATCCAAGAACGTATATGAAATAGCCTCGGGGCCGAACAAAGGCAAATACAGGATGAAGTTCAAAGATGCCGGAACCGGCTACATCGAAAACGGCAAAGTGATCTTTGATCCGGGATATGATACTGTCGTTGGCGACATACCGGGTAAGGGGGCTATTGCATGCAGGTTTGCCACACATTTCTTTAAAGTGCTTCAGGAAAAAGGCATCCCCTCACACTATATCGATACGATCGGCGATACCGAAATGATAGTGGAACCTGCCATCCCCCTCAGCATGCCTGTCGAGGCACCTGAATTTCCAGGATCGGCTCCGCTGCAAAACCTTGAATTCACCTGGCGTAATAATGCAACCGGAAGTTTCTGGAGAAGATACCCTTTTGTACGACCTTGCAAAAACCTTAACAAAGTTGTTGAAGCGTGGACAAAGGGAGATGTTGACGTGCTTATAACCTTTGAAGCCCTGGAAGAAGCCGGAGCTATGACAAGGGATGAAATTAACTACAGCATCAGCCTTGTTAAAGATATTGCAGATATTGTGACTGCTGAGTTTGCGTCAAAAGGACTTCATGTAATCGACGGCAAGTTCGAACTGGGCAGACTCAGATACGGCGACGGAAAGATCGTTATAATAGATGAGATATCGCCGGATGTGGTCAGAGTATGCAAGGGCTTCTCTCCTGACAAGGATGGGAATTGTAATGCTTATAAAGATTGTACGGTAACAAATTTCGCTGAGGGCAAACGCACCATCAAAAACAGAAACCAGGTAAAGGCAGCTGAGTTTATTTCGATCTTTCTGTAAATGACGGGGATCCTTTAAGACAATCTACAGATGCTTCTTTACCCTCTGCCAGTAGTAATAGGTTTTGGGGCCCGAACCGTTCCACCTTTTTGCTATCTTTTCAAAATTGTAAGGCCCGTACATCTCGGCATAGTAAAGGAATATCTTTTCTGACACTTTGTAATCGAACAGATCTTTCATCCTGTATTTACTTCCTGTCCGCCTGTTGTAATCTTCAAGCCTTATCGGTCGTATCTGGAAATACCCGGCGGCCTGTTCAACAGGATTATATGCAAGAGTGTCATGCATTGTTTCAACCCTTCCTATAGCATGGATGAGCTTGGTATATGGATTCAAAGGTTCGGCCGTAAGAATGGTGAGTGGCTCACGCGACGGAGCAGTTGCCCTTATGGTGAATGAAAGAAATATTAAGACTATGAAACTTATCTTCGTTAAAATGCTCTTCATCATCTGCTGATCAAATACTAATTAAAATCAAAATCCGGCTTGCCAATACTTTAACAACCGGTTCTGCATTTTTCCTGCCTCAATTATTACTGTTATTCTTATTATGCATTACCTGTTCAAACAACAGAACTAAAAAATTGTTCTAAGATGCCCTGAACATATAAATAACATCGCAACAAAGTTAAATCATAACTTCCTGTTAATAAGTTAATTTCATCGGGTTTTGTCAACATTGTTTCAACAATGATTCTTATACCAGATGCCTGATTATAAGCATTCTAATGTCCTTTTTTCTGAAACCGGTGCTTAACCCGGTCAGCTTAGGAAATAAATTCATAAATTTGAGATAAACACGGATTGTCTTCACCGGTAATAGTCAGTAACAATATGAAAAAATTTATCTGGTGCTTTCCATATATTCTGATGTTTGTATGCACAGTTGAGACCTCTGCTCAATACAGCAGCAGAATGAACGATAAACTATACGAATATCAAAGAATGGAAAGAAGGGGGATAGCTGGTACAGTTATTGGAACCGGACTTATTATAGCAGGAAGCATCTTAACCCCTGTCGGAATTGATAAGATCCGGAAAGAAGACGATCCCGAATCAACAACAGGTTTTCCTGAAGCTGTTTTGGGCAGCCTTTCGCTACTCACAGGAGTCATATGCATAATTCCCGGAGCTATTGAATGGCACATAGGCCATAAGAAAACCAAAGAGTATCAGATCCTTATCGACCAGCGAAAAACAGGCCTCCTCATAAGTCCGGGATATGCCGGAATAAAGCTGGCAATAAATTTCTAAGCCTTTTGCCTGTGATCAGGGCTCTTCAACAAAGAAAAGGGCTGTAGCAGGTTTCAGCTTCAACTCCAGTCTGGTAATATCAATCCCTTCCTTCGTTTTTGATGCTTTTTCTTCCACGGCCCTGATTTCTCCTGTCATCGGATCCCAGAGAGACAAATCCATCGTTCCCCTGAGACTGACAAAGGTGTCGACGGTTCTGTCGGATGAATTTGCAAAGAAATAAATGTTTCTATCCTGCTTCACCTTGTGATTATAAGTGAGAGATCCATCATAAGAAGGGCCAATTTTAACTGGCCACATGGGCTCTTCGATGTTCACATCCCACACCGGGATCACCTCCTTCATAACAGCCTGTATCATCTCCGGGGTATAATCGGGAAGGAAATAAGCACGACCTCCAGCCTGGTTACTGTTAATGAAATGAACCTTAAATTCATCTATTCGCCTCTGGAACTCTGCAGTAAGGGGCCTGTCGGTATACATTCCGAATATCTCCTCCATGGTCTTTCTTACTTCCGCATCTTTCCCTGTCTCTGCCGACCTGTCGGGAAGCATCCTGGTGGCTATTACGGTTCCTCCTGCCTCGTAAAATTCTTGTATCTTCCTTACCGTTGTCACTGAAAGAACCCTGCTTCCAGGTATTATCAGCACGGACCAGGTTTCTTTGTTGACTTTATTGTCGAGAACAAGCTGCCTGCCATCTATCCGGCATCGTTCTTCAAGCACTTCCGGATGGAGGAAGGTAAAATCCTGCCGGAGACCTCTGTAAATTATCTCTCCCAGTTCAATATAATCTGTTTCAGGAGGATTATAGCCGCCTTCACGCGCATATCCGGTGACCATGCTTCCCGAGCCGCGGGCCGAAGGATCCCAGTACCCGAAACGGTAGGCTGCCTGAAGCGATGCTATGGGATATAAAATGGCTACATCAGCCACATGCCTGCCATGCTGAAGCATGTAGCTGAGCCTCCCTATGAACCTGTCGCTCTGAGGTGTCTTGTCGCGCGGAAGTGCTCCTACCTGGAAGTTCGTGCCCATAGCTGCCTGGTCCATGGCTATCCTGTAAACCATTGTCGGGTCCATAGCACCTCGCCATCCTGCGTATGTCTCTGCCATCACCACTGGTTTATCCCAGTTGTATGCCGAGGAGCTTATTATTTTATATGACCTGTTTTCCCTTCCCCACCACCAGATGTCGTCGATGGCAGGAACCTGCTGGTGTTTGAACATCAGCATAAGGTCTCCGTTAACGGGAACAGGGTTCGTTATCTCTTCCTGGTCCAGATGACCGCTTAGCATGATGCCATGTTCACGGCACCAGTCGTCCATCTGCTTTATATAATTCTCGCTGAAAAGCTTCGTCCTGAAGCCCCAGAGAGCATTCCTGACTGCAACCGTTGACGGACCGATATCGTAAAATAATGCCGGATAATACTTCATTGGATCGTAACCATATTCCTCCATGAACTTCTCATTAAAATGTGGAGTCCATGCCCGGCCCCGCGTTACATGAAGGGCAGGCTCATCATAATGGGTGATCTTCAGCACCGTTCCGAAATACTGTTTAAGATTATCATAATGCGACTGATATACCATGTCGATAAAGGTTTGTACCGCTTCCTTATCGAGATAATCAACGTATCCGCTTTTCCTTCCCTGTCCCATAGAGGCTTCAGGGTCAAGATAAAAAAGCATAACCTTATAGCTGCCTTTAGGAACTTTTACTTCAAGCTGGTTCCCGTTATTTATCCTGTTGCTAATATCGAGAAGCTCTTTTGTTTCAAGATCCATTCTTACGGCACCCATCCTGATCCCCTTCTCCGGTATCTCAAGCTTAACCGTTGCAGGTCCCGTTACGTCTTTCTCAAGCATCTCGAGGCTCTTGGCAGCAAGGTGAGGGTGCTTTGAATATAAAAGTCCTCCGGCCATACCGCTGGGGTATCCTACTTCATCATAGAATACTATTGGCGGATTACCGTATTGCAGCCCTGCTTCGATAGCCTTTGCATAGAGCTGAAAATATTCAGGACTGAGAAAAGCTATCCCCTGAGGCGCAGGTTTGGTGCCGGAACCCTGAAGATATTCTTCTGACAGGACAGAGGTGTTTCCGCCACCCATTCCCAGGTAGAAACCTCCCGTGAGATCTCTTTCCGCCCATTGTTTTATCTGGGCAGTCATGTTCTCCTCAGTTGCCCTCGACAGGTTATATGTCAGCCATGCATGCTGGCGGTACCCGTGCGGTGGTTCTGCAAAAAGCCGGGGATCAATATATCTGGAACTTTCGAAGGCATCAATATTGTATTTCTGACAATCTGCAATATATGACGCCATTAAAATAACCGGAACAATCAGGAGGAGTCTTTTCATCTTTGTAATCTTATTAATGACACCCATAAAATTACCATAATTTTTTTCTGTATAACAGGCATTATCGTCCTGCTCATTAAAATATCGATCTGTTTTATACTGTGAAAACAAAAAGCAGCCCTCAGGGAGCTGCTTCAAGTAAATATTTTCTACTGTTTCAGAATTTAAAACTGATACCACCCTGGAGGAAGGTGACTCCGTAACCGGCTTCGGCGTTAAGGGCAAAAGAGTCGCTCAGGTAATATCTGATGCCTACAAAGCCGCCCCAGTCGAGTCCGTAACTGGCCAGTTCGCTGACACTATATCCAGTTATCATGCCCGCATAGGTATCGAGCCTGTCGACAAAAGGATAATGGAAAGCTCCCTTAGCTCCAAAATGGAAGTTGAAATAACCATCACCGAGGAAATTGGCTGAAGAGAATCCGACATAACCACCTACTCCTACTGCTGCCTTTTCCAGGATTCCGTCTACAATACCGACTTCAAAAGATCCAATAACTGGTGGCATTCCCCATCCGTAACCGTAAATATGAGGTATACCAATGGCAATATCCAGTACCTTATCGCCCTTATTGAAAGAAGGCTGCTGTGCATTCAGTTGAGTGACAGCAAAAACAATTACCACGATTAATGAAACAAATTTTTTCATGATTTTAAGATTATTGGTTTAATGTATAACTGTAACAATTGATTGTTGTTCATCAAACGGCCAAAATAAAAGGATAGTATATCAAAAATTTTCATAGATTCATAAACCGGACCCCAAAGGTAGGTATAAATCCGGCAAATAAAAAGCAAATAATACATCCGTATCAGTGAAAAAGAAGGAACATCACCGCTGCGAGGGCTGCTCCCGCCATGGGTCCCAAAATCGGCACCCATGAGTATTTCCAGTCGCTGTTTCGCTTTCCTTTGATAGGCAGAAAATAATGCATGATCCTCGGCCCCAGGTCTCGGGCAGGGTTTATCGCGTATCCCGTGGGACCACCCAGTGCGAGCCCGATGCCGAGTACCACCAGGGCTACCGGCAGGGCATTAAGGGCTCCCAGTCCAACATCAGGTTGGGCCATATACAGGACTGCCAGGGCAAGAACATAAGTTCCGACAATCTCGGTTATCACATTATACCAGTAACTTCTGATATTAGGGATCGTACAGAACACAGCCAGTTTAAAGTCAGGATCCTCGGTGGCATCGAAGTGTTTTTTATATGCCAGCCAGGCAAGACCTGATCCGAACATGGCTCCGAGAAGCTGGGCGCTGATGTAAAGGGGCATCAGTGAGGCAGAAAATTTACCTGCTATAACAAGTGCCAGGGTAACTGCCGGGTTGAGATGTGCCCCGCTCACATCGGCTGCAATGAGCACACCCGTAAAGACACCTACTGCCCAGCCGAAGGTTATCACTATCCATCCGCTGTTATTTCCTTTTGTCTTGTTTAATAACACGTTTGCTACAACACCGCTTCCGAAAACAAGTATCATGGCGGTACCAAAGAATTCTGCAAGAAATTGATTCATATAAGTCAGGAGTTAAAACTTTTTCAAATATTATCGTTGGGTGATAAGGGATTGAAGTTTATGGTTTATGGTTTATAATTTAAAGTTTCTGACTCTCACTCTTTCATTCTGTCCATGTTTCGGCAGATTTAACTGCTCTTCTCCAGCCTGCAACAAGCTTCTTCACTTCAGTTGTTTTTGCTGATGGTTTAAACTGCCTCTCGACCTTCCATTGATTTTTTATTGCAGAAATTCCCTTCCAGTATCCGGTGGCCAGACCTGCCAGGTAAGCAGCACCGAGAGCTGTTGTCTCGGTAATAACCGGCCTGATAACAAGAACCCTGAGTATGTCAGACTGGAATTGCATCAGTCCGTTGTTTACCACAGCGCCGCCGTCAACACGAAGTTCCTTTATGTTGATATTTGAATCCTGCTTCATTGCTTCCAGAACGTCGAGAGTCTGAAAAGCAATGCTGTCGAGTGCCGCCCTGGCAATATGTGCTGTTGTCGATCCCCGGGTAAGGCCTGTTATTGTACCCCTGGCATGCTGGTTCCAGTATGGGGCACCCAGACCTGCAAAAGCAGGAACAAAGAAAACACCTCCGCTGTCGGTAACCGTCGCTACAAGTTTCTCAACATCAGCCGATTTCTTAATTACACCCAGAGAATCTCTCAACCACTGAACCACAGCTCCTGCTATGAATATGCTTCCCTCCAGGGCATAGGTAGTCTGATCGCCTATCTTCCATGCAATTGTCGTTAGCAGGTTGTTCTTAGATGCAATCGGTTTTTCTCCTATGTTCATCACCATAAAACATCCTGTACCGTAGGTATTCTTTACCATCCCCGGCTCGGTGCACATTTGTCCGAAAAGGGCAGCCTGCTGATCTCCTGCTATTCCTGCAACGGGGACAGGGACTGAAAACAGATTACCGGTATCACCATAAATTTCACTTGAGGTTCTTACTTCAGGAAGGATCTTCCCGGGGATATTAAAAAGTTCCAGCAATTCCTTGTCCCACTTCAGGGTGTTTATGTTGAAAAGCATCGTCCGGGAAGCATTTGTAACATCAGTTATGTGCATTTTGCCACCGGTAAGGTTCCAAAGGAGCCAGGTATCGACGGTACCGAATGCCAGATCTCCTTTTTCAGCAAGTTGCCTTGCACCTTTAACATTATCGAGAATCCATTTTATTTTGGTGGCAGAGAAGTAAGCGTCGATAATCAGTCCTGTCTTCTTCCTTATCTTGTCCTGAAGCCCCTGATGTTTTAGACTGTCACAATAGCCGGCTGTTCGCCGGTCCTGCCAGACTATTGCCCGGTGGACAGGTTTACCTGTTTTCCGGTTCCAGGCAATGGTTGTTTCCCTCTGATTTGTTATCCCTATAGCGGCTATATCTTCGCCTTTAAGTGAGGCTTTTTTCATGGCTTTGCGGGCAACATCCAGCTGAGTGGTCCATATCTCTGCAGGGTCGTGTTCAACCCATGATGGTTTGGGATAATATTGCCTGAATTCGGTCTGGGCTGATGCCACGGGAAGACCGTCGGAATTGAATATTATAGCCCGGGAGCTGGTGGTTCCCTGGTCGAGTGAAAGAACATACTTTTTCATCATCTTTTTTCTTTAATGCTGAATCCTGTGAATGCCGGTGATTTGACCGGCGCAACGCTAACAGGGCCATTTGGTAATCCTGTTTTGAGTTCTATAGTGAAAACTGAAATATTATCTGATCTCTGGTTACCACAAAGGAGATATCTTCCCGAAGGATCGATGATAAAATGCCGTGGCCAGTCTCCTCCACAATCTGTTCTGCCGGCGAGAGTAAGCAATCCGTCGGCATCAATTCTGAAGGTGACTATTGTATTCTCTCCTCTGTTTGAACCGTAAAGAAATTTTTCGTCCCTGCCAAGCTGTATCTCAGCGCACTGGTTTTTACCCTCATATCGTTCATCCAGTGTTGAAATACTCTGCAAATGTTCCGGAAGCCCCTGGTCATTTAAACTGAAAACCATTATTGTTGACCCCGGCTCATTTATCAGGTACATCCTGGATCCCCTGCTGTTAAAAACAAAATGGCGGGGACCTGATCCCTCAGGAAGATCAACAGTGCCTCCGGGCACGGGAATGAGTTTGCCTTCTGACTGATCAAGGTCATATACTAATATCCTGTTGAGTCCAAGGTCCGCAAGATAAATGTGTTTTGCTGAAGGATCATACGAAATCATGTGCGGATGTGAAACATTTTTGTCCTCCGGTCCGTATAATATAGTATGGGTAATTCTGTCAGGCATTCCATCCTCCCTCAGTTTTACAACAGCAACCGAACCACTTGAATAGCTTGCAACAAGCAGATATCTCTCACCATCTGCAAATGAGAAGTGACAGGGGCCTCCGTACGGAACGGCTATCTCATCCTTCTTTTCAGTGACCAGGGTCAAAGGATCATATTTCAGAACCGTTATACCTCCTGAGCTGTCGCCATCAAAATCATTAACCTCGTTCATGGCATATATCAGATCATGTCTGCCTGAAAAACATAACCAGGCAGGAGAAGGTCCGGCATCAATCCGGGAAAGCAGGCTCAGATCCCCTGTTTTTTCATTAAGTGTAAAGAGAGCCATCCCTTTTTCCGCTCCCTCAGTAAATCCTCCGGTGAAGACAATAACATCCTGCCTGCATCCTGAATAAAAGAAAGCAGATATCAGTATGGAATAGGTAATCAGGCTTCTTATCATTGGCGGAGAACTCACTTTTTCTTCCCTGTCATTGAATCGAGTTCATCCAGTTTGAACCTGACACACAAGATGTATGGTTCCATATCTTTTTCCCAGTGACCGTAAGTTGTGGTCACGAAGGTACCGTCGGGAAGAAGCTCAACACCCGGGTAACAGCAATCCCAGTTACGCATATTATCTTTAAACCTGATCCGGTATTGACCCTTCCTGCCTTTTACAAGATCCTTCCATGTTCCCACCCATCCTGCCCAGTCACCTTCAGTGGGGCTTCCCTGGCATGTCTCTGATGCCAGTCTGCTGAAATTTTCTTCCTTTCTTTCCTGGGCAATTTTTGCCAGATCAGGGCGTGTTGTAACCGGACTTACATCCCTGAATACAACCAGCAGTCTTCCGTCAGGAGCATATTTCAGAACATGTCTGTCTCCCGTGAGCTCATTTGGAAGAGGTCCTGGCTCACTCCATGTCTTCCCCTCATCCTTTGAAAAAATGATCTGTGAATTGGCCGTTCTTGAATTTTCCCTGAGAAGAACGGCAATTATTTTCCCGTTTGGTGACCTGACTGCTCCGGGTTCACAAAGGTTCATTTCTCTTCCTGCCAGTATTGGATCGGGGACCGACCATGTAAGTCCGCCATCATAAGACAGTGATTTATAAAGGGTAAATAGTCTTTGTTTATTTGTTTTCTGATCTTCGGCAAAGAGCTTCTGTCCATCTTCTGTCATAAAACGGAGGTCGTCGTGGAATAGTGCCAAATAATGACCCGGGCCTGTTCTGAGTGGGATAACCGAAGCCATAACAACTATTCCGCCCCAGTTTCCGACAGGTTTCAGTTCACTCCAGGTGCTGCCATCATCTTCTGAATAAGCCATCCTTGCAGGATAAAGGCCCGAAAATATGATCAGTCTTTTCGTTCCGTCGGCTCCTGTAACACGGTACATCGTGGGAACCTCCAGCGAAGTGGCCCAGCTGGCAGGTACAGGAATACGGTCGCTCCACGTAAGTCCGCCGTCATTGCTTCGTTTGTAAACGATAGCTCCGCGGCCGTGACCTTTGGGATATACTGTCAGAATGGTGCGGCCATCTTCCAGCAGAACAGTAGTGGGATGACCCAGATACTGCCCTTCTTCCCTGTCAACGACAACATGGTGGGATCTTACCCGGTCAAGATCGACTATCGGAATGGAAAGATATGGTTGTGGTCTTTCTTTCTGGCAGAATGATGAGGCTGATGCCATGGTCAGCAGCACCAGGATTGCGTATTTTCTAATCATACTTCAAAACTGTCAGCTTCGCGGTAGGATTCTATGAGTTTAACCTCTCCCTCTATGCCTCTTACGCTTTTGCCGTGTTCCATACAAATAACTCCATCGTAATTACGACTGTGAATATATTTGAAAAGGTTTTTGAAGTTTATTTCTCCTGTGCCCGGTTCATTTCTCCCCGGGTTGTCGCCGCAATGAAATGCAGCTATTTCGCTCCATGCCGCTTCAATATTGGGGATAAGATTCCCCTCTGTTATCTGCTGGTGATAGACATCGTCGACGATCTTGCATGAAGGCCTGTTCACAGCCCGGCATATAGAATAAGCCTGGGGTATTCCGTTAAGGAAGAGACCCGGGTGATTTCTGAGAGTATTAAGAGGTTCGAGAACTATTGTTAATCCGGCAGGTTCCGCGATATCACAACATAACCTCAGATTATCAATCACGTTGGCAGTCTGAAAGTCGCGGTGAAGTTTTTCATCATATCTCCCGGGGACCATCAGTGCCCATTTTGCGCCGGTGCGACTGGCAACTTCTATCCCTTCAGCCATCTTTGCCTTCAGCATTTCTCTTACTTCAGGGGTGTTCAGGACAAATGAGGTTTTTGCGAAATCGGCATACAGGACAAAAGGACCGAGCATCATTCCAAGTCTTTGCATCTCGTTTGCAATCCTAACCTGATCTTCATGCGGCCTTCCGGGAAGTCCGTTGTCAAACATAGCCCTGAAACCCTTGTCGTAGCAAAATTTTATGTTGTCAACAGGATCGGTACCGGCATGTTCCCTGAACATATTCATTGAAGGAGCATACCGGAGCTTAAAAGGTTCGACGGCATCGGAAGCTCTCTGCTTTTTCCGGACATTCTCAGCACCGTACATAACAGGAGCTGCCAGAAGGGCAGCTCCTGTTAAAGCGGTTTTCTTAATGAAGTTTCTTCTTGAGCTGTTCATAAGCATAAGGATTAAGCCCTCGGAGCAGGAGGAACGTAGGCATCTCCGGCTACAGGCACTTCCTTGGGTATGTCTACCGGTCCGAAGGCAAGTGTTGACGGTCCGAGTTTCAGGTCCGAATTCATCATTTGCTCCCAGGTGGTTTCCTTGCCTGTATAGGCTGAGATACGGCCCATAATTGCTGTCATTGTGGAAATTGCAGTGTTTTCAAGCTCATTGAAAGGCTGGTTTGTGCGTATAGCCGTGACCATATCCACATGTTCCTGATCGTATGCGCTTTTCATCTTGCCTCTGGCAGGCTTCCCTTCATCGTTGAGAGGATATTCATACTGCCAGAGCTCCTGTCCGGCCAGGTCGGTAATAAATACCCTGTCGAGGAAATATGCAGCGCCTTTCGAGCCCTGTATCCTTTCCGAAACATTGTTGGCACATCCGTTTATCTGACGGCACATACTGTGAAAATGACGTCCGTCCTCAAATACGAAATCGATACTGAAATTATCAAACTGATCACCTGTAACACGTCTTTGTCTCGAGCCCATTCCTACTGCCTTCACAGGATGTGTTCCGGTGAACCAGTTCATTATATCGAGATTATGAACGTGCTGTTCAACAATATGATCACCGGAAAGCCATGTCCAGTTGACCCAGTCGCGGATCATCCATTCCATTTCAGTCCATGAAGGATTATTGTCGCGGTGCCACAGTTTGCCGCCATTCCAGTAAACATTGCCACTGACGATGTCTCCAATACGGCCGGCCTGAACCTGCTGGTATGCGTCAACGTAGTCGCGCTGATGACGTCGCTGTGTTCCCGTAACAATGGTCAGACCCAGTTCCTTTGCCTTGAGAGCTGTTGCCATTACCTTTCTTGCTCCAACGGGGTCGACACAGACAGGTTTTTCGGCAAAAACATGTTTCCTTGCATTCACAGCTGCTTCCAGGTGGTCGGGCCGGAAATATGGTGGTGTAGCAAGAATAACAATATCTACGCCTGAATCGATTACCTTCTGGTAGGCATCAAATCCCACGAAACAGTTTTCCTCAGGAACTTCCTGTCCGTTTTTCGCTATTGTCGCCCCGCAGTCTTCAACTCTGTCCCTGAATGTATCCCCGAGAGCCACGATCTGAAGATTGGGACCAGCTTTGAGAAAATTCACCGCAGCTCCCTTTCCTCTTCCGCCGCAACCTATCACCCCGGCTTTAAGAACAGGGCCGTCGGGAGCCTGATCCAGCCAAGAAACGGGAGTGACCTTGATTTTAGGTTCACCTGTGCAGCCTGTCAGAATGGATGGGACAACTACTCCTGCAGCACCTACTGTTGCAGCCTTACCAAGAAAATTACGTCTTGAAATACCAGTTTTTTTCATATTTGCAGGTTTGATTAATAAATATTTTGAAGATTTTTTGATTTTTGTTATCCTCGTAAATATATGTAATTTTAAATGAACGATGAATTCCTGTTAAGCGTTTTTTATTAATCATAAGCCTATGAAACCAAAAACTGTTACCATCCTGTCATCGATGATGTTCCTTCAGTATTTTATCTGGGGATCCTGGTATGTCACAATGGGAACATACATGACAGAATTTCTGAAATCGACGGGAATTCAGATAGGAGCAGCGTACAGTGCACTTGCCATTGCCACCATGATATCTCCTTTCTTCGTTGGAATGGTAGCTGACAGATTCTTTGCGGCTCAACGACTGATGGGTGTACTGCATATCGGCGGAGCCATCCTTCTGTTCCTTGCTGCCCGCATGAATAATAATACCGGGTTTTACTGGATCATCCTTCTGTATTCGCTTGCATACATGCCCACCATAGCGCTTTCGAACAGTGTGGCCTTCAGGCAGATGTCCGACCCGGGAAAACAATTCCCCTATATCAGGGTATTCGGGACCTTCGGATGGATTGTGGCAGGTTTCATGATTGCCCTTCTGGGAATAGAAAAGACACCTTTCACATTTTATATGGCAGCAATCGTTTCAGGCCTCCTGGGATTATTCAGTTTCATTCTTCCCGATACCCCGCCTCAGGCAGCAAAGGCTGTCTCTGCAAGGTCTGTATCAGGTTTCGATGCACTCGTCCTGTTCAGGGACAGACCCTACCTGATCTTCTTCATCTCTGCAATCCTTGTTTGTATTCCACTTTCATTCTATTTCGGTTTTGCCAACCTGTTTCTGAACCAGGCAGGTATGCAGAATGCTGCGGGCAAAATGGTAATGGGTCAGATCTCCGAAGCTCTGTTCATACTGGCAATACCTTTTCTTTTCAACAGAATAGGAGTCAGGTATATGCTCCTTATCGGAATGAGTGCATGGTTGCTGCGGTATCTGTGTTTTGCATTCGGTAACATGGATGCAGCTGTGTGGATGCTATATGCCGGGATAATCCTCCATGGCATATGTTACGATTTCTTCTTTGTTACGGGATACATGTATACTGAAAAGAAATCCAATGAAAGGATCAAAAATGCAGCCCAGGGCCTATTCACGTTTGTAACATACGGACTCGGCATGTTCATTGGTACATGGATCTCCGGATTTGTCACAAGTCATTATTCCGTGAACAATGAATACCTGTGGAAAAAGATCTGGTTTGTTCCTGCCTGGATAGCATTTGCAGTCCTCCTTGGTTTTATCTTCTTCTTCAGGGAAAAGAAACAGATCGATGTTGTTGAATGATGATTGGAGCTTGTAAATAAAATCAGTTTAACCCATAAATTAATCTTAACTTACCACCGTTATTCATGGTCATTCGCTTCGCTGTCATATGGCCTTCGGCCGTCATTCATTGTCACACAAATCAGTGATTACCGAATGACTACTGAATGACTACTGAATGACTACCGAAAACTTATCGTGCTCTGAGGTTTATGGATACTTAAAACTGAGACAATATTTCAGTTACCTGTCTTTTCGTCAAACTCACACACGACCCTGAAACCGACATGGTAGCAATCGGAGTACCACCATATGCTTTTGGGTATCTGAGGATCTGTCTTCAGCCACTCTTCGGTACGTGTATAGCTGCGTGATGCACTGCGCACCTGACCTGCCATATCAAGAAATGATCCTCCTTTTACCACATGTTCCTCTCCTGTCTCCGGTCCTGTCGGATTTCTCAGGATTCCTTCGGGGTATTGAGCAAAGGCATCGGATTGATACCAGTCGGAACAGAATTCTGCCACATTACCCAGCATGTTTTTGAGGCCGAAAGGATTGGACCACACCATGTCGGGCGTTTGTGTCTTCGAAGGACTGTTGCCTCTGAATATGACATATGAATTTATCACTGCCGTATCATTCCTGGAGATTTTTGCCCTGAAGCCCGTCTTCTGAAACTTCAGAGGATCACCGGTGAAGAAGTAAGGTGTGGAAGTACCTCCCCTGCACGCATATTCCCACTCAGCCTCTGTAGGCAGACGATATGTCTTTCCTGTTACCATGGATAGCCATTTGCAGTAGGTCTCAGCTGCATGATAGGTAAATGATATTGCAGGTCTCGTCCCCAGTCCCCATCCCTGATCGGGCTGGCCGTAAGGCGGTGTGGCCCCTGAGATGGCATCGGTCTGGGGTGCTTTCTGAGTCCTTAATCCTTCGGTGTCAGTTGTTCTTCCTTCAGCAGCGGTCTGGGCATAGAAGGCAAGATATTCATCCCATGTTACCTCAATTTCCGCCATGAAGAAGGGGCTTATCTCCACCTCCCGTACCGGGCCTTCATCGGCTTTGCGGAACGGTTCATCGGCCGGACTCCCCATTCTGAAGCTGCCTCCGGGAATGGCGATCATATTAAAAGAAACCGGGGAACCGGGGATCTTCTCTGTAAACGATTCAAAAGATGTAACTTCTGTTGCTTCAGTGAATATTTCTTTAGGAGCCGATGATACGGTCCCGAAAGTTGTGTTGCTGCCGTGAGTGTATCCTTCAATATAATGCCCGGAGTTGAGATGACAGTTGATGCAGTGCAGATCGGGAGTCTTTTCGGTCTGCCTGTAATACAGATGAGCATCTTCGCCCTCCTTTGTAAGAGTTAGCGGGAACAGGTTTTCATGACATTTTATACAACTGCTCTCATAAACATGCCCCCGGGCATGTTCAAGCCGGCCTTTTGCATTCCAGTCGAATGATGCAGAATCCTTTGTATAAAAACTCCAGAGGTCACGCAGTCCTGTTGTGCCTTTTGCCCACAAATAGCCATCCCCTTTCGGGGGAAGATGGCATTCAACACATGCGACCCTGTACCCGGAAGCTGTCTCGTAATGGACAGACCGCTTCCAGCTATTGTCAGCATCAGGATGAATATGACAGGAAACACAATAATCGTTTGTCGAAGTCTTTTCGAGGACTCTGTTTCCTCCAATTATCACGAGAGCCCCGCCTAAAAGTCCCGGTAAAAACCATAAAAAGAATCGCTTCATAATAAAAAATTGACCGGGTTGAAGATAGCAAAATATAAAAACCGGGAAATCCAAATATTTAATATTTTTACCCGTTATTTAACAGTATGAAACGTATTTTTTTTGCTCTGGCAGGGTTGATTATGACGGTGAGCCTAAGCTCGCATCCCTGGAAACCTTCTCATTATGTGATAGTTGATACTGACGGAGGCATAGACGATATGCGTGCCATATCAATGCTTCTGGCCTCTCCCGATGTCAGGGTCCTGGCTGTTATTGTTTCGCCGGGTGCCCTTTCAGCCGATAACGCCTTCAGAAAAGTAAAAAGTATGCTTAATTCATATTTTCACGAAGGTATACCGGTGGGCATTAACAGGGAAAGCTCCTTTGTGTCCAGGAATTTCCCTGTTGCTTTACAGGCCCAATGGGGTGATGAAAAGAATTTAAACCCCGATAAGGCCCCTGACTATCTTTCGTTAATCGCCGAAATACTAAATTCAGGTCAGTATAAGGTCAGATTTGTAAGTCTGGGAAGTATGTCGACAGCATGGACAGCGCTGAACCGGATTCCTTCATTCAAAGACAGGATCAGCGATTTCATCTGGAGCGCCGATGGCTATGACGACAGACAGGGATTTAACTATAATATCGACAGGAAAGCATCAGAAAAAATGCTGAAGCAGGAACTACTTGTAAAGATCGTCAGAAGCTTCTCGCATGATGACGAGGTATTTTACTATCAGGACTTCCTGAAGGAAATAAGTGAGGTGCAAACACCATACGGCCGGAAACTGGCCGGCAGCTTTACCACAGACCTGATGAAAGAACATAATTTTACCTATTCCGGCACAGATGACATGGTCCCCCTTTTCATTCATAATCCTTCACTCTTCCTGGTAAAAACGGCAGGAAATATTTCAGATTGCTTCCCTGCGGATAAGGTTGAATTAAGGACTTTGGCAATAAAAATACTGAAAGGTGAGACCGTCCAGGAGACACAGATAATTAAAGAATTACCGTCTGATCCGGATTTCTTTACCGACGACATCAAACCTTACGTTGAAGAGATAATGTTAAAACACGGACACGACGAATGGTTCTCGGGAGTCATTGCAAGCGAGATACACCGCCATCTGGGTGTGTTTGAGATAATCGGTGTCAAGATGGGTGTCCGCGCCAGAGAATATTTCAATACCGGTGTTGATGAATTCATGATAGTATCCTACGCCGGATCAACACCACCGCTAAGCTGCATGAATGACGGCCTGCAGGTAGCTACAGGAGCTACCCCGGGTCACGGGCTGCTGACCGTGAGAAACGACTCGGTAATATTTCCAATGGTTGAAATAAGATACATGAACAGAAAAATCAGAATATCGCTTCTTAAAGAGATAGCATCAAAGATCACATCGGAGCTTAAGGAGATAAACTACATTTACGGCCTTGACAGTAATATCTACTGGGAACTTGTGAGGGCCAGTACCATCAAATACTGGCGCGACATGGACAGACATGAGATCTTTGAGATAACTGATATCAATTAAGCACCGCACACCACATACCTCACGCCGTCACGCCTTAACGTCTTTACGCCTGTTTGTTATACTCGTCAAAGAAATCATTCCCCTTGTCGTCGGTGATAATGAAGGCAGGCATATTCTCAACTCTGATCCTGCGAATTGCCTCCATCCCAAGCTCAGGAAAATCCAGCAGCTCCACAGATTTGATATTTTCAGCAGCCAGTATAGCTGCAGGTCCGCCTATCGAACCCAGGTAAAAGCCCCCGTATTTTCTGCAGGCATCAATGACCGACCTGCTACGGTTACCTTTGGCAACCATGATCAATGATCCTCCAAGACTCTGGAAAAGATCAACATATGAATCCATCCTTCCGGCTGTTGTAGGGCCGAAGCTTCCTGAAGGCATTCCTTCCGGCGTTTTGGCAGGACCTGCATAATAGACTGGGTGATCTCTGAAATACTGTGGCATGGGTTTACCTTCATCGAGCATCTTTTTAATCATGGCATGTGCTATGTCGCGTGCAACAACAAGTGTTCCGCTCAGGCTGAGCCTTGTCTTCACAGGATATTTTGTGAGCTGTGCCCTTATTTCATTCATAGGCCTGTCGAGATCAACCTCGACAGGTTTTTCCAGTTCGGGAGCCTTTTCAGGAAGAAAACGCTCAGGATTCTTTTCAAGTTCCTCCAGGAAGATCCCGCTCTCATTTATATGAGCCTTTATATTCCTGTCGGCACTGCAGCTTACTCCCAGCCCTACAGGACACGAAGCTGCATGGCGGGGAAGCCGGATGACACGTACATCGTGAACAAAATATTTTCCTCCGAATTGTGCGCCTACTCCATATTCATGACATATCTTCTCTATCCTCTTCTCCCACTCAATATCACGGAAAGCCCGTCCACCCGAGCTACCGGTAACCGGCAGATGGTCGAGATACCCGGCAGAGGCTTCTTTCACGGTTTTGAGAGTCGCTTCAGCTGAAGTACCTCCAATAACCAGTGCCAGATGATATGGCGGACATGCAGAGGTCCCTAGTTCCTTTATCTTATCTTTGACGAATTTAACCAGTGACTCTTCGTTGAGCAGCGACTTTGATTGCTGGTACAGGAATGTTTTGTTAGCTGATCCACCTCCCTTGGTGATAAATAGGAACTCATACTCAGCACCTTCAGTTGCATATATATCTATCTGGGCAGGCAGGTTGCTACCGGTATTTTTTTCGTCAAACATCGAAGTGGCAACTACCTGTGAGTACCTTAGATTCCTGTCCCTGTAAGTTTCAAAAATGCCTTTTGACAGGTGTGCCCGATCATCTGCACCTGTCCATACCTGTTCGCCCTTCTTCCCGATTACGATTGCCGTTCCGGTATCCTGACACCACGGAAGGTCGCCTTTTGCCGATATAACTGTATTGCGAAGCATAACATAGGCAACAAAACGGTCATTATCGGTTGCCTCAGGATCTTCAAGTATCTTCGCAAGCTTCTCGAGATGAGAAGTGCGCAGATAAAACGACAGGTCACTTATTGCATTCCGGGCAAGAAGTTCGAGTGCCTCAGGATCGACCTTAAGTATCTTCCTCCCTTCAGCTTCAATAACTTTTACGTGATCTTTTGTAAGAAGCCGGTAAACCGTATTGTCCTTTTCAATCTGAAAAGGTCTTTCATAGTTGAAATCTGCCATGGCCTGTGTTATTTTTTAAACAGAATCGAGAAGGTATACCAAATGTACTAACAAATGATAAAAGAAACAATTAAAAACATGTCTCTTTTAATACCCTTCAATCTCGCCAAAACTGAATTTCCTCCCGGCCCTGATACCTTTGGGGGTCATCTCAGGCGTACAACATTCAGCCTGAGCATCATGCTGGAAGACAAGGATATAATTACCGGCAATTGCCTCTTCCAGAATTGATTTTTTTTCTTCGATCGTTTTGAGGGATTCAATATCATAACTCATGTTCCAGATAAGTGGTATATGAGCCATGGTAGGAATAAGGTCACCGGTGTAAACCAGTTTCTTTCCCTTATGATCAACTACCGGAACCATGAGTCCCGGTGTATGCCCGTAGCATATCCTGAGTTCAAATCCCTCATAAAGGGGGCCATCCTCATCGATAAGGTTTAGCCTTCCGCTCTGTCCGATCGGAAGAATGTTCTCCTCAAGAAAAGCATCAGCCTCCCTGGGATTGTTCTTCAAGGCCCATTCCCACTGCGTGCGGCTGACATGATGAATTGCATCAGGAAAGACAAGCTCATAGCCTGTGCCTCCTTGTATCTGCCTCACACAACCCCCGCAATGATCGGCATGCAGATGAGTGAGGACAACATCGGTAATATCACCCGGTCCATATCCCCTGTTCCTGAGTCCTTCCACAAGTCCCTCGCCTCCGTGCAGATGAACATGCCGGAAGAATTTTTCGTCCTGCATGTCTCCCCAGCCGGTATCGACAAGGATTACACGTCCGCCTGTCTCAACTATAAGCGAATTCAGCGTAAGTGTGATAAGATTATTTTCATCAGCAGGATATACCCGTGACCATAATGCTTTTGGAACTACACCGAACATTGCTCCGCCGTCGACCTTGAAATTTGATATGTTGAAAAGGTGAAGTTTCATATTTTTTCTTTTTACAAGGTTAAGAATTTTTGATGGATTCGGTAAATAAGATATCTTTAAGGTTCAGTTGCGGGTTGGAGATTGAGGGTTGCGGGTAAAATATAACTTTCGGTTACACATGAAATATTAACATTAAATTCAATTAACATCTGCTAAAGACCATATCATGAAAAAAACACTTCTGACTCTTCTTTGTTCAGCAATGGTTGCCATTACTTCAGGTCAGACCGGCAAGGTAATGGATAACCTCACCATGAGCAGCAGGATACTGAAAATGGAAAGGAAATATGCAGTATATCTTCCGCCCGATTACGGAACCTCCGAACGTAGTTATCCTGTTCTCTATCTTCTTCACGGGGCAGGCGACGATCAGACAGGATGGGTTCAGTTCGGCGAGGTTCTGCACATTGCCGACAAGGCTATTCTTGCAGGGACAGTCACTCCTATGGTGATCATCATGCCTGATGCCAACACGGGAAGACGCGGATACGTTAACGACGTCAAGGGGGAATGGCGTTATGAAGATTTTTTCTTCGAAGAGTTCATACCTTTTGTTGAAAAAACATATCGCATTAAAAGCGAAAAGAGGTATCGGGCAATAGCAGGATTGTCGATGGGAGGTGAAGGCACTTTCATTTACGCCCTTCATCATCCTGAATTGTTTTCTTCAGCCTGTCCTCTTAGTGCTGCAACCGGCCCCCGGAGCATCGAAGAGCTTAAAAACTACAGACTCTGGCCGGTGGATGAAAATATCTCTGATTCAGATAAAGAAGCATACTTCAAAAAGTACAGCGTGCTGAGCCTTATTGCATCCATGCCTGACAGCCAGAAGAGAGCGGTGAGATGGTATATCGACTGTGGCGATGATGACTTTTTGTACGAGGGTAATTCTCTGGTCCATATAGCTATGCGCAAAAAGGAGATCCCCCATGAATTCAGGATCCGCGACGGAGGGCACTCATGGAGTTACTGGAGAAGTGCCCTGCCTGTGGTGCTGGATTTTATCTCCATGAGCTTCCATCAGAACTGAAGCCTTTTATCCCGATCTTTTTTTCCTTGTCACAAGCTGATACATTATCCTGGTTGCCAGCCTGATCATCTGATATGAAAACCACCCTGCAAGCCTTGAGAACCATGTGCTCCTCCGGCTGAATTCATCAAAAGTTACCTCACGGCAGTCGCGTCGGATAATGTCACGGAGAACTGTTTCAAAATGTTTTGCAAATGGTTCGTCCAGGATACCTGCATTTATTTCGATACTGCCGTAATCGCTTACATGGTTTATATTATAACTTCCGACAGTACTCCATTTACCGTCGATGGTTGCAACCTTGGCATGAAGATTTGAAGGAAGGTACTCAAAGATCTTTATCCGGTTCCTGAGTATGAAATCATACAGGAAGTGTGTTGCCCTGTCGAACATCGGAGCATCCGATTCGGCTGCAAGTACAATTGTTATATCCACCCCTCTCTGACTGGCATTTTTTAGTAAGCGGCGTTCATTTCTCCCCGGCAGGAAGTAGCTTGCAAATATAAGTATCCCCGTTTCCGCATGCCTTATTGCCGACCTGTAACTCTTAAGAATCTCCATCTTGTTCCTGTACCAGTTATTGACCAGTATCCTTACTTTGACATTTTCACTATGATATGGTGTTGAGTGAACTTGCTCACGTGACCTTTCCCTGGAAGAGATAAATGTTTTATTCCATAACCTTTTCACTACAGCCAGGAGCTTTATACACTCAGGTCCCTTTATCAGTACTGCAAAATCGAGCCAGGCTGGTAAGGTCTTTGTGCCATAATAACGGTCGGCAAAGTTCAGTCCGCCGATAATAGCTTTTTCCCCATCAGCCAGCACCACCTTTGAATGAAGCCGGAGACTCAGCTGGAAACCCTTTGTAACCAGTGTCGGGGAATAGAATCTGAATAGTATTCCCGAACCTTCTATTCTGTCAAGAAGCTCTTTTGAAAGATACTTGGTACCAAAGGCATCAAGGAGAAGGTAGGTCCTTACTCCTCTTTCCGATGCTCTGATAAGTGAGTTGATAATACGGATCCCCGTCTCATCTTCATCAATAAGATACGTATGCAGATGTATGAAATGCCGGGCTTCATTGATAACCTTTTCAACAGCTGCAAAAAAGGGCTCCCCGCTCTGTAAAAGTTCTACCTGGTGCCCTCCCTTGTAATCGTGCCTGTACAGGGGGATCTTCATATGATCAGCAGGTTCTTTTACCTATATTATTGCAAATATAACAGTTTAAAAGGCCGGAAAAATTTTTTGTATAACTTTAGATCCGATTAAAAAATATTGAAATGAAAAGTAAACATCTTCTTGAACTGATCTTATTGATTTCAGTAATTTTCTTTTATTCCTGTAAAGCTTCAGAAAGCACCATACCCGGAGAGCCACCTTCCCACCCGCGCATACTTCTTCTCAAAGGCGAGGAAGCCTCTGTGGATCAGACTATTGCAGCTGACAGACGCTGGCTAACGGTAAGCAGTTTCATCATCGATCAGAGTGAAGCGATGCTCGATAAGCCTCCTGTGGAGAGAGTTTTGACTGGAAGAAGATTGCTTTCAAAATCGAGAGAAGCCCTGAAGAGAATTTACTACCTTTCATACAGCTACCGTAAAACAGCCGATAACAGGTTCCTTGCAAGAGCAGAGGAAGAAATGCTGGCTGTGGCAGCCTTCAGTGACTGGAATCCAAGCCATTTTCTCGATGTTGCCGAGATGACCATGGCTATGGCCATTGGCTATGACTGGCTTTACGAAAATCTCACAGAGGAATCGAAGTCCGTAATTAAAGAGGCAATCGTGGAAAAGGGGCTGAAACCTTCTCTGTTGAGTCAGAATTCGGGTTGGGCAAAAAACTCCAATAACTGGAACCAGGTATGCAATGCCGGAATGGTGTTTGGAGCTCTTGCCGTTTACGAAGACGAAAAGGATCTGGCTCTTAAGATGATTGAACGGGCCGTTACCTCAACGGCACTGCCCATGGAAGATTATAATCCCGACGGTGCCTATCCTGAAGGATACGGATACTGGGGCTATGGAACAAGTTTTCATGTCATGTTCCTGAGTGCCATGGAAAAAGCTTTCGGCGACTATTACAAACTCCCTTCAGCAGAGGGTTTCATGAAAACTGCAGGCTACCTTGAGAATATGACAGGTCCCTTTGGAATGCCTTTCAATTATTCCGACTGCGGTTCCGGTGCCAATACCAATCCGGCGATGTACTGGTTCGCTGCCAGGCTTAAAGATCCATCTGTTCTGTGGTCGGAGAGATATTTCCTTAACAACAAAACACTACCCGCTGACCGCCTTCTTCCTTCTCTCCTGGTGTGGAGCACAGGTATCATTACCGAAGACATCACTCCTCCCTCATACCGGGTGTGGACAGGCCAGGGAAAGAACCCTGTTGCACTGATGAGAACCGGCTGGAATGATAAAAACGACATCTTTGTCGGATTTAAAGCCGGATCTCCTTATGTAAATCATGGCCATATGGACGTAGGATCTTTTATCATGGATGCCAATGGAGAAAGATGGGCAATGGATTTCGGATCACAGGACTATAATTCACTCGAAACAGCAGGAGTGGATCTGTGGAACAGGTCACAGAACTCTGAAAGATGGACTGTCTTCAGGTATAACAACCGCGCACATAACACCCTCACCGTAAATGACAAGCTTCAGAATGTAACAGGAAACGCAATTATCGGCAGCCACTACGAAGGAACCGGTATGTTGAATGCAATTTCAGATATTACGGGAGTATATAGCGGACAACTTGCAAAAGCGGTAAGGGGTATAGCCATAGTGGATGATTCATACGTCATGGTACGTGACGAAGTTGAAACAACTGCCTCAACAACACTTATCAGATGGAATCTCCTTACATCAGCTGATGTTACCATAACCGGATCTAAAACGGCAGAACTGGTGAAGAACGGTAAAAAAATGATCCTGAAAGTAGTGCAGCCTGCCAATGTGACAATGAAAACCTGGAGTACAGTATCACCGAATTCATACGATGCCGCAAACCCGGGAACAATCTTCACCGGCTTTGAAGCAACTTTACCGGCCTCTGCCAAAATCTCCCTCGTCGTCCTCCTCCTGCCCGAAGGAGCCGTGGAAAATGAATCCGTCACATCAAAAAATCTGTCGGTATGGCCATCAAACTAATACTGTCTTAACTTGCAACTAGCAACCAGCAACTAGCAACTAGCAACTAGCAACTAGCAACTAGCAACCAGTAACCAGCAACCAGCAACAAATGAGAATTCACTTCATAGCCATCGGTGGCGCCGTAATGCATAACCTTGCCATTGCACTTCATAAAAAAGGATATGAGGTCACCGGCTCCGACGATGAGATATTTGAACCATCAAGATCCAGGCTTGAATCCTGCGGTCTGCTGCCTGAAAAAGAGGGTTGGGATGCAGACAGGATTAACCCTTCAATCGATACAATAATACTGGGGATGCATGCCAGGGCTGATAATCCTGAGCTTGTCAGGGCCGCAGAAAGAGGTATCAGGATCCTGTCGTTTCCTGAATTTTTATACGAACAGACCAGGGACAAGAAAAGGATCGTCGTTGCCGGCAGTCACGGCAAAACAACAACCACTGCCATGATCATGCATGTCATGAAACACTCGGGGCGGAAATTTGACTATATGGTCGGATCATCGGTGGACGGTTATGATACAATGGTACATTTGTCGGACGATTCTGAAATAGCTGTCCTTGAGGGAGATGAGTATCTTACATCAGCCCTCGATCCCCGCCCTAAATTTCATCTTTACATGCCCGACATAGCTGTTCTGAACGGGATAGCCTGGGATCATATGAATGTCTTTCCCACATTTGAAAACTATGTTGAACAGTTCAGGATCTTCACCACCAAGATTAGCCCCGGGGGTTGCCTTATCTATTTCAGGGAAGATCAGGAGGTAAAAAAAATAGCTGAGGCGACATCTTCCGGCATCAGGAAGATCCCCTATACGGTTCATGGTCATTTCCAGAACAGGAAGGGATTCTACGCGGCAACGCATAACAGGGTTGTGCCGGTAAAAATATTCGGAGAGCATAACATGCAGAATCTTTCTGCCGCCAGGGAAGCCTGTCTGGCTGCAGGTATTACCGAAGACCAGTTCTATGATGCCATTCAGAGTTTTGCCGGAACATCCCGGCGGCTTCAGAAAACGGGAGAGAATGATAAAGGAATAGTATATTCCGATTTTGCTCATTCACCTTCAAAGGTGAAGGCAACCGTTGAAGCGGTAGCATCCAGACACCCCGGAAGAACGATCTTAGCATGTCTGGAACTCCATACTTTTTCAAGCCTGAGCAGCGGCTTTCTTCCACAGTATCGTAACAGCATGGACAAAGCCTCTGTCAGAGTGGTTTACTATAACCCTCATGCAATAGCCCTGAAAAGACTTCCATCGCTGACTCCCGGAATGATCAGGGAAGCTTTCGGGGATGATTCAATTTACATTTTCGACAATTCTTCTGACCTTTTTACGTTTATCAGGCAGGAAAATTTCACAGATCCGGTTTACCTGTTCATGAGTTCAGGCGACTTCGACGGATGCGACATGAACAAGCTGACGAAAGATTTGTTGATACAGTAAATTGAAAATTCTATATGCTAAAAATACGGTTCGTCCTGGTATTATTGCTGGTGGTTGCACTGAATGTTTCCGGACAACCATTTAAGACCGCAGCAGGATTGCGTTTTGGCTTTCCCTATGGGATCAGCGTGAAACATTTTCTCGACCGCGATGATGCAGTCGAGTTTGTGGCCGCTGCCAATTTAAGGGGATTCATAATTTCAGCCCTCTTCGAGAACGAACATGAAACAGGTCTTGAGCCCCGGCTTTACTGGTACTGGGGCCTTGGCGTCCATGCCGGAGTAATCGATGCCTCCAGGACACCCTACCTGTACTCCAGGGAAGAATATGCCGGGCCGGTAATCGGTGTCGATGCACTCATTGGATTAGAATACGTCTTCAGAAACATACCTTTGAATCTTTCATTCGATATCCTTCCGAGTATCAATTTAGGAGGATACACAGGATGGAACGGCCTGAATACGGCTATATCGGTAAGGTATGTTTTTTAGCCAGGGAAGAAGCTGATTTTTGACAAATTATTTTGCAGATCAAAAAAATTATTCTTCCTTTGCATCCGCATTTTAAAGTTCTTTACAAGGTCCATTCGTCTAGTGGTTAGGACGTCAGGTTTTCATCCTGGTAACAGGGGTTCGATTCCCCTATGGACTACAATTTTTTTTACACGGAATAATAAATACAACATGGCATATCACAAGTCATCAAAGAAAAGGATAAGGCAGACCAAAACCAGGAATGAGAGCAACAGGTATAAGGCAAAGACAATGCGTAATGCCCTCAAGACTCTGCGTACTTCCGAAAACAAAAAAGAAGCTGAAGAGTTACTTCCAAAAATGAACTCCATGCTGGATAAGCTGGCCAAAAGGAATATAATACATCCCAATAAGGCAGCCAACCTCAAATCCTCAGCAAAAAAGCATGTCGACAACCTGAAATAAAAGAATTTTTCATTCAATATTAAGGGGCCTTCAAAGCCCCTTTTTTTATTTTTAACCCTGTCAGTGACCAGGTGACTTCTATTTTTCCTATCTTTATTCACGGAATAATTATAATCGCTGTATGTCACTGAAAATTACCGACTGGGCCGTCGAGGAGAGGCCCAGGGAGAAGCTTATCACCAAGGGAACATCGAGCCTGGGCAATGCTGAATTGCTTGGAATACTAATCAGTTCCGGGAAAAAAGGCAAGTCAGCTGTCGACCTTGGCCGTGAACTGCTGCAAATGGTTAATAACAACCTTAACAGCCTGGGTAAACTGAGCATCGCCGAGCTCAGAAAGATTAAGGGCATAGGTCCGGCGCGGGCTGTAACGATAGCCGCAGCCCTTGAACTTGGACGAAGGAGAAAACTTGCTGAAGCGGAGGAGCTTAACCAGGTAAGGAGCTCCGGTGATGTGGCTGGCATCTTCCAGCCCCTCCTGGCAGACCTTCCCCACGAAGAATTCTGGGTTCTCTTTTTGAACAGGTCGAACCGGGTTATAAACAGGATGAAATTAAGCCAGGGAGGTATCAGCGGGACTGTCACCGATGTGAGGATGATCATGAAGCAGGCCATCGAAAACCTCGCCTCAGGCATAATAGTATGCCATAACCACCCGTCCGGCAATCTTAATCCAAGCGAATCGGATACAAAAATAACCGGCAAGATAAAAGATGCAGGAAATATGATCGATATACAGCTTCTGGACCATATTATCATCTCCGGAAAAGAATATTACAGCTTTGCCGATAACGGGTTGTTGTGACACTGCGATCGTGTTATGGTGAAATCAGGCAAATGTTCCGGAACCCCGTAAAAGGGGATAAACTACCTGGAAAGCTTGTACCGATTAGTGTGAGGTCAATGGTCGGTCTTCCTCCACAACTTAACCTTCCCTTTATCTCTGCACTCTCCCAGCAATATAAAAATATCTTTCCCCAGCACCGGATGCACAAATTCCGGAGCAATTTCGTTCAGGGGCTCAAGCACAAACTTCCGTTCGTGTATTTTGGGATGAGGTAACACAAGGGATTTCGTTTTTATTATCCTGCTTCCGTAAAATAAAATGTCGATGTCGATGATCCGTGATGAATAGCCCATGCCATCCCTGAGCCTGCCCATGCCGGCTTCTATCATCAGTATCCTTCCAAGCAGTCCCGACGGATTCAGTAAAGTCTCAACTTCAATGACCATGTTTAGGAAGAGTTCCCTGCTGCTGAACCCCCATGGTTCTGTCTCCCACACCGAAGAAGTATGCGAAACCACTCCTATATGCAGGGTAATCAGGTCAAGTGCAGTTTTCAGATTTTCCCTCCTGTCACCCAGGTTCGAACCTATACCAAGAAAGACATTTTTCATATCAGCCGGCTTCCGTTTTAAATATACTAAAATATCACTGCCGGGGCATCATTTGAAATCGTTTTTATATATTTACGGATTCATTATTAAAGTGTTATCCCATGAAAAATTTCCTTATTTATACACTTGCCACAATAGCAGGTATAATACTGGCTTCACTTCTCTTCTTTCTTATTATGATTTCGAGCCTGAGCATAATGGTTGCTTCAGGCAATAAACCTGTTTCAATCCCTGAGAATTCGGTTCTGGTCCTCAACGCCGGGGTAACTATACCCGACCGTACCGACACTAATCCGTTCAGTGGTTTCGACATTATGAACATGACAGTAACTCAGGCAGCTGGTCTGAACGATATTCTGAAGAATCTTGAGAAAGCTGCTGACGACGAAAAAATTAAAGGTGTACTAATTGAAAATGGTCTCACCTCTTCGGGCTGGGCAACGACGGAAGAAGTACGTAATGCACTGATAAATTTCCGCGAAAAAAGCGGTAAGTTTGTCATAGCCTATTCCGATTACGTGCTTCTGCAGGAAGGCTATTATCTTTCGTCAGTTGCCGACAAAATATATATTAATCCTTCTTCGACCGTAGATTTCAAAGGGCTCAGCGGTGAAGTCATGTTCTATAAAAAAGCTCTCGAGAAAGTCGGAGTTGAAGTGCAGGTTGTTCGTCATGGTAAATTCAAGGGAGCCGTCGAACCCTACATGCTTGATAAGATGAGCGATGAGAACAGGGCACAGATAACAGACTATGTAGGATCCATATGGGATCACTCTGTAAAAATGATATCGGAATCCAGGGGCATTCCTGCCGCTCAGCTTAACAGGATTGCCGATGACCTCACAGGTTATATTTCAACAGGAGCACTGGAAAGCAGACTGGTGGACGGACTCATTTACCGCGATCAGCTTTACGACACCATCAAGATAAGATCGGGACTGACCACCGACGACAAGATAAACCTTGTGCCAATGGCTAAATACACAAAGGTTCCGGGGAAAAAGAAAAGCATATCGGTGAAAAATAAAATATCGGTCATATATGCTTCCGGGTCAATCGCTATGGGCAAGGGAAACGATTATAACATAGGAGGAAACAACTACGCCGACATCATCCGTAAGGAACGGAAGGACAGTTCGGTAAAGGCCATTGTCTTGAGGGTGAACTCTCCCGGCGGTAATGCAATTGCATCGGATATCATCTGGAGAGAACTTAAACTTGCCGCACAGGAAAAACCTGTTGTGATCTCAATGGGTAACTATGCTGCATCGGGAGGCTACTTCATATCTGCACCCGGAACGAAGATATATACAAATCCCACAACGATAACAGGATCGATAGGAGTATTCGGTCTTATTCCCAATGCCGGAAAACTGCTCGAACAGAAAGTGGGGATCTTCACCGAAACAGTCAATACCAATAAGAATTCGGATTTCCCTTCACTCTTCAGAACAATGGAACCCTTCGAAAAGAACACCATGCAACTGAGTATTGAAAAGGTCTATGCTGATTTTGTCGGAAAAGTGGCTGAGGGAAGGAAGAAAACGACAGAGTCGGTCGACAGCATTGCCCAGGGAAGAGTCTGGAGCGGTGTGAGGGCGCTCGAATTAGGACTTGCAGATGAGCAGGGCGGTCTCGACGAAGCAATAAAAGGTGCCGCTCTCCTGGCTGGTCTCGACTCTACATGCATGGTGAGAGAACTTCCTGCAATCCAGGATCCCTATACAAAACTGCTTAACCAGCTATCCGGTAATGTTACGATGAGACTCCTCCGAAAAGAACTCGGAGAATATTTAAGGTTTTTCAACGACTTAAGAGAGATAAGCAATACAACAGGAATTCAGGCCCGGATGCCATATTTTATCGATATCAACTGACCGATGGTCAAAAGGAGAACTATACTTCTCTACCCTTTTTCAATCTTTTACGGGTTGATCACTGCAGTAAGGAATTTTCTGTACGATTCTTCTATCCTGCGATCGCATGAATTCAGGGTACCGTTGATATGTGTCGGAAATCTTGCAGCAGGTGGCACAGGCAAAACGCCACATACGGAATATCTTGCCGGTCTTCTCAGTAAAAATTTCAGGGTTGCGGTTCTGAGCAGGGGTTATAAAAGAAATAGCAAAGGATTCAGATATGTCACCACTGATTCTGATCCTTCCGAATCGGGAGATGAGCCATATCAGATAGCTGCAAAATTCCCGGATATTACTGTCGCCGTTGATGGCGACAGGGTTCGGGGAGTGAACAGTATACTGCATGAAAAACCGGAGACTCAGGTTATTCTGCTCGATGACGGGTTTCAGCACCGGAGAATCATTCCCGGATTAAGCATACTTCTGTCAGAATATGAAAGGCCGTTTTACAGAGATCATCTCCTGCCCTACGGTAACCTTCGAGAAGCCGGCAAAAATATGAGAAGAGCCGACATTATCCTTATAACAAAATGTCACTCTGATCTATCACCTATTCAGCGACGGATCATGGTAAGGGAAATCGACAAACCTGCTTACCAGAATCTTTTCTTTACCACCTTCTCATACAGGAAGCCCCGGAGAGTTTTCGGAACGACAGACCAGGAAGAAGATATCCTGTCAAATGAAAATATAAACCAGCGTGGCATGGTGCTGGTAACCGGAATTGCAAATCCTGAACCTCTGAAAAGATATCTTGAAAAGAAGTTTGTTGATTCTGTTTTTCTGTCATTCGGCGATCATCATACATTCACCGAAAAGGATATCAGAAAGATAAGTGATGCCTTCCTGTCGCTGAAGACCCCTATGAAATACGTTATCACAACAGAAAAAGATGCAGTGAGGTTAAAGGAATTTGCTAATATTGCAGAACCTTTTCTGTCATTCTCCTGGTATATTCCTGTTGAAATAGAATTCCTGAATGACGACAGGGAGGAGTTTGATAATCTGATAATAAATTATGTTAGAAAAAATAAACGAAACAACTGAGTTTCTCAGAGCAGAAGGATTCATTGATCCTGACGCAGGTATAGTGCTGGGCACCGGACTCGGAGGACTCACAGCCAAAATGCACAATTGCATCGAGCTCAGTTACCGGGAGATCCCTCATTTCCCGGTTTCAACAGTGGAGGGTCATGAAGGAAAACTTATCTACGGTGAACTGGGCAATAAGAAAGTTGTTGCCATGAAAGGAAGGTTCCATTTCTACGAAGGATACGGTCCGGAACAGATGTCGCTGCCAGTAAGAGTTCTGAAATATCTTGGGATCAAATGTCTTTTTCTATCAAATGCAGCCGGAGGTCTTAACCCTGATTTTCAGATAGGCGACATAATGATCATAACCGATCATATCAATCTGCTTCCCAATCCTCTTATCGGCCCCAATGATGACAGGATAGGAGCCCGGTTTCCCGACATGGGAGAAGCTTATGACAGATATCTTATCAATAAAGCTCTGCTAATTGCACAAGAACACGGTATCAAGGTTCACAAAGGAGTTTACCTGTCGACCAGCGGGCCTACTTTTGAAACTCCGGCCGAATACAGATATTTCAGGATCATCGGTGCCGATGCAGTGGGAATGTCCACAACGCCCGAAGTGATCCTTGCCCGCCACATGAACCTGCCTGTTTTTGCGGTGAGCATCATCACCGATCTCGGTATCGAAGGTAAAATTGAATATACGACCCATCAGTCAGTCATCGAAGAAGCCGCCAAAACGGAAGACCGCATGACGACCCTTATGACGGATATGATCGCCTCTTTGTGATATGGTACACTTTTAACCACAAAGGAACACTAAGTACCTCACAAAGGAACACAAAGGGATTAGTATATAACACGTTTTATTCCTTCTTTCAGATGCAATACATTAAAATTAACCAATAGCCCCAAATTGCATTTTGATAATTTTAAGTAAGTAAGAATTTGAGCAAGATGTATTTCTGCAAGAGTCTCAACCGATTTAATTTCTATCACAATACATCGTTCAACCATTAAATCAATTCTGTAACCTGCTTCCAGTTTTACCTCTTCATATACTAAAGGCAATGGTTTCTGTTTTTCAGCGAATAAACCAGATTTTGTTAATTCATAAAACAGACATTCGGTATATGCACTTTCCAGTAAGCCAGGGCCCAAAGCTGAATGTACTTTGAATGAACAATCCAGTACTTTTTTAAAGAAAATTTCTCTTTCCATAAACATTAATTTGAAGAATGACCTTTGTGTTCCTTTGAGAAACCCTTTGAGTATCTTTGTGGTAAAATAATATCATCCCTTTCATCTTACAACCGTACAAACCCTCTTCCACCTGCTTGTCTTTCCTGATGCATCAAACATCTCAACCAGAATAATATATACTCCTCTCCGTACAAGCGATGCATCATCACCGTTACCATCCCATACTATCGACGCCCTCTCTCCTGCAAGGAAATTTTCCTTAATCCTCCTTACAAAGCCTCCTCTCTCATCGAAAATGGTTATTGTAACAACATTCCCAACTCCCACCGGATCGAGATCGATTACCAGTACATCCTCCACACCGTCATTGTCGGGAGTGATCCTTCCCGACGACAGGGTTACAGGCGCGCCGGCAGAAGGTGATAGGCTGAAAACCGAATTCCCGGAACCGGGAGTCCCCCATCCTGAACTCTCCGATGCAGAGTGCCAGTTCATACTTTCACAGGATGGAAGTCCGGGTCTGATTTTTTCAAGAGAGATACCTTCGTGCCCTGCAAGCAATGGATAATGCATCTTTTCAGAATAGATAACCTCATCCAGTATCTTCATCTCCCTGTTAAAAAGAAGCAGATGTCCCTTATCATCAGGCATTGACGGCAAGGTCTGAACGCTATGGATATTTTCTTCCACCGAAGAAAAATAACGCTCTGTGACCTTCGACGGATCGGTTGCAGGCACGTAGAACCCACCGGGAAGGATACACACGGGCATTTCAGACACAGCCGACACTGCGGAAGTGTCTCCTGTAGTCGGGGAAACTGAAGCAAGCCAGAGCCGGGAAGCGTCGATTGTCTTTTCCGAAACATTAACGAATTCAATATAATCAACATCGTCCGGTAATGGATTGAAAAGAAGTTCATTAAAAACCATATCTCCTTTTTCCGCCGGTTCAGGTAACCCGAACCTGAAAGTTCTTTTCCGGATCTCATTACCTGCGAAATCCCTTATGTCGCCTGTTATAAGAAGATAATATTCTCTCCCCGGGAAAAGTGGCCCGGCAAGTTCTGCCTTAAATTTTCTCTGCAGTGGATCAGTAACAGATACGGACTTTATTGCGTCACCCTCGACTACAACTTTTCCGGGTTCTCCTTTCAGACCAAAAACCGTTTCGGAAAACATGATGTCGAGGCTGCTTGGTCCAGCGGGAAAAACATTGACAAGCCCTGTGAAAACCGGATCTCTGTTTGTCCGTGAGGACGAATTCGGCCTGCCCGGTGTACCACCCTGAAGCGATACTGAAGCTTCCCAGTTTCCTTCACAGTAAAAGGGAAAATCTGTATCGGTCATCTCAAGCGACCAGCCACCATTTTCCTTGAGCTTATTTCCGTACCATCCTGATGAATATTCAACACCATGAATAAGGTTATCTGATGAATCCGACAAAAATATTATCCTTCCGGCATCGGTCATTGCCGGAAAAGAGTTTAAACCTTCGGTTCTTCCCAATGGAAGGAAATCATTCACACAGGATTGTGAGCAAAGAACAATATATTCGCCGGCTTTTATACTTACCGGAGGGAGAGGGTACTGCTGGTTTGCAGTTCCAAGATTCCAGCCCGTCAGATCAAATTCCCATGGTGTGCGGTTAAAGATCTCAATATATTCCTCCTGAGGTAATGATACCTGAGGAAGCGGATCGGCCATAATCTCGGTTATAATCACATCACCCGGTTCAGCCCAGGCGGGAAAGAATTCAGTTTCGGCATCTGTGGTGCAGTTACCGGAATTATCACACAATTGTTTGATCTTTAATGTATTAGTCTTCTTGTTAAGAAACGGCTCAGGAAAGCGGACTGAAATCATACCCGGTCTTATTGATGTGATCTCTTCAGGAATCATATCATCACCATTCAGAGAGAATAGAGACGGGTCCAGTATATCACGGGTGACGTCTTCACTGAAGTATATCTCCAGGGTTTGATACCCGATAACACCCGTTCCTGTTATCCGGGGAGGTATCTTGTCTTCATAGAAAACTCCGTCCACCATTACATTATCGAGCCAGAGCAGCCTGTCACGTGTAGAGGTGTACCTGTAATTCAGCACCAGCCAGTTCCCGTTAACCTGATCCGCATCAAACCCTGATCCTGAAGCTATCAGGCTGTCCTCTTCCGAGTAAACTTCCAGAGTCCAGATCCCATCGTGTTTTCTTTCTGCCATGATATGGACCGGAGCATCTGTTCCGATATCATTTTGCCAGTTCAGAGGGCATTCAGCTACAGATGAAACATTTCCCCCAATAATCTTCCATATCCTCAGAGTATCGTCGTAGCCGCTGAGATTCACTCCGGCAGCAAATCCGCTTACCATAGCCCCGTTATTAAAATTCCCCGGATCGGTGTCCGACATCAAAAACAGAGCCCAGTTGTTGGAAGAAGACGGATCACTGCCATGCCTTACGAAGAAACTCCATCTGGTATGACCCTCAAAAGGATGCAGGTTTGTAAGCTGAAGGCCTATACAGTCGGAAGAACCTGAGCTGTTGTCGAAAATATGATGAAGAGAATAGTTTCCTGAGATGCTTTGTGTGAGGTCTGCCTGCCAACGTCCTGATGTACCTTCAATCCACGAATTCAGAGTTCCTGACTCAAAGTCGTCTGATATCTGGCACAATGCCGGATACGGTATCAGCAGGAGCAACAAAACAACTTTTTTCATGCAGCGGGATGGAAAGTAAAAAAAACGTTATTTTTGACCGTTTTTTACCATAGTAAACTTAGTATTTTTTTCTTAAAATTCAAAATCCGGAAGATGAAGACAGCAGTAGTCGGGGCTACCGGAATGGTGGGCCGCACAATGATCAGAGTCCTTGAAGAAAGGAATTTCCCTGTAACGGAGCTTATTCCTGCAGCATCGGAGAAATCTGTAGGTAAGGAAATCATTTTCAAGGGGAAGCCGGTCAGGGTTGTAAGCGTACAGGATGCTGTCGATGCCTTACCTGAGTTCGCCATCTTCTCGGCAGGAGGGTCAACATCCAGGGACTGGGCCCCGAAATTTGCTGAAAAGGGGACAGTGGTAATTGATAACTCGTCATACTGGCGTATGCATAAAGACGTACCCCTGGTTGTTCCCGAGATCAACAGTCATGTTATCAGGAAGGGCGACAGGATAATTGCCAATCCAAACTGTTCTACTATCCAGATGGTGATGGCCCTTGCGCCTCTTCACAGGATATATAAAATCAAAAGGCTGGTTGTTGCTACCTACCAGTCTGTAACGGGGACAGGTGTCAAAGCAGTTACACAGATGGAAAACGAGAGGAAAGGCATAAAGGGAGAGATGGCATACGCACATCCTATCGACATGAATTGCTTTCCTCACGGTGGATCTTTCCAGCCTGACGGCTACACAACCGAAGAGCAGAAACTAATCGACGAGACGAGAAAGATACTTGAAGATCAAAGCATTATGGTTACTGCCACGGTAGTAAGGATCCCGGTTGTTGGGGGCCATTCAGAAGCTGTGAACGTGGAATTTGAAAAAGAATTCGAAATAGAAGAGGTAACCAGGCTGATATCAGATTTCCCCGGCAACGCCGTTTATGATGATCCTTCGTCGAGTAAGTACCCGATGCCCATCCTTTCACACAACAGGGATGAAGTATTCGTCGGAAGGATCAGGAGGGATCTGTCGAAAGAAAAATGCCTTAACCTATGGATCGTTTCTGATAACATCCGTAAAGGAGCTGCTACCAATGCAATTCAGATTGCAGAATATATGGTGGATAAGAAATTATATTGAAAAACCCCCGGTCCCGATTTATCGGGAGGGGTTGGGAGGTAATTCAAACAGAAAGTCATTATAAGGATACCGTGTGATATGGATCTTCTTAACCTCATCATACAGTATCCTTTTAAACTCATCGGTATTTTCACCGGTCACAGCTGAAATAAAAACAACAGGATTGCTGCCATGGTTTGCCATCCAGGTTTTCTTCAGGTCGTCGAGTGAATAGTTCTCTCTCCTCAGTGGTTCAAGATCATATTCATCCCTTATTACATATGTAAAAGCATCAATCTTGTTAAAGACAACGATCACCGGCTTATCAGCTGATTTTAATTCGTACAGCGTTTGCTCCACAATCTTTTTCTGTTCCTCGAAACCGGGATGTGAAATATCAACCACATGTATAAGCAGGTCGGCCTCTCTTACCTCGTCGAGTGTCGATTTGAACGCTTCGATAAGATGATGGGGGAGTTTCCTGATGAAGCCCACAGTATCGGACAACAGAAAGGGAAGGTTCTCTATCACCATTTTACGTACAGTGGTATCGAGTGTGGCGAAAAGCTTATTTTCTGCAAAGACATCCGATTTTGAGAGCATGTTCATTATTGTGGATTTGCCCACGTTGGTATAGCCAACGAGAGATACCCTGACCATTTTGCCTCTGTGTTTGCGTTGTGTCGCCATCTGGACGTCGATCTTCTTCAGCTGTTTTTTGAGAAGAGCTATCTTATCCCTGATGATCCTTCTGTCGGTTTCGATTTCTGTCTCGCCGGGTCCTCTCAGTCCGATACCTCCGCGTTGCCTCTCGAGATGAGTCCACATACCTGCAAGTCTGGGCAGGAGATACTGGTACTGGGCAAGTTCAACCTGTGTCCGGGCATAAGAGGTGCGGGCACGTTTGGCAAATATATCAAGGATCAGGGTTGTCCTGTCGAGGATTCTGCAACCGAGTTCTCTTTCTATATTCCTGATCTGACCCGGTGACAGTTCGTCGTCGAAGATTGCCAGGTTGATATTGTTCTCACGGATGAATTGAGCGATTTCCTCTGTTTTACCCGAACCCACGAATGTACGGGGATCGGGCATATCAAGTTTCTGGATAAATTTTTTAACAGGAAACGCTCCTGCAGTCTCAGCAAGAAAAGCAAGTTCGTCAATATAATCTTCCGTATCCTGTTCTTCCTGGGCGGGATAGTTGATCCCGACAAGTACTACTCTCTCAACAGGAGCTGAGGTATCGATCATTAATTTATCAGTCTCCTGTTACTTTGAAGCGAGCCTCTGATAGCTTTTTTGAGGGCATCAGAACATCTCATTACCATTTCAATGTCGGACGGGAAGGGCATAATGGTGGCCTTTGTCCGTTCGAGCTGCGAGGGGTTGAGAGCTCCGACGTCGCCAACGGCCCGGGCAGAAGAATGCTCAAAAGTGGATTGTGCTCCGATGGGATCTTTCTTTACCACCGCTCTGGTTGGTTTCATCTGGATGATCTCTATATCTCCTTCCATGGCGCATGATTTGGTCTGTAGTGTCGAAATAAGAGCACACTGAAGCGTTTTATACTTTATTATTTTAATGTCGTTACCGGAAGTATCCTTCATAACATTGCCCCTGCTGTCGAGCTGATAGGTAAATCCGTCCTCAACTTCTTTTTTGACTACGGAGTCACGCTGGGCCGTCTGGTCGGGACTTACTGCAATATTTCTGATGTTCACGGTAATGAAATAATCAAATTCCGAATCTGGATCAAGGTTTTCTGTATGAAACTCAACCCACTCACTGTTAAGCGACTGCAGGTCAACCATCAGAAGGTCTTCTTCGAATTCTTCAGGGAAAATGATGGGGGTGGAATTTCTGAGTGAAACAAATACCCTGCTCATACCCAATGCCTTTGATTCCATTATCTTCTCATCAATACCCTCATAATCGCCGACATATTCCTTGGCTCTCACATATTCATAAAAGGCCTGACGGTATGAATCCTTAAGTCCGGCTTTCATCAGCTCGTTACCGTGGGCATAATAGAAATCCGCTGACTTCCGTTTTGCCGCAATCATTTCAGCCATATAGTCAACATAGGGAAAGTCGATGTTCCTGTTCCCGATGCTCAGGGGAAGAACTGTTCTCACCATTGATTGTCTGTCGCTCATCCGTTTATAGATCTGATAGATCTCATCCCAGTTCTGAGGCAGCCCTTCCATTTTAAGAAATCTTATTCTCTCATTGTCCTGATCATTCACGATCGTATAGGATCGTTCGAGAGTTGCAATTTGCTTTTCGTTGTCGGGATTTTTCCGCAATTCTCTAACAGCAGTAGCTATTGCTGAATCATAATTTCCTCTTTCCAGGTGTTTCTTTGACGAACCGCATCCTGCAAATAAGAGGACTGAGATCAGAGTCGGGATAATAATATTTTTCATTTTTTCGCGATTTTCAAAATCAAAGTTACAAATAAAACCTTACCACTGACATGTATAATATTCACAATTACTGTTTCTTATGTTCATAACACGAAGCTCATGGGTATCTGGTACCTCACTCTTACCGGCTGTCCTCGCTGCAGACCGGGGTTCCATCTGGGTGATTCGGAGATGGCTTTTACTGCTTCATTATCGAGCAGGGGATGGACTCCTTTCAGAACGGTGACATTGCTTACCGAACCATCTTTCTCAACAACAAAGGTAAGGAAGACAGTGCCTCTTATTTTAGCATCGACGGCTGCCTGGGGATAATTAGTTCTCTTGTTCACCCACTCGCGGAATTTGTCAAGCCCTCCTCCCCGGAAAGTAGGCATAACCTCAACAAGAAAGAAAGCCGGTTCTCCTTCGGAACTTCCGTCACCGATAAGTAAATCGTCTCCTATACCGTTGCTGTATACTTCTATATCCGTATCGTCTGCGGGCAGTTCAAGAGCTTCAGCTATTGTGGCAAGTTCAGGTTCTGCCGTCAGAAGTGTATCTACAATCACGGGTACTGTATATTTGGCTATTTCCTCCGATCTGTTGGTCTCAGGTGGCGGAGGGGGTGGAGGCGCCACGTATATAAAATCTTCGGGAGGTGAAAGCTCCTCCATCTCCACGGTGACATATCTGCCTCCCCCGGCAACCATGAATTCATCAGAGGGTTCTATGAAAAATGGCAATAGCACCGAAGCAGAACCGACGAAAAGCGATATTAATACACCTGTCAGAATAGCACGCGGATATTTTTTCCGGAGTACATATGCTCCGTAATCCCTGTTACGTGATTCGAACACTATATCGTCGAAACCTGGTATATTATCCTTATCTCTTGCCATCAGTAATGCCTCAGAGGGAAACTCTGGTCATAAGAATGTGTCAATTTTAGTGCCGTTTTCGAGTCGCAAAATTACGAAATAGCCTTATCCCGGCAAAATTGAATCATTTGGGGTTTGTTAAAAATAACATAATTTTTTTACCTTTGCGGTGACATTATGGGGGTTTAGCTCAGTTGGCTAGAGCGTTAGACTGGCAGTCTAAAGGTCAGGGGTTCGATTCCCCTAATCTCCACATAAAAAAGAGCGAGAGTGGGAGCGGGAGCGAGAAATCTCGCTCTTTTTTCCCGCACTCACACTCACACTCACACTAATATTCTTTTATAAAATCCTGAAACTTCCGGAATGAAATGAAGGAGGCAGCGAAGCAAGGATATGCCCCTCCGTATTCCTGAACTCCCGATATCGGTACGGGAAGAAGAAGCGCTTTCTGTTTTACCGGAAATCTGTCCGGAAATTCGTCGGATCTGTTTAAATTAGTTGAGCTGTGCAAAATAACAGGAGAGCACACATGAACTAATAATATAGTTGCACATCTGATTTATTAGTTATATCTTTATATGTATTTTCCTCTTAATGTGGAAAAGCCGGTGAAATTGACCACCCTTAGCCGGAGGAAACTGACAACCTCACGCCGGACCAAATTGACCACCTCTGGCCGGAGCAAACTGACCACCTGAAAAGAGTCTTTCTCGTGTTTAAAAAGTAAGCTGTGATCTTTGCTGTTTTTTAATTAATAACAGCTGGATTATGGCTAATAAAAAGACAGACATGAGTAAGATAAGACAGATGCTAAGACTCTTTGCACAAGGAGAGAGCAAATTAAAGATCAGTGAGTTAACAGGGGTCTCCCGTAACACTTTAAAAAAATACCTTAAAATATATACCCGTCTTGGATTGACACCTGAGATCGTAGAAAGCCTTAGCGATCACGAACTTGACCAGATGTTCGGCGAGAATGTTGTCCCTGAGCCATCCGATAAATACAAGGCTCTTGAGTCTTTCTTTCCCACCATGGAGAAAGAACTTAAGAAAAGAGGTATTACACGACACATTCTGTGGGAGAGATACATAGCAATGCATCCGGAAGGCTATAAAGTATCACAGTTTAAATATCATTATCAGAGGTGGCTTAAAAGGAGTAAGCCGGTGATGCATATAGAACATACAGCCGGAGACAAGATGTACATTGATTATGCTGGGGAGAAGCTTCATATAGTAAATAAGGATACTGGTGAGGTAACAGATGTTGAAGTATTTATCTCAGTACTCGGGGCAAGCCAGCTGACATACATAGAAGCTGTGATGAGCCAGAGCAAGGAGGATCTTATCAGTTGCTGTGAACATGCTCTTGCCTACTATGGAGGTGTTCCGATGGCAATCGTCCCGGACAATCTCAAAAGTGCCGTTACAAAGAGCTCGCTTTATGAGCCCACTCTCAACCAGGCCTTTGAGAACTTTGCACTTCATTACAGTACTACAATACTCCCGGCGAGATCGTACAAGCCAAAGGATAAATCACTGGTTGAAGGTGCCGTTAAGATAGCATATCAGCGAATTTACTCTATCCTTGATAAAAGAGTCTTTCACACGCTCGAAGAGTTAAATGAAGCGATATGGGAGATAATGGAGCAGTATAATAATACAAGGTTCTCACACAGGCCGTACAGCCGGAGGGCACTTTTTGAAGAGGTTGAGAAAGAGGCGCTGCATCCATTGCCATCGCTGCCTTATGAGTTTAAGCGTCAGCAATACTCAACAGTATCAGTTAACGGTCATATCTGCCTTAAGGAAGATCGACACTATTACAGTGTGCCATACCATTATATAAGTAAAAAAATAAAGGTCATGTACTCGTCTTCGGTTGTTGAGATCTTCTATAACTATGTGCGTATTGCCAGGCATGCGAGGAATAGGAAAGCTTATGGTTACACGACCGATCCGGACCATCTTGCCAGCACACACAAGTATCTTACGGAGTGGAACCCTGACAGGTTTATCAGGTGGGCTGAATCAATAGATAAAATCGTCATGCAGTTTATTACGGGTCTCATGGATAGTAAATCTCACCCGGAGCAGGCCTATAAAGCCTGCCAGGGTGTTCTTGGCTTTGAACGCAAGGTCGGCAGGGAAAGACTGATAAATGCCTGTAAAAGGGCCATAGAATACGAGAACTACTCTTTCCAGGCAATAAAATCAATACTTGAGAACAAATATGATCTGCTGACATATGAAGAGCTCATGGCAGATATACCGGTACACGAAAACATCCGTGGGAAAAACTATTATCAGTAATAAATCTATAAATCAAAACAATGACACAGGAAACACTTGAAAAGTTGAAAAAGCTCAGGCTGCTTGGAATGGCCAGGGCTTATGAAACAAGTCTTGAGAATGACAAGCTTACCAACCTCTCGGCAGATGAGCTGGTAAGGATGCTTATAGAGGCAGAATGGGATGACAGGCTTAACCGAAACATAGAGAGAAGGCTTCGCAATGCCAGGTTCCGTTATCAGTCATGCATGGAGAACATCGATTATCAGAGTGAACGCAATCTTGACCGTAACCAGATAATGCGCCTTGCAGAATGTAACTTCATCAGAAAACAGGAGAACATAATAATCACCGGGAGCACAGGCATTGGTAAAAGCTTCCTGGCAACTGCCATTGGACATCAGGCTTGTACACTGGGGTTCAAGGTATATTATGCAAACCTGGGAAAACTCTTCTCAAGGTTAAAAATGGGCAAGGCGGACGGATCATACCTTAAAGAGATCTCAAAAATAGAGAGACAGGATCTTCTTATTATCGATGATTTTGGACTTATACCTATTGATAATCAGAACCGTTCCGCACTAATGGAGATAGTCGAGGATCGTCATAAGAAAGCTTCAATGATAATTACATCGCAGCTTCCTGTTAACTGCTGGCATGAGGTTATCGGGGAGAAAACAATAGCTGATGCAATCCTTGACAGGATCGTCCACGACTCTCATCGTGTTGAACTTAAAGGTGAATCTCTGAGAAAAACCAGGGACAGACAAAAAACTATGGAAATTATGAATTAAAAAAGATAAATTTGTTTAACCACTTTTTACCGTGAGAAAGCTCTTTTTAAATGATCAACTTCGATGTGGTCAATTTACTCCGGCGCAATGTGGTCAGATTAACCGGCGTGTGCAATGAGTATTATAAAACCGGTCTCCCATAATATTTCTCTTTTACTCTTGAATTAATATTGCTGCCGATCAGTAAAATCCTTTTATTCTCTTCAAAGTCCTCAAACCTGCTTTTCAGTTTTTCCATGACAAAATCCACACAAACATTACAGGCTTCACCTGAGAATCTGAATACAATACATTCTTCATTGACCACGTCAAAAAGGGGGAAACTGTTTTCTGAATCGTTACCCGAATAAACAAGGGAATTATTCAATCCGACACACTCATTCTCGATTGAAGCTTTTATCAGCTCGTTCATATAAAAGCTCTCGAATGGTTCCTCTGCCTCTTTCTTGTGGGAATCAATAATATTAAAATATGTGATCCCTCCCAGCAATGAACTAATGAAGGAGAGAATAATTATAGCAATCAGATATGGTTTCATTCCGTGTTTTTAAAGTAATACTTTATCAAAACGGGATTGTCCTCAGGTTTCAGGTTTGTAAAAATGCTTCGATAGGGTTCTTCCAGTACTGACTCGTTAAGTAGTATCTGCACCTGCATAGGATCGATAAATGTCACTATTCCATCATTAAAAAAGACCGGAACTGCAGGTGGAACAATATTTTCCCTGAATCGTTTAATAATCATATATTTTTTCTTCATTTTATCATATATCAGGGTATTCCACAGCTTGTCATACATAAACCTCGTCAGAATATAATGCTCATTTTCCAGATAGTAATTAAAACAATAAGCTTTATTGCAACTCCTTAAATAATCCGCATAAAACTGAATGTCCTTTTCGAGAGGCAGTTCTTTATAATCGAAATTACGTTCTCCGAAATCCCATCTGAACTTTAATCTGACTGATAAGGAGTCTATCTTATAAATATCGTTTGAGAATCCCTGGAAAAATGTTGTTTCAGAACCGGACTGATTAAAAGGACTTGAATGGGTCGAGATAAGAGGAGTCCGAAGGATTACTTCCGGGAATTCAAATTCTTCTTTTATTATTTTGTTCAGACTTCTTGAGAAATAGAATAGTTTATTCTTTTCATACCTGGAGTAATAAACAACTGTATCCCGGGAAAGCAGGGCGAATCTGGCGGTACTTCTTAAAGGAATAGCAATAGATCCTTTGTACTCACCATCCAGACTATATATTAATAGTTCTCCTCTGGGATTCAACAGCTCCAGTTCATTTGTATAAGGATTGATATTGATGTCATATAATAATGAATACTCGCCAGGTCCGTTTCCGACTCTTTGAATTTTCATTCTGAAGTTTCCAATAGAATCAAAAATAAAAACCGCATTCTGATATTTATCGAGAATATAAAAATGACTGTCAAAACAGATAATTTTTTCAATCTCCTTTATAATGGAATTTTCCTCTGTCTTCAGAGGAATGACCTCGATTCTGCTAAAAATATCGAATACTGACAGGTTGCTGACATTATCTATGTCAACAGAAATAGTAACAAAGTCTGAATTAGCCTTTTTGCCTGTACTGTCAGTTACATTATTACAACCCTGAACAACCAGGCAAATAATGATTCCTGAAAAGAATATTAAAAATAAAGGGTTCAATTTTACCATTATAAAAAAAAATATAACCGCAATGACCTATATTGTAATCTTCAGCGGGCGTATAATGCATCCCGTTTTCAGAGAATTAAAAAATGAGATCTATACAAATATTGTATAATTTAACAATAAAAAGGCTGCAATAATCAGACTGATAGCCGGTCCAGTCACATTCCATCGATATAAGATTATAATAGGTACATAGATTACTAATCTCATTGTAGCACCGTCCATAATTACCAGCCGAGCATGTGATCACTGCACCGTCGCCGGTCGGACCATAATAGATTTCTCCACTTGATATCATTGAAGGCAACAAGTAAAGAAACATTGTCAATAACAATACAACGGATAATTTCTTAAGAATTTTCATTTAGCACAAGTTTCAGTTAGACATATTACTAATAAAAATAAAAAATAATTCTTTTCTAACCAAACTTTTTTTATCCGGTTATTGTTAAATTTTTTGACTTCTTATCCATATTAAACTACCTTTACTAATAACAGATTCTGTTATAAATTGAGATCTGTTCCAAAACGGCATATAAAATAAACCTTAAAAGCTAAATATTAAGATTTAATATGAACCGGGAGAAGGATTTTATAGAGATGATCTCACATTTGCTCCCCAGGTGCAATCTGTGCTTATCCACACCTTTTTCTTGATGTTCTGATTAACTCTTAATTTAAAATGCAGAAAGATGAATTACTTGGACAAAACTATGTGCCTTATGTGTATTGCTGCAGGTTTGAATTTTCCAACCATTACTTCAGCTCAAAGTGCAGCCGGTTCAAACCAGGAAATTAAGATTGGCGTTTACGAAAACGACATTGACTATGATAATTTCAGAGTGCCGGAAAAGCAATATATGGGACATGCCTGGTTCACCTTCCAGCTGGCAGGTCTGACAGAGGAAGCTGTCAGAGGCATGATACAGAGAGCTGTTGAAAGCAAGGCCTACGGCGGATACATGATCACACCCGACAGAGGCAGAATGCCCCAGGGAGCAGATGGCACTACTACAAAACCCAATGCAACCTACCTCGATGACGAATTCTTCAGGCTCTATAAAATAACAATCGAAGAAGGCCTCAGGCAGGGATTGCCTATGGACATTCTTTATGATGAATTACAGTTTCCGACAGGCATGGCCGGGGGGCTTTTTTATGAAGCCTACCCCGAAGATGTCGAAAAAAGTCTGGAAAAAACCGAGCAGGATGTTTCAGGACCCCTCATGGTTGAACTGGCTATGCCGGAAAGTAACTCTATATATATAGGCATCACCATGATGAACCTGGAAACACTTGAATGCATTGATATTTCCGACAAGGTAAGCCGCGATGGTTTTAATTTCAGGGTAAAGGTCCCAAAAGGCCGGTGGAAAGTGATGTTATTCTACCTGGACTCATCCCGCCGCCGCGGCATATGTGATTATCTTTCAGAAAAAGCTGTATCCGAACTTATCAGTATAATGTACGACAAATACTATGAAAACCTGAAAGAGTATTTCGGAACCATGATCAAACAGACATTTTTCGATGAGCCTTCAATGCATAACAGTGTCAGCGGACGCTTATGGACTCCGGGTTTCAATGAAGGCTTTAAAAAGAAATATGGTTATTCCCCCATGAAGTATTATCCGGCCCTCTGGTACGATATTGGCGAAGAAACAGGAGCAGCACGTAATGCATTGTTTGGATACAGGACAGAATTATATACAGAGAATTTTATCGGACAGCTGGCAAAATGGTGTGCAGACCACGGAGTTGCCTTATCAGGTCACATGGACCAGGAAGAAGCCCCAAACCCGGTTGGAACACTCGGGGATCTGATGAAGATCTTCAAGCATGAGCAGATACCCACAATAGATGATATATGGTTTACCGGCCGGTCCAACACTTCGTATAAAATAGTTACCTCTGCTGCCTTCAACTTTGACCGGCCTATTATCCAGGCAGAGACCTATGCCGCATACCAGCGACAGTGGCAGACCGCTGAAGCTGCCTGGCGCACAGCTATGGACCAGCATACCATGGGAATCAACCAGCAGACAGGCTGGCGTCCGAGAGCAGCTGAAACACCGGAGATGGGACAGTATATTGGTCGTCTTGAATATCTGCTACGGGGTGGCCGGCATGTGGCTGATGTTGCAATGCTTTACCCGGTTGCAACTCAGGCAGCAAAATATAAATTCGCACAACCAACAGGTGTTGAGCCTGTTACCGGCGGCCCGGCCAGAAGGGTTGATGCAGGTTTTTATTTCGCTCTCGAGGGTGGAATTGTAACACCAGAGAATACCTATATGGAAATGGGAGAAATGCTCTTCAGGGGAATGCAGATCGATTATACATATATTCACCCTGAAATTCTGCAGGATAAATGCATTATCAGCGATGGCCGGCTTACCATTGACAACAAGGTAAACAGGGAATCTTTCAGGGTTTTGATTTTACCCGGATGCGAAACTATCTCCCTGAAAACAGCTCAAAAGGTCAGGGAGTTCTATCTTTCCGGAGGAACTGTCATAGCTACAACGGTATTGCCAAAGTACGCTGCTGAGTTTGGTAAGGACAGGGAGGTCCAGCAGATTGTCGGTGAAATATTCGGTATCCCTGAATATGGCCCGATGCTAGCTGCCATTCGCGCATATACAGATGATTTCAAAACCTATTTCGCTTTCAGAAATGATGCCGGCGGTAAGTCTTACTTCCTGCCGCGCCCTGATCCTAAGATGCTTGGTGATGTGCTTAATGAAGCTCTCCCTGTTCGTGATGTCAGGATACAGATCGAACCAACCTGGCCTGTAAAGATGAATATGAAATATGATGGTGCGGTTACCTATATACATAAAGTAAAAGATGGGAGAGATATATATTTCATTGCCAATTCTACAAATGAACCGATTGAAACAAGTATTGTCCTGAGAGGCAAGAACAAACTGGCTCTCTGGGATCCTCATACTGGAGAAAGGGAAGATTTGAATGCAAGTGTATCTGAAACAGCCGGGCAGTCAGTTACAACTGTCCCACTGTCTCTCGGAGCGTTGAAATCAGTATTTTATATTGGACAATAATTGAATGATCCCATGCTTAAAATCATCTGAGCATATTTTGCAGACTATTTCCTATACCCTGAACAGATGCAGATGATATCCGATATATTAAAGAAAATGTTATTCCCGGCTGTTTTATTTCTGATAAGCCTCACTGCTCTTCCTCAGGGCTGGAAGACATATCCCTTTAAACCTGCAGGCAGCCTGGTAGCATTTCCTGCTGATGAAGGAAGACATCCCTCTGAACCGACGGAATGGTGGTACACCAGCGGACATTTAACCGGGCAGACAACAGGGAAGCACTACAGCTATATGCTCAGCTACTTCTATAGCCCCCTGAGTATTTTTGACGGATTCAGGATATTCAATATCAGTGATGATGACCTGGGACTGTTCTATAACGAATCGCAGGCGCTTAATTACAACATCCTCGCTACTGACAGTCTCAACATTGAAGCACTTATCTTTCAGGGCGGAACCGAGACCTGGCGTAACAAAACAGATGCCGGGGGAAACTCCCTTCCTTTTGAATATGAATTATCGGCAGTTGCTTCCGGCAGATCAATAAGCCTGGAATACAATGCATTAAAACCACCCCTTATACTTGCCGACAGCGGTTTCTTATATGAAGGAGCCAGTGATTATACATATTATTTCTCCCTGACAGGAAATGCAGTGACAGGAACGATTACCCTAAATGGCATTACCGAAAATGTAATCGGATCATCATGGATCGACCGGCAGTATGGTTCCTTTAATCCCTATAACGGATATGAATATGAGTGGTTCTGTATTCAGCTTTCCAATGGTATGGACCTGGCTGTGAATAACCTTTTTACCGCCAGCGATGAAATACCTGATGATTTAAAATACCGTTTTCTCGGGGCTTATGTCGATGAATCAAACCAGTATACAACAACCGATTTCCAGATTACACGCCTGAAATACAGCTATATGCCTGACAGCTTAAGGTGTTATTCCCGGGAATGGAGGATAACATCTCCAATAAATGATGTTGATCTGATTGTTTCGGCATTGCATCCATATTGTGAGGTTAACCTGCCATTCAGATTTTACGAGGGATCCACAACTGTAACCGGAACAGTTAATGGTGCTGATGTTACAGGCCTTGGTTTCGCGGAACTGCTTCATTCGTATGATAAACCAGATATCGCCGTAACAGATACAACGAATATCGGTGATGCAGCATCCTTACTGACATGGAAACTTAACAATCCTGATGAAGGGAATCCCCTGAAATATGACCTGGAGTACAGTACCGACAGTCTTGAAACCTTTTATTCCATCGCGGCAAATGTCACTGACACATTTTATTACTGGAATACCCAGGCCCTTTCAGAGGAAAGGATATGGATAAAAGTAACAGGGTATTCTGTTGATGGCACTCTGAACAATACCGGCACTACAAAATTAAGATCAGGCGCCAACGCTATCAATGATAATGAGTACAATGACCCGGTATTGATTTATCCTAATCCTTCCACAGGCCGGTTTATCGTTGAAGGAAAGAATATCAGGAAAATCAGGATCTCAGATCTTTCGGGAAGGACCGTTTATTCATTACCGGTAAACCAGTCAAGACAGGCTGTCGACATAAGTTCACGGCCCGGAGGGCTTTATTTTATCGAGATCACTGAAACCGGTGGAACAACCGTCACTAAAATGATTATCAGATAGAGCAGCGGTCAGTCTTTAAATGAAGGATAAGTACCGACACATTCCCCATTTTAGAACTAACGAAATGGTTCCGGAATTGCAGACTGAGTGCAATGTTTGTTAATCATCTCTTCCGCCTCAGCCATTCCAAGTTTCTTCGCCAGGTTCCAGTCTTCACAGGCACCTTTTTTTTCAGCAAGGTTTATCTTCGCCATTCCGCGCCTGTAATACGCCGGTGCATAAGACACTATCTCAAGTGACAGTGTATAATCAATTATAGCTGCCGCATCATTACCCGAGTCGCTCTTTGCATTTCCCCTGTAGAAATAAGTAAGATTTACATTTTCGTGATGCGGATTTATGTTTATTGCCTTGTCAAACTCTCTCAGTGCTGACCTGTAATCTCCCAACTCCGCCTCAGACCTGCCCTGAATAATTAATGCCTTTACATTTCCAGGATCGGATTCAATTGCTTTTCTGCAATCGGCTATCGCACCCCGGTGATCTCCTGACATAAATCTGGCCTCTCCCCTGCCTGAGTAAGCTTCCGACGACCCTGGAAATATCTCCAGTTCCTTGCTGAAATAAGCAATTGCCTGATTTAATATCAGTTTTGTTGAATCTGCAGAAGGACTTTCCTTTGCAGCTATCAGCCTGAGCTTCCCCAATACCAGCGGATCTTCCTGAGCCATACAGACAGAAAAGGTAACCAGGAACAGTACCGGCATTATTGCCCTGTACTTTTTCAGGTTTATACTGACTTCCATAATTAAACAGATATTTTAGAGTAAAATTTCAATTTCAGGGTTTACCTTGTCAATCAAAGTTACATTTTGTTATTCCCATATTCAATATTTTAACAAATCATATTTTCAGAGCCTGTTGATTTGTTTTGATGACTTTAGTAACTTTATATCAATAAGGCTTTTGAACTTCTTCCTATTTTTGATCGTCATGAAAACAAAACTTTCATTTGCATTATTGATTCTTGCACTGAGCCCTGCGCCCCTCGCCCTGAGCCAGATTCCGCAGGGATTCAACTACCAGGCCATTGCCCGCGACGCTTCCGGAACATCGATAGCTAACACGCCTCTGCCTGTAAGGATCACGATCCAGGCCGATTCACTGGGAACGACGATCCTCTGGCAGGAACTTCACCAGAACATTGTCACCAACAATCTGGGTATGATAAATCTCGTTGTGGGTAAAGGAGCGAGGCAGACCACATCAGCGCTGGCATCCTTCAGCGATATCGACTGGAGTGTAAGTCCGAAATTCATAAAAACGGAGATCGACTATGGAGGATGGAAAACGATGGGAGTTTCAAGATTATGGTCTGTTCCCTATTCACTTGTGGCAGAAGACCTTGCAGGTGCCGTTAAAAAATTAACAGTTACGGGTGAGACAGAAAATATGGAGGAACCACTGTTTGAGGTAAAGAATAAAAGCGGACAGACCATTTTTGCAGTCTATAACGAGGGAGTAAGGATCTATGTATCCGACGGTGATGCAAAAGGCCTCAAAGGTGGTTTTGCCGTGGGCGGTTTCGGCACCGACAAGGCAGAGTCGACGAAATACCTTTATGTTGACAAGGACAGCGTGAGGATCTACCTCGATACAAATCCACTTACCAAAGGACTTAAGGGAGGCTTTGCAGTGGGAGGCTACGACCTCACAAAAGGTAAAGCACAGGACTATCTGCGTGTTACCGCCGACAGTACAAGGATCTATGTTGACAATAATCCTGCCGCGAAAAAACAAAAAGGGGGATTTGCAGTAGGTGGATTCGATGCCACAAAAGGACCCGAAATCAATTTTATATCCCTGACACCTGAAAATTATTTTATCGGGCACGAAAGCGGAGAAATGCTGACAACAGGATTGTTTAATTCCACCATGGGATACCAGAGCGGGAAAAATATTACGGGAGGTGTTAACAACGCTTTCGTGGGTTACCAGAGCGGCTTCTCAAACAAAACGGGAAACAATAACCTCTTTCTGGGTTACCAGAGCGGCTTCAATAACATCGACGGACACCTGAATTCTTTCATCGGATATAAAGCAGGCTATTCAAATACCACAGGTGATCAGAACACTTTTCTTGGCAGTAGTGCGGGCTGGTCAAACGAAACAGGAAGACAAAATACATTCGTTGGCTATGATGCAGGGAATCTGAACAACACGGGAAGCTACAACAATTTCTTCGGAACACAGAGCGGTTATTCGAACAAAACAGGAAATTATAATACATTCCTGGGTCCTCTTACGGGCCGTACAAATATAACCGGATCATCAAATGTATACATCGGATACCAGGCCGGGCATCAGGCCGACAGCAGCATGGATAATGTGTTTATAGGCACCCTGGCGGGTTATGGACATTCAACTGAAGTACATGATCTTAACAGCGGTGGCAATGTCTATATAGGTTCAAGGGCAGGACAAAACGATTATGCAGGTGCCAGGAATGTTTTCGTCGGGTGGCAGTCGGGTATGGTAAATACCACAGGATACAGCAATGTTTTCATCAGTTCAGCCTCAGGAATGGACAATACAACAGGATACAGCAACGTGCTTATAGGTGACCAGGCCGGACGATTTAATACTACCGGGTACGAGAATGTAATAATAGGACGTGTGGCAGGATTATCCAATACCAGCGGGTCAAGGAATGTATATATAGGGTATAATGCCGGTGTTGGAATAAACGCGAACAACAGGCTTTGCATCGGACCCGGTAATGCAACCACTTCTCTCATCTATGGCGAATTCGACAATAAGCTGATGCGGATAAACGGCGACCTGACATTGAACGGTGACATGCTGTTTCCTTCAGGCGCCAACAGGTATCTTACCTTCCCCGACGGGACATTCAC
>DAIOVL010000006.1:0-58809 GCA_036759025.1 Bacteroidales bacterium
GAGTGGTAAGCAGATCCTCACGGAATAATACCCCCGTAAAGATCTGCTTTACTTTTTATCAGATCACCTGTCGGCCCAGGTCCTTAAGCCCTTTGATGTTTCGATGAGCCTTATCATCTCAGCGCGGTAGCCGTCGGCATCCCCGCCTCTTGACGAAGCAGCAAGTGCAACCGCACTTTCCATTGTAGCTGTTCCCCTGAATTCCGACTCTCTGAGTATCATCCCGAACTCAGCCACAGCAGCTGCGAATCTGAGATTATCTGATATTTCTCCTTCGTGCACAGGTCTGTTAGCAAGAGGCTTTTCGAGTAATCTGCTGATATTTCCGTCAGGCAACTTATACCTTACTTTAATAGTAAGAAGCTCCTCAGAATATTTTTGATCATCTTTCTTCCGCGAAACCTGATATTTCAAAGGATCAACCGAAGGTATACCTTCACCCGAACCAGCCGGCACAATCTCATATAGTGCGGTAACCATGTGACCTGCACCCATTTCACCTGCATCTTTTGTGTCATCGTTGAAATCTTCATCATTAAGAAGCCTGTTCTCGTATCCTATGAGCCTGTATGAATCAACTATTGCAGGGTTAAACTCAAGCTGGAATTTTACATCTTTGGCCAGGGTGAAGAGTGTACCTCCAAACTCGCGAACAAGTACCCTGCGGGCTTCCTGGAGATTGTCAATGTATGAATAGTTGCCGTTGCCCTTATCTGCGATGATCTCCATCTTGTCGTCCTTAATGTTGCCCATTCCGAATCCCAGAACGGTAATAAAAACGCCAAGGTCACGCTTTTCCTCCACCAGCCTCTCCATAGAACCATTGCTCGTCTCTCCTACATTGAAATCACCATCAGTTGCAAGGATTATCCTATTGTTTCCTCCTTTAATGAAGTTTTTTTCAGCTTCACGGTATGCCAGCCTCAGTCCAGCCCCTCCTGCTGTTGACCCTCCGGCTTCAAGCTTTTCAATTGCTCTCATTATCAAATCTTTCCGATTACCAGGAATCGACTCAAGGACCAGTCCGGCAGCTCCGGCGTATACAGCTATGGCCACACGGTCCTCAGGCCTGAGTTCATTGACGAGAAGGCCGAAAGCCGACTTCAGCAGGGGAAGCTTGTTGGGGCTGTTCATGGAGCCTGAAACATCGATAAGGAATACAAGGTTTGAAGGAGGAAGAGTACTTTTATCAATGCTTTTACCACGAAGGCCTACCTGGAGAAGATGGTGCCTGGTGTTCCATGGACAAACAGCAAGCTCGGTATATACCGAGAACGGATGTTCGCCACGCGGCTCAGGATAGTCATATCTGAAATAGTTGATCATCTCCTCTATACGTACTGCATCAGCAGGCGGAAGGCTGCCCGAGTTAATGAATCGCCGGATGTTGGAATAAGAAGCATTGTCGACATCGATACTGAAAGTCGAAAGAGGATTGTTTCTCACATTCCTGTAGCCGTTTTCATTTACCGGTGCATAGCCCTCGGTATTATAGTTATTATTGTAACGCCTGAAGTCAGGCCTGTACCCGTAAACCCCACCAGCAACTACCGGTGCCGCTTTTGAATGTTCTCGTAAAGATGTCTGATCAGCAACTGCTATTTCTTCAGCGATGACCACTTTCTGTTTCAGCATTACATTGAGTGTGCTTCTTCCAGCAATATTCATTTCGACAGTTGCATATCCGCTGAAAGAAAACACAAGCACCTTGTCTTCAGGACTTACTGTAATTTTATAATTCCCCCTGAGATCTGTAATGGTACCGGTTACTGAGCCTTTGACCTTTACCAAAACACCTGGAAGGGGATTTCCCTGATCGTCAGATACCCTGCCTGTAACTGTTCTCGTTTCTGTAAAAGAGATCACTGCAGCTGCAAGGATCATTATAACGAAAGTTTTAAAAATGTTTTTCATGACATTAAGAATTTGGTTAAACTTTTATCACAGGATGCAGCATCAGCTGGAATTCCATAAAAAATGTTGAATTTTTTATTTTAGTTTATCTTTAAGGATATTATTAATGAAATGTTTCTCAGATTTTCCGGGAAGAAATCAAAAAACAGGACCGAAGAAGAGCTGATAAGGGAATTCAGCGCTTCGGGAGATCTCGGATTACTCGGAGAGCTGTATTCCGGTTACATGCACCTGGTTTATGGGGTATGCCTGAAATATCTGAAATCCAGAGATCTGGCAATGGATGCGGTAATGCAGATATTCGAAAAGCTCATCACAGACATACCGAAGCAGGATATCGATAATTTCCGAGGCTGGCTATATGTAGCTACAAAAAACCACTGTCTTATGAAGCTCAGATCTGAAAAAGCTGAGGAACACAGGTTCAGGGAATGGACAATGGATCCCGGAAATTTTATGGAAAACGATACATATCTGCATCCTATCGACAGAGAAGACAATGAAACAGACAAGGATCTGGCAGATTGCATTGAAAAATTAAAAAATGAACAGAAGGAGTGTATCTGTCAGTTCTATTATGAAGACAGGAGCTACAGCGAGATTGCAGTCAATCTCGGTATTGATGAGAAGAAGGTGAAGAGCTATCTTCAGAACGGCAAAAGGAATCTGAAAATATGCATGGAAGAGAAAAATGAAAAAGCAAAAGGATAGGAACAAAAAGGATCTGTCTGAATTTCAGCGATATGTTCGAGGTGAAATGACAAAGAGACAGGAGAATGCCTTTCAGCGTAAGCTGCAGAGAGATCAGTTTGCTGCAGAAGCTCTTGAAGGCCTGGAAACCCTGAAGCCGGACGAAGCCTTGAAAGATATCTCGATGCTGGAAAAACGTCTGAGCTCAAGGATCTCACGCGGAAAAAATTATACATATTATCGTATTGCTGCATCTGTTGCCGTTCTGATGATAATATCATCTATTTTCCTTGTCGTAAACAGAAAGGTTAGGACAGAAGAGATCGGAGGCATACCCTCTCCTGCTGTGATCATGGAAACACCTGAACAAACGCCGGTCAAACAGGAAACTAAAACCTCAGATCAGGAGCAGAGAGCAGGGATACAGGAAGCTGCCGGCCAAAAAGGTGAAATGAAATCTGGACCTTCAGCACCCGTGAGTGTTGAAGAGAAGGCCGGCGTGAGGGAAAACGTCGTTACTAAAACTGACGCCGTAGGGGAACCGGCAGCATTGAATGCAATGGCACAAGAACAGCCTCTTGCAGCCGGCAAGGCAGAAACAGATGTGGTTAAGGTAGCTGCGGTAGCTGAAGATGCTGAGGTGGAAAATCCTGCTGCCGGTATGGAAAAAAAAGCTGCAAGAGCCGCAGCAGTCTCTGCCGCTTACCGTGAATCGGATCGAGTTGCTCCGGAGCCGCTTCCCGGCATGAGCAACTATGAAGAATATCTAAGGGAAAACGTAAGGCTACCTCAACAGCTTCAGCCTGGCGACAGCGTCATGGTCGAAATCATTGTAGTTATGGACAGTACGGGAAAGATAATCAGAACCAGGATAATTGACAGTCCCGGCGAAGTATTCTCAGAAGAGGCCAGGAGGCTTATCGAAGAAGGCCCGCGCTGGAATCCTGCGAAATCCGGAGGACTACAGGCAGAAGACTCGGTAGAACTGAAGATACTTTTCCGGAGGTAGAACATGGTCGTCCTGTCCATGAATTTATATCCTCATCCCGCGAGCGGATTAATAATCTTATCAATATGCGATTCGTTTGCTCCTTAGGAATATTTTAAATTATTTTACAAATTAATATCCAGTTATACCCGTCCGGCAAATGTCAGGCAGATCAATATCATTCATATCATTAGCCTTTCTATTCATTCAATCTGTTTTATGTCAGCCATCCGGCCCTGCATCATACAGAGTTACAACAAGATATAACTTCTATTCCTTCGAAAAAGATGGTGAAGTCTTACTGTTCGTCCCGCCTGGACACCGTTACCGGAACATTAATGTTTCACTTAGTGTCAATAACATAAATACAGGCTCGTGGAAAGGAACACCCGGAGGTAAGATTGTCAGGGTACCCATAACCATCGATCAGGATCCCGGCTACTATAATATTATTGCATCAGTTTCAACCGGAGACGGAAATAAAACCATTACTGCTGAATCAGCGCTCACCATCCTTCGATACAAACCAAACGAAGTTAAAACCGACCGACTGACCGGAGGACTAATAGTAAACAGAAGGCCCTTTTTCCCCTTCGGTTTTTATACCTACTCTCCGGTTCACCCTGCACTGGCCGAAGAAGAAGTTGTGAAAGGCTTCAACATGATCTCTCCATACCAAAAGATACTTCCCGGAAAACGGGAGGAAAGGAAAGCATACATGGACCGCTGTGCACAGTTGGGGATGAAAGTGCATTATAATCTCCTGTCTGTTGCCGGAGGAGGAGGTGTTGGGTCCGTAATCGAAGGTATGAGCCCAGGGCAGAGGATTGAATTTCTTCGCGAAGAGGTTATAGCGTTCAGGGATCATCCGGCCCTTCTGGCATGGTATATAGCCGATGAACCTAACGGATATAAGATCAGCCCTGATTCACTGATGCCATATTACAATATCATAAAGGAACTTGATCCCTGGCATCCGGTCTCAATGGTCTTCATGACACCTTTCATTTCAGCGCTTGATTATGCCGGGGTGCTCGACATAGTCATGGCCGATCCATATCCCGTACCTTCCATGCCTGTGTCGATGGTTGGCAATGTTGCAGGACAACTTTACACAGAATACAGGGGAAAAAAACCCGTCTGGATAGCTGTACAGGCTTTTGGTGGCGGGGAGATCTGGGAAAGAGAACCCACAGCACAGGAACTGAGAGCAATGACATACCAGTCGATAATAAGAGGAGCCAGGGGGATACAATACTTTGTTCGCCAGGGACTTAACCTGTTTCCTAAATCCACATCAGCCTGGGCCGAATGCGGAAAGATGGCTGTCGAAATAGCAGAGCTCACTCCATGGCTGCTTTCCGATGAAGCGGCCATATCTGTAAAAACGTCCTCTCCTAACATAATGGCAGCATCTGCCTTGCACGACGGCAGACTTATGATTATCGCTTCCAACAGAAGCAATGCACCCGCTCGCTGTGATCTAAGTCTGGGAACCTCATTTACCGGAAAAGCCAGGGTTTTGTTCGAGAACCGCTCATTACCGGTTAACGGAGGATACTTCAGCGACATACTATCTCCCTACGGTTCCCAGGTATACATGCTGACGATGAAACAAAGAAAAGATGACATCAGACCCTGGACTCTGAATCTCATCAGGGATCCGGGCTTTGAGGACCTTTCCAGTCCGGGAATTCCGTCGGCAACTTATGCCCGTAACGGAGGCGACAGAGGAGCGACATTTTTTACAGATACGAGGGAATTCATTGAAGGATATCACTCTGTAAGACTTGTGACACCCACAGAAAATGGAAGCGCAAAATTAAGACTCTTCCCCTATAAAGGGAAAGCGGGCAGATCATATTATATTTCGATATGGGCTAAATGTGATCCTGAACAGGGCCTTGATAAAGACAAAGAATTAAGGAGAAATTATTTTGAGATCGCGCTTAATGATTACGGGCATAAACAGTTTGAGCTTACAGATGAATGGAGGGAATATGTAACAATTGTTACAATTCCACCCCATGCAGAAGATCCCTCCCGCACAAATTTAATCCTTCAGATGCCAACAGCCGGGGTTGCGTGGTTCGATATGGTCCAGGTAATGGAAAGTGTTGATATTAACCGTAGTATCAATCCGCAGCTTAGTCTCACGGATCAGTGGTAAGGTTTTTACAACGATAATCCCCTCGAAGAAGGGCGTGAGGGCGTGAGGGTATGAAAAATTAAGGGACGTAACAAAATATTATAAAATGAAAAGAACTATTGTTTTGATGCTTTCAGTTATACTTCTGATAATTTCGGGGTGCACTGGAAAGAACAGGAACAAACATTACAGAAGCAACAGCAAACCACTGAAGCAGAATGCTTATATTCAACTTCCTCTTGGTTCCGTGAAACCTGAAGGATGGTTGAAGGCACAGCTTGAAGCACAGGCTTCGGGGCTGACCGGTAACCTTGACGATTTCTGGCCCGACCTGAAGAACTCGGCATGGAAAGGAGGCACAGGAGATTCATGGGAAAGAGGCCCGTATTATCTTGACGGGTTGGTCCCTCTGGCGTACCTTCTTGACAATGACCGGTTGAAGGAAAAAGTCAGGTCCTGGATTGAGCCCATCCTCGCAAGCGTCAGGGATTCAGGCTGGTACGGACCACTAAAAAACACCGACCGCTGGCCACTGGCTGTAGCCAACAAGGTTCTCATGCAGTATTACGAAGCTACAAATGATGAACGTGCCCTTGATGTTCTGATTCAATATTACAAATACCTTCACCGTTCACCTCCCGACTGGGCCGGAAAAGAATGGCGGGGGGTAAGGGCTATGGAAAATGCTGTTACAGGCTACTGGCTGTTCAGGCAAACAGGTGAAGAATGGATACTGGAAACAATAGCTTCAATCCAGGAAAACAGCCCCGGCTGGACCTCCTACTATGAGAAGTTCCCATGGGATTCGGCAGCTGTAGCTGATAAGAAGATACCTCTCAACTGGAAAGAGGACGGGCTGACGGCCCATGTGGTCAACAATGGAATGGCTATCAAATATCCTGGTTTATGGTATCAGCAGTCAGGTGATGAAAGATATAAAAATGCTGTGTTTGCCGGAATTGAGAAATATGATCGCCATCACGGACAGGCAGGAGGAAGGTTCTCAGGTGATGAACATCTTTCGGGTAAGAGTCCCGACCGGGGAACAGAACTATGCGCCGTGGTGGAGTACATGTTTTCACTCGGGGAATTATACGCCATCTTCGGAGATAATTCACTTGCAGACAGGCTCGAACTTCTTGCCTTCAACGCACTCCCAGGAACCACAACACCCGATATGTGGGCACACCAGTACGATCAGCAGTCAAACCAGGTACTGGTTACGGCGGCAAAGAGGGCATGGTCGACCAACGGCGATAATTCAAACATATACGGCCTTATGCCTAACTTCGCCTGCTGTCTTGCCAACATGCACCAGGGATGGCCCAAATTTACGGCAAATATGTGGATGGCCACCAACGATAACGGCCTTGCTGCAGTGGCCTATGGTCCCTGCAAGGTGACCGCACTGGCAGGAAAAGGAGTGGAAGTCACCATCACCGAAGAGACGGATTATCCTTTCAGGGGCTTCGTTAAGATGAAGATATCCACAACTGAAAAAGTGAAATTCCCTATATATCTGAGGGTTCCGGGATGGGCAGATTCGGTTTCTTTTAACTTCAGGGGGAAATATGTCAGCGGAAATGCCGGATCAACAGTGAAGCTTGAAGAAAAATGGGAAGACGGGGATGTGATAACCTTCAGGCTTCCCATGGACCTGAGGTTTGAGACCAGGTATAACAATGCAGTATCAATACTCCGGGGGCCATTGTACTACTCACTTCACATTGACAAAAAATATCGGAGTATAAAACTAAATTATGACAACTTCGGGTATAAAGGCAGTACAGACTGGGAAATAACTCCGGAAAGTGACTGGAACTACGGGCTGCTTATCGATCCGGTGAACAGGGAAAAGGGATTTGTGGTCATTGAAAACGAGATAACAGAATATCCTTTTGCTGACAGTGATGACATGATATGGTCGGAGAAGGATGGAAAGTACAATTTATGGAACAGAGATGCCGCAGTTATCATAAATGCCCGGGGAATGAAAATACCACGCTGGGGTTTAAAGGACAATTCAGCCGATGTACCTCCGCCAAGCCCGGTATTACCTGAAAGTAACACGGAGACAATACAGCTTGTTCCCTACGGAAGTGCAAGGCTCAGGATAACTGAATTCCCGGTAGTGGATGTTACCCGGATTGAATCCGTGATAAGGTAGTACGGAAAAGGGAATGAAAAAAATCCTTTTATCTGAGAATCCTACAGGGGTCCTGTTTTCTCCCTGAGCCATAAACTTTCCTCAGAACCAAGATGAGGGCTCAGTTTCCCGAAAACTTCATTATGATAGGAGTCGATCCATTTAATTTCCACACTATCGAGCAATGACATGTCGATAAGGCCTCTGTCGATATAGCAGAGCGACAGCGTATCAAATTTCAAAAAATGACCGAATTCCGTTTCCTCATCAGCATAGCAGACGATCAGATTTTCGGTACGGATACCATATTCCCCGGTACGGTATACTGCAGGCTCGTTTGAGAGCAGCATTCCTTCTTCGATGGCCGTTTTGTTACCAGCCGGACTTATCGACTGTGGACCTTCGTGCACATTCAGACAATATCCGACTCCATGGCCTGTGCCATGTCCGTAATTCAGTCCTGCATCCCACAGATGCTTCCGTGCCAGGATGTCGAGCTGGTAACCTCTTGTGCCTGCCGGAAATTTAGCCTTAGCCAGTGCGATATGCCCTTTTAATACAAGAGTAAAATCTATTTTTTGCCGGGCAGAAGGAACTCCAAGGGTGATCGTCCGGGTTATGTCGGTTGTGCCTCCTATGTACTGGCCCCCAGAATCGACAAGGAGAATACCGGTTTTACCTATGACTTTATCACTTGCATTATCAGGTGAATAATGCGGCAGAGCCGCATTTTCGTTATATGCAACTATAGCCTGAAAAGAGGGACATAAATAACCCGACTGCTCTGCCCTGAGCTCATGGATCTTTTGCGAAAGAGACAGTTCGGTAATTTCATCAGAGCCTCTCCCCTCTTCTATCATGTAAAAAAACCTGGTCAGGGCTACCCCGTCGCTGATCATAGTACGTGATATATTTTCAATCTCGGTTTTGTTCTTAACAGCTTTAAAACGAGCCGGGATACTCTGTCCTTCAATCAGGTTCAGGTGTGAGGGAATTGAATTGTAAAGAGTAAGGGAGGTTGTGGCCGGAGAGATCAGCAGTGATCCGGCAATTTCAAGTGAAGAAATATATTTCCCTGCTTCATTATATGGCCGGATCTCAATCCCCATATTAACAAATTCATGATAAAGGTCTTCTTTTATTCTTCCGGTGCCGATAAACAACACCAGGTTTTTATCACTTATAAGCAGGTAACAAAAGCACAGGGGAGAGTACGGCAGATCGTTAGCCCTGATATTCAGAAGCCACATAATATCGTCGGGAGAGTTTATAAAATGATATCCGGCTCCTGTTTTCTGCATCTCTTCACGCACCAATGATATCTTTACTGAACGGTCCTTTCCTGAAAACGAGACCGGATGATCCCATACCGGAGATGAAGGCATTGGTGGCCTGTTCTCCCACATGGAGCTTACCGGGTCGAAATCAGTTACATAGCTAATATCCATCTCTCTCAGCCTGTCTGCAATTTTCCTGTAATCAGTGAGGGGAAAAACACTGCCATTAAGACCTATGGCAGACCCGGATGAAATATTTGCAGCAAGCCAGCCGGCAAAGTCAGACATGCTTAGATTATCCGGTCTGATGAGCGTAAATCCGGATCCTGCAAGCTGTTTTTCCGCCTGGAGGTAATACCTCGAATCGGTCCACAGTCCTGCAAATTCATGTGTTACAATTACCGTTGCCGCTGATCCGGAGAAACCTGTAAGCCACTGAATTATTTTCCAGTGGTCGGGCAGGTATTCTCCTATATGGGGGTCGGACTGAGGGATAACGGCAGCATCGATTGCGTTCTGCTTCATTATCAGACGAAGCGCCTTCAGCTTTTCTTCACAGTCATTCATGACTTTTGATAATGATGCAACATGCCTGTTCCAGCAGTTTTCTGCTACAGGTTCTTCACTTCATTAACCAGGTTCTGGAGAGTACTTTTGGCATCTCCAAAGAGCATTCTTGTTTTTTCGTTAAAGAAGAGCATATTTTCTATTGCTGCATATCCTTTGCCCATACCGCGTTTCATAACGATGATGTTTTTCGCATCACGGGCTTTTACAATAGGCATTCCGTATATCGGGCTGGAGGGATCATCTTCAGCTGCCGGATTTACAACGTCGTTTGCTCCTATCACTACAAGCACATCTGTATTAGGCAGGTCGGGGTTTATCTCATCACTTTCAACAAGCTGTTCATAAGGAACATCGGCCTCAGCAAGCAACACGTTCATATGTCCCGGCATGCGGCCTGCCACGGGGTGAATTGCATATTTCACTTCCACTCCCTTTTCTTCGAGAAGTTTGTCGAGTTCGTGGCATATATGCTGTGCCTGTGCGACGGCGAGACCATAGCCGGGCACTATGACAACCTTCCTGGAATAGCTCAGCAGCACTGCTGCATCGGAAAGCGTTATCTCCTTTACCGTTCCTGTTCCCGCTTCGGCTGCCGCACCGCTTCCTCCAAACACTCCCACTATAACGTTCAGCAGCGATCTGTTCATTGCCCTGCACATCAGGATGGTAAGTATTGTCCCTGCAGAGCCTACAAGTATACCACCGGTGAGCATGGCCTGGTTGTCATAGAGGAATCCGCCCATGGCTGCTGCAACACCGGTAAAGGAGTTGAGCAGGGATATAACCACCGGCATGTCGGCCCCTCCTATGGGCATAACGAAAAGAACTCCATATACGACTGCAACACCAAACAGTATATATATGAATGGTGTCAGAATGGTGGTTGACGTAACGTCGCGTGTCATTATGAAAACAACAAAAGCGACTATGAACGCGAGGATGGACAGGTTGACGTATTTCATCCATTTAATCCTCAGGTCGCCAATCCAGCCGTCGAGTTTCCCATAAGCTATCATACTACCTGCCCATGATACAGTTCCGATGACCAGTCCGAGAAGTATTGCAAGCACATGTCCGTTCGACATTCCCTGGGCCGCAATAAGTTCAGGGCTCACATGCGGAAATTCCATCATTGATATCAGGGCAGCGGCAGCACCTCCCATACCGTTGAAGAATGAAACCAGCTGGGGCATTGCTGTCATTTTGACTTTCTTCGCTATTACCCATCCTATAATGGTCCCTATTACTATGGCAGCAATTATCCAGCCTATATTGCCAATTGGTTTTCCGTCTTTCTTATGCCAGAGGATAGTAGCAACTATGGCGGCTGTCATGCCTATTGCCGCCAGGATGTTACCTCTGCGTGCAGTCAGAGGATGACTGAGCATTTTCAGTCCGAAAATAAAAAGGACTGATGCAATTATATAGGTTATTTCGAGTATTGATATACCTGCAGAGTATCCGGTTATCTGATCCATACTGTAAATCTTTAATGTTTAAACCAGGTTATTTCTTCTTCTTGAACATCTCAAGCATCCTGTCGGTGACGACAAAGCCTCCCACCACGTTCAGTGTTCCAAGCACCACAGCCAGGAATCCCAATATCATTGATCCTGTTGTGTCGGCATGCCCCATCACGATTATGGCCCCGATAATAACGACACCGTGAATGGCATTTGCTCCCGACATAAGGGGTGTATGTAGTATGGCCGGCACGTTGCTGATAACTTCTATCCCAAGAAAAATTGAAAGGATGACAAGAAATATTGCCTCCCTGTGATCAAAGATGAATCTTAGTATGTTTTCCATAGTATAATCTATTTGATATTAAGCATTTGTTTCACGCGCTGACTTATATATTCTCCGCCGTGAACTGCGGTTGTACCGTTAAGAATGTCATCCTGAAGATTGATTTCCAGTTTACCATCAGCCATGATCATTATCTTCATCAGGTTGATAATGTTGCTGCCGAACATTTTGCTGGCGTCGGTAGGAAGATCGGAAGGGTAATCTGATTTGCCTATTATTGTGACACCGTTTACCGTTATGGTTTCTCCGTTTCTTGTCAGTTCACAGTTTCCACCGGTTGAGGCTGCAAGATCGACGATGACGGAACCGGCTTTCATACTCTTCACTGTTGCACCGGAGATGAGAAGAGGTGCCTTTCTACCTGGTATCTGTGCTGTTGCGATTACAACATCGGCAGCCAGAGCTCTTTGCTGTATCAGTTCCTGCTGTTTCTTCTTAAACTCTTCAGTCTGTTCAACAGCATAACCTCCTGCCGAAGAGTCTTCGACGGCTCCCTCGACTTCGATAAACTTGCCTCCCAGACTTTTAACCTCTTCTTTTACAGCCGATCTCACGTCGAATACTTCAACAACGGCTCCCAGTTTACGGGCAATAGCAATAGCCTGGAGGCCTGCAACTCCGGCCCCGAGAATAAGCACCCGGGCGGGTTTGATCGTTCCGGCTGCCGACATGAACATCGGGAAAAAACGGGGCAGCATTGATGCAGCGTGGAGCACAGCCTTGTAGCCGGCCACCGTTGCCATAGATGAGAGGATGTCCATCGACTGAGCTCTGGTCGTCCGTGGAATAAGATCGAGAGCCAGCACTGTAAGCCCCTGCTGACGAGCTTTTTCGAGCCAGCCGCTGTTTTCAACAGGATTAAGGACCGAACAGAGAACCTGTCCTGTCTTACACAGGCTCAGTTCATTCTCCGGCAGTGGATTAACTGAAAGGATCAGTCCGGCCTTTGCAATCAGATCCTTCCTGCCGACAGGTTCTGCTCCTGCCGAGCGATAGTCGTTATCAGTTGTGAAGGCTTTCATCCCTGCATCATTTTCGACAAGAACCTCCACTCCGAGTTTTTTTAGTCCGGCAACTTCAGAGGGTAACATAGCCACTCTTTTTTCGTCTCCGGATTCTCTGAGTATCCCTGTAATCATATAATCTGAATTAATTTACCGGCCCAATATAACAAACAAATAGAAGCGATATATAAAAAATCAAAGGAAACTTTCCATCAACTTTTAAAGAACTAAATATTATTTCACAGGCGAAAACACTACAGAATTTGTACCTGCTTTCCCGGGATTGATATAAACGAGCCTTATCCTTGTTACCCCGTCAGGCCAGTAACGCTTCAGCGATCTGTCGGTAACCTCTATAAATTCAATTTCAGGCTTTACTGTTTTCCTGTTATAAGACATAGTCATTACGAATCCTTCACCTTCAAGCTTCAGCTTGCCCGGACCGTCCACACTGACTTTGCAGCCTGTAATGAAGTTTGATGAGGTTACATGTCCTGAATTTTCATTCAGGACATATTTATCGGTTACGATAAAGTTTTTTCCCCTGTTAAGAGTGTAGGTCCTTATCCAGCTTTTTACACTTGCATTTTCGGGATAGGCTTCTGCAATATCGGCTGAGAAGGTCACCGATTTGCTTCCTGCACGAAATGAAACATCATTTGCCCTGTAATTCGCTCCCTGCATCTGGTCAACGCCGTTGATAACCGGAAGGTTGTGATAACCCGATTGCATTGTCCATATTTCATAACGACGGGAGCTGAAAGTTTTGGCGACATATTCCTCGCGTCCCAGGTCTATGAGGCAGGGTTTACCATCATAATACATCAGGCATGAGCCAGCATCGTTATGGTTATGACTTTCGTTATTGAAACCACCTTTGGCACCAAAGAAAAATCCAAGGTAGCTTCCTTCTTTGTCGCGTGCTCCTGCGACCTCTGTATCCGGGAACCAGAAGTCGGCAACCAGTGCTTCTTCAGCATCAGCAGTTCTGATCTCATTTATCAGACCCAGGTTTTTGATCTGGTCGCCGATACGTCCACTCATGGCTTTTTCTCCCCAGTTGTTCAGTCGTGCCAGATAGGCCCCGAATTTCATCATCGTCGGATCACCAATGGCCTTACCGTACCTGTATACTGCAGAAGGATTGCCTCCGGTGCGTGGATCAGCATCGGCAAAATTTATAAAATAGGGTGCATGAATATTGACTTTATGGAAATATGTCCCTATGTTTTTTATCAGAGGATCATCAAATACGTCGAACTTACCATTTGTGGCACCCTTAAGAAGCTCCAGGCTTTCATATAACAAGGCTCCTGCAGCACCCCAGTATGATGGTCCCTCATCGCATCCGCCATCGTCGGAATAGCCGTTAAGAAATTTGTCGAGAGAATTAATGATCTTGTCTACCTGTTGTGCTTTTTTAACAGGATCATCTTCCATGAGCAGGTAGCTGGTCAGCATATTATAATTAACCCATGGATTCCAGTTATTTGGTCTGCCGCCTCTGAACCCCATATACCCGAAGTCATCTCTCTCAAAATATGGTCTGAGAGCCTTGTTTGTAATCTCCTGTTTCAGACGTGTGGGGATGAGCGGGTGAACCTTGTCGAACTCGTCCTTAAATAAATAGTAGGTCCAGGACAGATTGTTTGTTATCTCTCCAACACCCAGGTCAACAGTAGGTTCGTTTATGTCAGGCAAGCCTCCCGGTGCTTTCTGGAAATAGAGATGAGCCGACCAGCCCCACCATGTCTGCTCGCTGAAGTACCATACCGCATTGATGATCTGGTCGGTAAAACGGCCTTCTCCCTCGACGAGCTCTCCCATCACCAGTGAAATGAGTGCATTACTACAGGCAGAATATGCGCTCTGACGGCGGTCGCCTGATCGCACGAACTCCAGGTAATCGGTTGCCTTAACAACGGGCCAGTCGTAATCAAGATAAATTTCGGCCGAGGCGATGTATTCCTGTCTGATATTTGCGGGCAATGATTCCCAGAACTGCCGGTCGCGATAACCTGGGAATTTGTTCCATGAATCGTCCTTTACAAGAGCTTCCTTCAGATTTATCTCACCGGCCTCTCTTGCAAGGATATTTCTCTCCTTTGAGGCAGGCTGGGGCACTGACTCCGATTTGACCGGGACAGATATCAACAAAAGGCATAAAATGCCTAAAACTTTATTTATTTTTTTCATACTGGCCGGAATAAAAAGCGTTTATAATAAGAATCATCATAATGTCAGGCTCAAACCTTAATGATTTCAGTCACCGAAGAAGTTTTCAAGCCAGAACTGGTTTGCCTCGTTCCGTGAATGCAGAGCCTTTGCCCCGCCCCAGCCATGTCTTCCGTTAGGATAAAGCATGAACCGGAATCGTTTTCCTGCATCCTGAAGCCTGGATATCAGGTATATTGAATTCTGCATGTGGACATTATCATCCATGTCGCCATGAGTCATGTACAGCTTTCCTTTCAGTCCGGTAGCGAAGGTAAGTGCCGATCCGTCCCTGTAGCCTTCAGGATTATCGGCAGGAGTATCCATATACCTTTCGGTGTATACATTGTCATACAGTCTCCAGTCAGTAACTGACGATCCGGCAAAACCATGTGTCCAGTATTCTGCACCTTTGGTCAGAGCCATGCAGGTCATATATCCGCCGTAGGAACTTCCGGTAATACCTATTTTCTGAGGATCGACGAAAGGTTTTTGTCGGAGCCACTGTACGGCATCGGCATAGTCGAGCAACTCCCATTTTCCGAGAGACCGATGGAGATAGTCGAGGCCTTTTTTACCAAAATGGCCTGATCCCCTGTGGTCTACAGAGAAGGTTATTATTCCGTTCTGTGCATAGAATGAAGGATTTGTACCCTGCCATCTGCTGGACACGTTCTTTGAATCAGGTCCTCCGTAGATGGTGAAAACCACGGGGTATTTCGATGAAGGGTTAAAATTGAGAGGGTAAGTTATTACAGCGGGCATTTTAAATAGACCGTCGAATGTAGGGATATACACAAGTTCTGCTTTTGGATGCTTTTCGGGGTCGTAATCAGGTTTTTCGAACCTGTGTACCTCTTTCAGCATTTTACCGTTTCTGGTATATGTTACTATAGCCCCCGGGTCGTCGATACTATTCCACGTGTCGATATAATATCTGCCTCCGGGGGAGATATTTACATTGTGTGATCCGCTGCCGGCGGTAAGCTGAAGGAGGCCTGTACCATCGAGCCCTACTCTGAAAACATGATTGTCGGTTGATTCCGTTCCTGTGGCCGAGAACCAGATTGTTTTAAGGTTTTCGTCAACTCGGTTTATCGATGTCACCCTGAAGTCGAGGTCGGTAAGTTGTGTTTCACCAATACCTTCCCAGGGGACAAAGTAAAGATTTTCCCATCCGTTTTTATAACTTCTCAGTATGAATCCTGATCCATTCTGCAGTACGTGGATGTCTTCGTGGAACTCAATCCATGTTTTATAGCTTTCTTCATATATCTGTTGAAAGTCGCCTGTGAGTGGATCGGCAAGGATAATTTTAAGGTTGTTCTGATCGCGGTTCAGGACCTGGATGGCTAGTTTTCTGCTGTCGGGTGTCCAGAAAGGCCATGCGATATACTGATCGACGGAATAGTCAGTTTTAACCCATGTAGTCTTTCCGGTTGCTATCTCAGCTATACCCATTTTAACTTTTGGGTTATTATCTCCCGGTTTGGGATAATGAACGACTTCAAGTTTACCGTGAACGCCGTCCGGTTCATCGAGTCTGTTAAGAGTGAATACGGGCACTTCACTTTCATCAAATCGCAGGTATGCAATCCTGTTGCCGTCGGGAGCCCACCAGAATGCAGCATAGCGGCTTGGCCGACCCAGAATTTCCTCGTAATAGACCCATGCTGCATATCCGTTATAAACATCATCGGAAGCATCTGATGTAAGTCTGATCTCTCTGTTTTCAGGTATGTCGAACACATATAGATCCCTGTTTCTTGTGTATGCCAGCCTGCGGCCATCGGGAGAAAAACGTGCATTAACTTCCTCCTCAGCACTGGTGGTCAGACGTCGGAGTTCTTTCTGAATCGAGGTGAAAAGCCACAGATCGTTATCCCTGACAAACAGAACGCTTTTGAAGTCAGGACTGTAGATTTTTCCTGCAGCTGAAGCCACATCCCCCGGAAGCGATTCATCGAGGATCTCACGGGCTGTTTTCGGGGCTTTGCTCACGGCACTCTTTCCTGTTCGTATATTCACTTTGAGAACTACGGGATTTTGCTCCTGGTCGGTTGTTCTCAGAAGATAGTAATTATCGTCTTCCCAGCCGATTACTGCAACCTGGCCTCCTCTTGCAGGCCTTTGTGCATTTATGGTTGTGGCAGCAATTAATATTGACGTCAGGAGAAGCAGGAATTTTGACCTTCCGGTGGTTTTCATACAGCTATAAGTTTTAGGTTAGTAATAATTCAGGTACCATCGTTAACAAAAATACTGTTTTTAAATTAATACCCTTTCTACATGCATTGAAAGAATGATTTTGTAAATTGTGGGAAATATAATCGGTGTTATGTTTTTTCCTTAACAGTCTAAGAAAACACAAACGCAAACCCTCATTATTTAGAACTAATATAAAATACTGTTATTTTATTAACATTGTTATTTAATTCACAAATAATATTTTAATTTTGCAGTCGAATAACATTTCCAGCACCAGCCAACAGGTATAAAACATTATAATCCAATTGATTATGAAAAAAATAAAATCGCCTGCCGAACTTGCCAGGATCAGAACCGAGGTCCGGGACAAACTATACGGCAGGGAAAGGATCCGCATAAAAGTACATATGGGAACGAGCGGTCTGGCTTCAGGAGCAAAGCCGGTCTACGAATTTCTGAAACAGGAGCTTGAGAAAAGGAACATTGATGCCGACATTACGGGTACAGGTGACATGGGCTACTGTTTTGCAGAGCCTACGATTGAGGTTAAGAGACCCGGCCAGGATCCGGTTGTGTTCGGAAACGTCGACAAGCTCAAGGCCGACGAGATAATTGAAAAATTTATCAAGAACGGTGAATATGTTGATGGCATCCTGCCTTCCAACTTCAACACAATTCAGTAAAAAGATACCGGGAGGAAAAAATATGCCAAAAGAAAAAATGCAGATATGGGTATGCGGCGGAACAAGCTGCACAGGAAGCCGGGGTGAAGAAATTCTCGACAGCCTGAAGCTGGAGCTCGAAGCCAACGCTCTCGAAAACGATGTAACTGTAGTGAAAACGGGTTGTTTCGGACTATGCAATCTCGGACCTGTTGTGAAAATTATGCCCGGCGATGTCATATATACAGGTGTTACATCCGACGACGCGAGGGAGATTGTCACAGAGCACATTATGAGAGGCCGGATGGTTGACAGGCTTCTTTACACCGAGCCTGCAAGTGGGGAAAAAATAACCTCTGAAGCCGGGTTTGCCCCGAAGAAAAAGCAGCTCAGGATCGTACTCCGCAACTGCGGTATAATTGACCCTGAGGACATAGAGGATGCTATCGCACATAAGGCATATGAGGCTCTTACCAGGGCGCTTACCGAAATGAAGCCTGAAGATGTGATCAAGACCATCAAGGATTCAGGACTCAGGGGCAGAGGAGGAGGAGGTTTTCCTACCGGACTGAAATGGGAAATAGCTGCCAGGAACAAGGCTGATGTAAAATACGTAGTTTGTAATGCCGACGAAGGAGATCCTGGTGCTTTCATGGACCGTTCCGTACTTGAAGGAGATCCCCACTCCGTACTTGAGGCCATGGCAATATGCGGATACAGTATTGGAGCTGGCAAAGGCCTCATTTACATAAGGGCTGAATATCCCCTTGCTGTATCACGTCTGAAGACAGCTATAGATCAGGCCAGGGAATATGGGCTGCTGGGTGACAACATCATGGGCACGGGTTTTAATTTTGATATCGATATCAGATATGGAGCAGGAGCATTTGTCTGCGGTGAGGAAACGGCCCTGATCCATTCAATGGAAGGCCTCAGAGGAGAGCCTACGGTTAAACCTCCTTTCCCTGCCGAATCAGGATTCCTGGGAAAACCCACGAATGTAAATAACGTCGAGACATTTGCCTGTATTTCACCCATAATCCTGAAGGGCCCGCAATGGTTTGCCTCTATCGGAACTGAAAGATCAAAGGGAACCAAGGTTTTTGCTCTCGCAGGAAAGATTAATAATGTCGGCCTCATTGAGGTACCCATGGGAACGACACTTCGTGAAGTGATATTTGAAATCGGCGGAGGAATCCGTAAAGGGAAAAAATTCAAGGCCGCACAGACCGGTGGCCCTTCGGGTGGATGTCTGACAGAAAAGCATCTCGACACTCCAATCGATTTTGACAATCTCACTGCTGCAGGATCCATGATGGGATCAGGAGGACTGATAGTGATGGATGAGGACGACTGTATGGTGTCAGTTGCCAAATTCTTCCTGGAATTCACTGTCGAAGAGTCGTGCGGCAAGTGTGCTCCCTGCAGGATAGGAAACAAGCGTCTTCATGAGCTTCTCGATCATATTACCAAAGGGAAGGGAACTCCGGCAGACCTTGAAAGGCTCAGGAACATGTGTCATGTAATCAAAGACACTTCACTGTGCGGTCTCGGCCAGAGCTCGCCAAATCCGGTGCTTTCCACCCTCAACAATTTCCCTGAGGAGTACGAGTCGCATGTTACAGTGAAAAAATGTCCTGCAGGTCAGTGTAAGGACCTAATGGAGTATTTCATCATCGAAGCTAACTGCGTGGGTTGCACAGCATGCGCCAGAGTCTGCCCCGTGGGAGCAATAACGGGGGAAAGAAAGGAACCTCATGTAATAAATCCTTCAATATGTATTAAGTGCGGCGCCTGCATGGAAAAATGCAAATTTGACGCTATCATAATTCAATAATTTCAAGAAGTGCCGGAAATGGAGACTATCACTCTTACTATAGATAACAAAAAAATTGAAGTGCCTAAGGGCACCACCGTCCATAAAGCTGCAAAAGAGCTTGGAATAGATATCCCTGTAATGTGTTATATGGAGCTTAAGGATCTGTGTATAGAAAACAAACCTGCCGGATGCCGTATATGTGTCGTTGAAGTTGACGGCCGGAGGAACCTTGCCCCTTCATGTTCCACTAACTGCGAAGATGGAATGGTTGTGAGAACTCATACCACCCGCGTTCTGAATGCACGCCGCACAGTAATGGAATTCATTCTTTCCGACCACCCGAAAGATTGCCTTATATGTGCAAAGTCGGGCAATTGCGAACTTCAGTCGATGGCACACCGTCTGGGCATCAGGGAGATTCCTGGCCAGGAAATAGCAGCTATGTCAACATACAAGAAGGACACCTCTCCTTCCATCATCAGAGACCAGGACAAATGCATCATGTGCCGCCGCTGTGAAATGATGTGCAACGAGGTACAGACGGTAGGCGCTCTCTCTGCGGTTAACAGGGGATTCATGGCAACAGTTGCGCCTGCCTTTGAACAGAACCTCGAGCATTCCACCTGCACCTACTGCGGACAATGTGTTGCTGTTTGCCCGACAGGCGCTCTGACCGAAGTGGATCATACACCTGAAGTGCTGAGAGCTCTGGCCGATCCGACCAAAACAGTTATTGTACAGACTGCCCCTGCAGTAAGAGCAGCCCTGGGAGAACTGTTCGGCAAGGAACCTGGCACCCTCGTGACAGGTAAAATGGTCACCGCTCTCAGATCATTGGGCTTTGATTATGTTTTCGACACCGATTTTGCAGCCGACCTGACCATTATGGAAGAGGGAACCGAACTGCTCGACAGGCTGACACGTCACCTTAACGGCGACAAAAGCGCCCGACTTCCTATCCTCACTTCCTGTTGTCCGGGATGGGTAAATTTCTTTGAAGAGTATTTCCCCGACCTGAAGGACGTTCCTTCATCAGCAAAATCGCCTCAGCAGATGTTCGGTGCCATTGCCAAGACATACTTTGCAGATAAGATAAAAGTTGACAGGAAAAACCTGGTGGTGGTATCCATAATGCCTTGTCTGGCAAAGAAATATGAATGTCAGAGAGATGAATTCTCAGTTGACGGTAACCCTGATGTAGATTTTTCCATATCGACAAGGGAACTGGGTGCATTCATTAAGCAGGCAAACATCGATTTCGACAATCTTGAAGAAGGTGAATTTGATGCACCCCTGGGAGAATCGACAGGTGCCGGCGTGATATTCGGGGCCACGGGAGGAGTAATTGAAGCTGCTGTCAGAACTGCTTACGAAGTTCATACAGGTAAGAAGCTTCCAAGAATAGATTTTACAGAACTAAGGGGGCTTGAAGGTGTCCGCTCTGCAACAATAGATTTTAACGGACTGCCTGTCAATATTGGAATAGCTCACGGGCTTGGAAATGCAAGAAAGCTTCTAAACGATGTAAGATCAGGAAAATCAAAATTTCATGCCATTGAGGTGATGGCCTGCCCCGGAGGCTGTATCGGTGGAGGCGGACAACCTCTGCATCATGGAAATTCGGAGATCATTAAAGCCCGGGCTGCTGCCATATACAGAGAAGATAGCATGAAACCTCTGAGAAAATCCCACGAGAATCCCTTCATAATAAAACTCTACGAAGAATTCCTGGGTAAACCCAACAGCGAAAAAGCCCATCATCTCCTTCATACACACTATTTTGACAAAAAGAAAAAAATTGTTGTCAAACAGTAACCGAATTAACGCAAAACATAAAATATATCGCTATGTCAAGCATCAAAATAGAACTCAGGCAGGAAGATGTGAACAAGATTAAGGAGATATGTTCATCTTTCAACAACGACCCACAGGAACTAATCAACGTACTGCACAAGTGCCAGGAACACTTCGGATACCTTCCTGCAGAAGTACAGGAAGTTATCTCCGACGCCCTCACCGTTCCGGTTGCGAAGGTATACGGAGTCGTGACATTCTATTCTTTTTTCACAATGACACCAAGGGGAAAATACCCTATCAGCATCTGTATGGGTACGGCATGTTATGTCAGAGGCGCCGAGAAAGTCCTTGACGAGTTCAAGAAAGAACTTGGCCTGCAGGTAGGCCAGACCAGTCCCGACGGCAGGTTCTCACTTTCCAGCCTCAGGTGTGTTGGTGCATGCGGACTCGCCCCCGTGGTTATGATCGGCGACAAGACCTATGGCCGCGTGGCTCCCGATGATGTGAGGAACATAATCAAAGAATACGAATAAAAAAACAATCCGTATTCCGGGTAACAATCACCATTATTTTAACATCCATACAACAGAAGTGGGAGATCTGTCTCCCTCTTCTCTTTTTACTGGTCTGTTGAGCCTTACATAATTTGGAATGGCTTTAAGAGGAGTACCATCGGCCCACTGACCTTCAAGAGCCATGATTCCCTTTAGCATTTCAGGATGCCAGACTGCTTTAATAGGTTTATTACCCAAAGGCTTATCGATGTCGGGCTGATCAGCCTTCTCGACGTTATAAATAACAGGTCCGTACCTCAGGGCAACCCTTCCCCTGTCAGCTTCAATTCTGTCGTCGGGTGAAATGACCTGCACTTCCATAGGCATTTCAAGACTGATAACGTCGCCTTTTTTCCATTCCCTTTTTATTACAGCATATCCCCTGACCTCATTTACCACAACAGGATCGCCGTTCACGGCAAGAGAAATGAGTGAATTAATCTCCGGGACAGGTTTATACAACTTACTGGTGGTCCTGTCGGGTATACGTAAACGGATCGTGAAGTCTGTAATTTTTTCAGGATTTACGGTTATATCGACCCTGCCGCTCCAGGGATAATCGGTTTTCTGCACCATTTCCACATTGGTTCCGGCAACTCTGTCAACTTTTATGGTACTGCCCGTATACATGTTTACAAATATTCCATCGTTGCTTTTCACGTAAGTCCACGAAGGGATCATCAGTAATGTCCGCGGAATGTTCCCTACGCAGCAGGGACATACATGCCAGTCGTATCTCATTGTAGCTGAAGAAAGAGGATTGTCGTAGAAGAAATTATCGCCTTTCAGATCGATTGAACCAAGCAAGGCATTATACATCGTCTCCTCATACAGATCGGCATATTTTGCATCATGATATGCAAGGTTCATTTTATACTGAAAGAAAATCAGTCCGCAGCTTGAACAGGATTCACAGTAAGCGTTATTTCTGAGGGAGTAGTCATCGCCAAAACCCTCTGATGTCTCTCCGCTTCCGATCCCTCCTGTTACATAGTATTTTTTATTTACAATGTTGTCCCACAGCGACATAACCGCACTGTGATAGTCAGTATCGCCGGTTTCGGCTGCAACATCGGCCATAGCCGAATAGCTGTAGACAGCCCTGACAGCATGGCCTACAGCTTCATATTGTTGTTGTACCGGCACATGGCTCTGATCGTACTCACTGCCTCCTCCCCTGTTATCCAGAAGGAATTTTGCTAGAGAGATATAGCTGTCGCCCATTCCCCGGCCTTCCATATCGTTAACAAATCGGCCGAATCTCACCAGCGCCTGTTCCATCTCCTGATGACCATCATACCAATTTTTCTTTCCCGGACCAATGTTATCTACCCAGCAATCGGCGAGTTTCTTTGCTGCATCATAAAGCCTTCTGTCCGTGCCTTCGGTAAGTGTATAATGATTTATTGCCGACTCGATAAAATATCCTGCTACATATCCTTCGTGGTTTCCACGTGTTTCCGGAGCCCATTTTTTCTTCCATCTGGTTGTGTCGCGGAGTGTATAAGCAGTATGAAGATAGCCGTCAGGTTCCTGTGCCGCGAGGACTATCGGTATCCATTTTTCAAGAGTCTTCTTCATCATTTCCTGGGCTGCAATTATATCCTTGTCGCCCTGTGCGTCGACCATCAGGGCTATGCACATCGATTCGATAGTCTGATGTACCCATGCATTTGAGAAGACATAACCCAGATGCCGTCCATGAGCTTCTCCACGAAGTGCTTTTGCCGCTTCAATAAAGTTGTCGAGTCCTCCCTGCCCTGTTTTAAGGTCTGTTCTTTCGATCTGCCTTATGCAATGAGGTATCCAGTTGGTTATAAGTACTTTCACGCGATCATTCCACAGGGGGCTGTCAACAGAATATTTCTTTGTATAAACGACTTCAAGCCGCTCAGGTTCTGGTGGCGGACAAACTTTGACTTTTACTGAGTCTGAGGAGCTTGCCGTGCCTGTTTGCGATGTAAGTACAAGCTGATATTCGCCAGGCACTGAAAAGGTAGCTGTTGTTTCAGAAGAAGAGGGATCTTCGAATTCCACCGGACCTGGACCGGATGCGCTCCAGGAGGTCCTTTTGAGGCGGCCGGCTGATTTAATTGCTCCTGTGAGCCATGTTTTTCCGTTTATTATCACACTGCGGTCGGCGCCGGCATCGATGACAGGGGCAACTGGAGGACTTCCTATGGCTTTGTAAACCGCCCATTCCAGGAGCGGGGACAGAAAGCGTTGAACAGAATCGATCTCCAGCATCAGGGCAGTGGTGGTCACTTCACTGAATGTGGTTTTGTTAAACTGATCATTCAACAGTCCGAGTCCTTCGGCGTTTTTCACAGGTATATATTCCGATCCGTCCCAGTAACTGAACCTGTATGCCACCGGAAGCTTCACCAGACTATCGTGATTATACCAGAATACGGCAGTTTCATCAATGGTCACAGGTGTATTCCATTTGCATTCATATCTCTGAACGCCTGCCCGTTGTGAAAATCTTCCCTGTCCTGAAGTTCCTGAAAACCTTCGACGGACTCCCTGTGCCACACTGTCTGGTATCTGTCCGTCATTCAGGTTGGTGACCAATGTCTGGCCTCCCCGTGAAGGTGTTGTTATAGTTGCCAGAACTGCAACATTTGGTTTTTCTCCCGAGCAGGAGGCTAACAGTACTGATCCGGCTATAAGTACCGGGATAAACAATAGAATGGTTTGCCTTTTCATCGTTAGTGATATTATTAAGGGATATTGAAAATAAAAGTCATTTCCTGATGTTACTCTTTGCTTTATGCCGGTACCAGAAAAAATATTCTTTCTGACGTTTTTTCTCCGCCGGATCCTTGGCAACATACACTTTCCTGCCGGTATAAGGATCAAAACCAGTATAGTAGATAAGCGTAGAAAGTGTCATAGGGGTTGGAGTGAAATCCTGAACCTGCTCCGGTTTAATGCCGAGTGATCTAACTTCAGAGGCCAGCTTTTTCATGCTCTCCTCATCCGATCCCGGATGTGAGGAGATGAAGTAGGGCACTATCATGTAGTTCAGGTTCTCCTTTTTAACTATCTCGTCAAAGCGCGTTTTCAGTTTCCGGAAGAGGTCAAACGGCATTTTTCGCATTAATTTCAGAACCTGCTCCCCGGTATGTTCGGGAGCGACTTTCAGTCTGCCCGAAACATGATGTTTCACCAGGTCTTCCAGGTATTCTCTTTCCGTTCTGCCTGCAGCAGGATTCCACTCCTGGAGGAGCAGATCATATCTCACTCCACTTCCCACAAATGCTTTTTTTATGCCGGGGATATTTCGTACGGTCCTGTAAAGAGACAACAAAGCAGCATGGTCGGTATTCAGGTTCCTGCATACTGACGGCCAGATACATGATGGCCTGGAACATTTCAGACACAGCTCTTTGTTTTCAGGACACATCCTGTACATATTGGCTGATGGTCCGCCCAGATCGGTGAGAACCCCGCTGAATCCGGGATGCTGAATTAACTTTGAAATTTCGTTCATGACAGACCTGTGAGACCGGCTCACCACCTGCTTCCCCTGATGGGCGGCGATAGCGCAGAAGCTGCATCCACCGAAGCAGCCCCTGTGCAGATTGACTGAAAATTTTATCATTTCATAAGCCGGTATGGGGCCCTTTTTCAAATACCTGGGATGAGGCATATATTTGTAGGGAAGATCAAATGAGCGGTCAAATTCTGCTTCAGTCATTTGAGGAAAGGGCGGATTCACGATTATCTTCCTGTTTCCTGCAGATTCTGATAACCTGGCTGTTGAACGGATCCTGTTGGACTCCTTCTCGAAAAAAACAAAATTTTCAGAGAATGCTCTTTTACTGGCGCAACATTTTTCGAATGAATGCAGCTCAATGTCGTGCCATGCTTTTACCCGTGGCAGAGCTTCTTCTTCCGATGTCACAAAAACTGTTTGCGGAATGTTCCTGAGCGAATGAAAAGGTATGCCCTTCCTGAGAAGACGGATCAGTTCTCTCAAAGGTTGTTCTCCCATTCCGTAAATGAGAAGGTCAGCACCCGATGAAATCAGGACAGAAGGTTCAAGTTTGTCTTTCCAGTAATCATAATGTGTAAGACGTCTCATCGAGGCTTCGATACCTCCTGTCACCACAGGCACATCGGGAAAAAGCTGCTTTAAGATGCGGGTATACACTATTGTCGGATAATCCGGGCGGAATCCGGGTTTTCCGCCGGGAGAATATGCATCATCCGAACGGAGGCGCTTTGCAGCAGTGTAATGATTCACCATTGAATCCATATTTCCTGCCGTAACACCGAAAAAATATCGAGGTCTGCCAAATTTCCTGAAGTCGCGAAGGTCGTCCTTCCAGTTTGGTTGCGGTACTATTGCCACCCTGAATCCCTCATCTTCCATCAGCCGGGCAATCACGGCCGGACCAAAAGAAGGGTGATCGATGTAAGCATCGCCGCTGAAAAGGATCACATCAGGTTCATCCCATCCCAGGGCTTCCATTTCCTTCACTGAAGTCGGAAGCCACCCGGACATGGTTTCCGGTATAAGTTTCATTTCATAAAATTAAGTAAAATTGGTAACTTCGGTAATATAACTGATCTTATACCACTACAAAAATGTCATTACCCGGATCCGGACATTTAGCTGACAATAAAACTTTATACCACTGCATTTTACAAAAAGCCGTATTGATCATTTTTTTTGCATTTTACCTGTCATCATTTCTTGTTGCCCAGGAGATAACCAGGAGGCCGAGGCTTGGTCTTGCGCTGAGCGGAGGAGGGTCGCTGGGGATTGCACACCTGGGGGTTCTTAAAGTAATGGAAGAAGAGGGTCTCCGGCCCGACTGCATATCGGGAGTAAGCATGGGGAGTGTTATCGGAGGACTATATTCGACGGGTTATTCCACCGACAGTATTCTGAGCATTCTGAAATCGGTTGATCTTAACGACGTCATAATGAATATGATCCCTGAAAACAAAATCACATTTCTGGAAAAAAGGAACTTTCATAACAGTATTGCATCCTTACCCGTATCGCTGAAGAAGGTAAATCTGCCATCGGGGCTTACGAACGGACAGGTGATCGAAAATTTTCTCAGCTTCTATGCATGGCCGGCAGCTACGACAGATGATTTCTCAAAACTTCCAATACCATTTGTCTGTGTGGCTTCCGACATTCTTACCGCTTCGGTGATCGATCTGAAGGGAGGATATCTTCCCGAGGCAATAAGAGCCAGCCTTGCTATCCCTTCTGTCTTCACTCCTGTAAAAAAGGATACGAACCTGCTTGTAGACGGTGGCGTTTTCAGAAATTTTGCAGCGGAGGAAGTCATCGAACTTGGAGCCGACATCGTGATAGGTTCATACACAGGTTTTTTATGGAAGGATGAAGAAGAGCTTGACAATGTCTCCAACATACTGAAACAACTTGCGTTTTCGATGGGTTACAACGATTTTGAAAAACAGAAAGAGTATACCGATTATCTCATTCAACCTGATCTGAATGGCTTCTCATCGATGGATTTCAGCAATGTTGACTCTATTTACGGAAGAGGATACAAAGCGGCTGAGCCATTCAGGCCAGGGTTAAGAAGACTGGCCGATTCGCTTAACAGCATTGGTCCTCAGCATTTCCCCGTGAATATTATGAACAGAAACTACTATTTCTTTGACAGGATAGAAATTACCGGTAACAGGAATTACTCCGACAGGCAGATAAAAGGGATACTGCATGTCCATGACGGGGATTCGGTCGACAACCATGATCTTCTGGAAAGAATCGATCTTCTTTTCGGAAAAAACTGGTTTGAAAAAGTCAGTTACCGGATAGAACCTAAAGATGATTCCCTGATACTCGTAATTGAATGCATCGAAAATCCGGAAACGATGATGTTTGGAGCTCTTCATTACGATAACACCCTGGGTTCCGGAGCCCTTATCTCAATGTCGGCAAGGAATTTCATTTTTCCGGGTACCTGGCTCAATATAAATTCATTTCTGGGAAAGTATTACAGGTTGAACGGTTTTCTTCTTCAGTACCTGGGATGGCAGCAAAAGAGCAGTCTTTCCCTGAACTTCAGCTATGAAAAGAATCCGGTGCCTGTTCTCCATATCAAAGACGAAACCGGACAGGTTGTACTGTATGATTTTTCATCCGGACTCAGCCTGTCAAGGAGTCCGGGACTAAACCATCTGATATCAGTATCGGGCAATTATGAAAACCGGAATATAAATCCGGCATATGTATCAGCATCCGGACTAAGAAACATATCCTACAATATTTTAAGTACATCATTCAGTTATAAAATAAACTCGCTCGACACCAAATATTTCCCCGGGAAAGGAACGCTGCTTGAATTAACTGCAGGAAGGTCAGGATTGTTATCGTCATCCATCAGGACAAATGATGGCAAAACGAGCTACGATAAGGCTTCCCCCGGATATTTTGATTTTGCAAAGAACTATACTGTGCGTGGCGGGCTGAGACAATATTTTCCCGGAGGAGAAAATGCTACAGTATCGTTCCGGGCTGAGATAGTATATTCATCACGGGGAGACTCGGCAATTATGCAGAATAATTATTATTTTATTGGCGGATTACATTCAGTCAGCGACAGAACGATCCCCATGACCGGATTCGAGACCTCTGAAATGCCTGTCAGAAAAGCAGCCGGTTTAGGTTTTGAAATAGATATTGAACCTGTAAACCAGTTTCATCTGATCTTTAACTCTGATCTTTTTGCTGTTCAGAGCATCTACAGGGATGACGGTTACAACCTTGTTGCAGGAATAGGTCTTGGAGCCGGCTACATGACGCTTATAGGTCCGGTCAGAGCAGGGATTTCATATGGAAAGAATCCATTTAACGACTGGTTCGGGAACCTTAACGGTTACCTGAGTATTGGATATAATTTTTGAAAAATACCTGTATGTCACGGGGATTTCCTTATTATTGTCAACATCTCCATGACGTTTTTACATCGGCCTGATGTTTGCAGTTAAGTTATCAAAAAAAGAAAATAAGGTGTAATCAGTTCACCTGTTTTTCCGGAGACATTCAATGGACACAAAAAAAACCATACAGCAGCATAAAAAAATATGTTCACTTGTATCTACACGAAGAATCAAGCAAAGCCTTGATATTCTGCATGATATGATACTGTCTGTTTCATCGGGGCATCTTCGCGACGAATACGAAGACCTGGTGATGACCTACAGGAACATGTTGACCTACACTATCGACGGGGTAGAAGATCCTGAACGGGAAAGGGTATATTCAAAGCTTATACAGTCAATTCTTGAACTGTCCGACAAGGTCAGGCAGGACATATTGTCACATTATTCCGGATGGAATACATACTGGGTAAAGCAACAGACAGAGAAAGAGCAGAAACTGACGGGAAAAACCCTGGTGGAAAATGTTGATGACCTGATGTTCAAATCGGAACTTGATGAATGGTTAAAGCTCAGTACCGAAATAAATCCCGATCCCGAATCTGAGATATCGGTAAAGCACCGGCAGCTAATAAGGAACATTTTCAACCATCTATGGCTGACTGACTATTATGGAGAAGCCGAAGAGAGCCTGCTAAAGATAATCTTCGAATCGGGTAAATTTCGCTGGCATGAATCTTCAATATTTACAACGGCCATAACCCTGAGCCTTTTCAGGTGCTGGCAGACTGAAAAGCTGACATCGCTGATCCGAATATATAAGCTGGGAGAAGATAAGGTCATGGAAAGAGCTCTGACAGGTCTTATACTCAACCTTCATTACTATAATGAGAGGATATTGCTATATCCTGAAATTGTTACGGCTATATCGAAACTTGGTAAAAACAAACATTTCAGAGAACACTGCAGGATAATTGTACTTCAGATACTCAGGTCGCGCGAAACCGAAAAGCTGGGTAAAAGGCTTCAGGATGAGATCCTTCCTCAGGTTGCCAAACTCAGGCCGAGGATTGAGGACAAGCTTGATCTGAACAATATTTTGCCGGGAGAAGCCAGTGAAGAAAAAAATCCTGACTGGGCGGGGATGTTTGAAGACACGGAAGATATTTTCAAGACCATGGAGGAGCTTACCAATCTCCAGATGGAAGGAGCTGACGTGTACATGTCGGCATTTGCCAACCTGAAACATTTTGATTTCTTCAAGGACTTTCAGAACTGGTTTATGCCTTTTTATCCCGATCACGATATTGTTAATGAGATATTCCGTGATGAGATTCTCGGGCCGGGAACAAATGAGATGGCAGAGGCAATGTACAAAACGCCTTTTATCTGCAACTCCGATAAGTTCTCACTGATACTTAACCTGAAATATCTTCCGGCCACACAGAAAAACATGATGCTGAAGGTTTTCAGGATGGAGCTTGAAGCCCTTGGGCAATATGGTGACAATGAATCAATTGCTGATCCTACAAGAAATTTCCGTACGAACGTAACCCAATATCTTCAGGATATATACAGATTTTTCAAGCTCTCGCCGTACAAAAAGGAGTTTGAGGACATTTTCAGCGGCAGGCTTGACATATATAATTCTTCATTTTTCAGGCTTACATGTAATGCAGCAGAAGCTGAGGCAGGGCTGGCAGATTATTTCTTCAGCAAGGATTTCTATGAGGATGCACTGGAGTTGTACAGGAAGCAGGTTGAACTGAAACCTGATGAATCCCGCATATATGAAAAGATGGGTTATTGTTGTCAGAAGCTGGAAGATTACGGGAAGGCTCTTGAATACTACCGGAAAGCTGAGATCATTGAGAGAAAACCCTGGACAATCAAAAAGATAGGATTGTGTCTTCGCCGGCTCGACAGGACTGAAGAGGCCCTGGATTATTATCTTGAAGCCGGAACTTTTGAACCCGACAATCTGCATACGGCCATTATGACAGCTCACTGTTACCTCGACTTAAAGGAATACGAGAAAGCATTAAGTCATTATTTCAGGGTTGAATACAATGATCCGGGAAATATTAACATTCTCAGACCCATAGCCTATTGTTACCTTGCACTTGGGAAGTTCACAGAGTCGGAGCGTTATTTTGAACGATTATCTTCCGGAGGGCTTAGCTCCCATGATCTTGTTAACATGGGGCATCTGGCCTTTTGCAAAGGTTTAAAAAAGGAAGCCGTGGAATATTACAGGCAAAGCATATTGAAAGGAGAGATTACCACAGAGCAGTTTATGGCTATCTTTTCAGAGGACATGGCTTTGCTGACTGATCTTGGTGTCAACAAAGATGATATTCCAATTATCCTGGATTATATTTTATTTAGTATCGGATGACACAGAGGAATCGGGAGGTGGCGGTGGTGGAGGCAGCTCTCCCGGCGAAGGAGGTCGTCTGTCACGGAATCCCGTACCATCATCGCCGTGAAAATCCCTTCCGCTATTCCCTGGATGCCTGTTATTAAGAGAATCGGGAGTACCTTTTCTGTCTCTTCTTCCCTGACGGATAATATCCTGTCTTTTTTCATCAAATTCCTTAAGTCTGGCGAGTTGTTCTTTTGTCAGTTTGGAATCGAGTTCTTTTCTGAAAGCCTTGATATTAACATCAAGTTGCTTTCTGAAGTCTGTCTGAAGGCTGGTGTTTTCCTTTGCGTATTTATTAAGGATCTTCTCAATCTCGACCTTCTGTTTTTCATCGGGTTCGATTATCTTATAGAAACCTTCCCTGAATCTCTCTTCCGAGAAATACAGGCGTACCGGTTTCAGCTTATTCAGTCTTATCTGAGCCGAGGTCAGCATTCCCAGAACAAAACCTATCAGCAGGGTCAATACAATCAGAAGAATTGATTTAACTTTCATTTCTTGTTTTTAGATATCTGTCAACAGACATACAATACTTTCATCTATAGAATCCCCGATTCCGAGGAATGAATTGAGCGAAAAAGATCCTTCGGCAAGGAATATTGAAAAGAGGAGGATCAATATTGCTGCCACTCCTGTCAGTGCCACCCTGTTGAAAACGAACCTCATGGACCTGAACAGTTCTCTTTCGGCCACAATTTCTGAAGATACTGAAAAGACTTTATCAACAACCTTCCGGGTGAAGTCTCTTCCGAAATCAAAGGTAACACCTTCCATTTCGAGTCTGCCTGCAATTGATTCATTACCGGCATCCTCTTCAAGTGATTTAATTATCAGCTTTTTTAATTCTGAAGATTTCATAATATCAGAGTTTACCTAGTATTTCCTTAAGTTGTTCCTGAGCTCTTGACAACCTTGAGAGTACTGTTCCCAGTGGAAGATCAAGAATTTCAGCTGTCTCTTTGGTTGAATATCCCTGTAACATTCTCATAGTTACCACAATTCTGAATTTAGGTTCCAGACCAGCCAATGCCTTGTTCACCATTTCGGCTGCCTCCCGTTTTTGTTCTGTTTCCGGATCCGGAATTTCATGTTCATATAATTCATTGTCTCCATCCTGGGAGAACATTGAAAAGAATCGTTTTCTTCTTTTTATTTCATTCAGGGTAAGGTTAATAGCTATCTTTTGTATGTATGTCGACAGCTTTGCCTCACCTCTGAAATCGGACAGGGAATTATATAATTTAATAAACACTTCCTGTCCTATGTCCTCCGAAAAAACTGAATCCCCAAGCATACCTTTGACCGTTCTGGCTACCATTTTTCTGTATCTTTCAACGATCTCACTGAAAGCAAGCCGGTCGCCATTTACAGAAGCCTTAATCAGTTCCGTGTCGTCAGCCTGCCTGTAGGATCCTTTCATGCTGTTCAAATTATAGACAACGGTATGTTATCATATATTCCCGATTGTTAATTTTTATTAACAAAAGATCTGCCTTTAGAGCTTATTATATTGATAACCAGTATTTTAATATTCTTTTGTTTTTTCTGGCATAAGAATGACCTCATACCCGGATGAATATTTTACTTCGTAGAGTTTATAGTTTTCAAATCCGTCGCTGATATTGTTTCTGCGGAAATCGAAAGAGGTTTCCAGGAGGTCGGGATTGTGGATCTCAGGATTCCTCAGAAATGCCTTTCCATGAATTGCCAGTCCGCTTACGAAGTAGTAAGCAATATCATATCCCAGCCATGCATAGCTCATCTCCCGTGGTTCTGTAAAAAATTTATGGCGGAAGCCGGCAGTGAATTTTCTAACGTCGGGTTTTGAATAGTCAATCCAGTATGGTGAGAGCATAATAATATCCAGATCAAAGAAAAACTTAGGCTCAAGATTATCGAGTGTTCTCATTGCAGGGTATCCCAGCACCCTGACAGGAAATTGTTTCGAAAGAGAGTGAATCTCCATGATGGTTTCACTGATGACAGGAGCTTCCTCAGAGGCGATTATGATGGTATTGTTCTCATTCTCTGAAAGTGCATGTCCGAGTCTGTTTATGGAATCGTTGTTAAATGCAGACCTGCTGTAGAAAATAAACTCTTTGAACCTGATATCATCGAATGGGATCCTCTTACATAATTCGGCATATATTTTATCCCTGAAATTTTTAATGTTGGGATCTATTCCGGCCGTATCAGTATGGATGAAGACGATATTATTATCGAAATATTCTTCTGCTTTTTCTGCGATTACCTTCTGTGCAACATTGAGTGAGGCATTTGCCATAAAAAGGAATGGATTGTCTTTCAGCACGGAGTTATTAAAGAGTGGAACCGGTGACACAACCGGGATGCCTAAATCGCCAGCATAGTCTGACAGAATAACAAGGTTATTTGAATATACGGGACCGATTATGAGGTCCATCTTTTCAAGAGAGCCACTTCTTATAAGTCGTGTCAGTTCAATTGTGTCATTTCGAATATCATAGGTATGAAGACTGATGTCGAGGCCAACAGAAGAAAGAGTATCAAGGGCAAGAAGTATCCCCTCATACATTTCAACAAAACCCGTGCTGCCGGGGAAGATCCAGTCATCAGGACGTTTAACTCTTTTATAAATACGTTTCCCTTTCACTATCTGTGAAGAGTCGATATCGGCTCTTACACCATTCTCTGCCAGGTAAAACGGCAACAGAATTGCCACGTCGACAGAACCTTTCAGGTTTCTGACTGGTGTGTAATCCGCTGGCGCCTCAAGCATTATGTGCCTCTGGCCTTCATCAACAACAATGGTGTCTGCTTCCAGTTCATCTTCATGTTCGGTGATGGCCGGGCCAGGCACCGGGATCCTGACATAATCGCCGACCTGCGGAAACCTTATATTTCTGTTCTCCCTCCTGAGCTCTCTGACAGTAATATTATACTTTTCGGCAATTGATGCCAGAGATTCTCCCCTGACGACCTTGTGAAAAATATAATTTGATTCCTGTACAGCAAAATCCTGTCTTTCAGTTCTGAAGACTCTTCTCGGAACAGCAATTTCTGCGTTGACAGGAAGCCGGGAAATTTCGACGCCAGGATTACTTTCAATTATCTCTCTCTCAGAAACCCCGTAGTGCTTCGACAGAAAATAAACAGTTTCACCAGGTTGAAGTATGTGATAAATATATTTTTCCTCATCGCGCTTTACATCTTGAGAAATATTTACCGAAGGTTTTTCTTCAGCGACGGGTTTAACAGGTATCCTGAGGGATTGTCCTTCATTTAAACCATATAGGGCAGGAGGGTTTTCCCGAGTCAGTTCCTCTACCGTGATGCCGTATTCCCTTGCAAGTGAGTAAGCTGTCTCACCTTTTTTTACGATATGTATATAGTAGGGGATCCCTGAAATGATGACTTTATTTGTTGACCTTTCAACAACGACCTGCGACATTGCCGATATTCCTGCAAAGATCAGCAACATCAATGTTACAAGGTATATTTTAAAAAAATTTCCGTCTCGCATAAAAAGGTTATTTTTTCAGAGTGGAGAGGAATCTTATGCAATTGTCTTCGATCCTGTCCTTCTGGTTCGAAATATCGGCTCTTATGAATGTCTCTCCTGTAATGTTCTCAAAAAGTTCAATATATCTTTCAGACACTTCATTTACGAATTCGTCGCTCATTGGCGGAACTGTTTGCCCTTTTCTTCCCTGAAATCCGTTTGCCATGAGCCATTCTCTGACGAACTCCTTGGATAACTGTCTCTGTGGAAGGTTTTTATTAAATCGTTCCGCATATCCGTCGGCATAAAAATATCTCGATGAATCGGGTGTATTTATTTCATCGATAAGATAAATTTTTCCATCCTTGCTGCCAAATTCATATTTTGTATCAACAAGAATCAGACCATGGCTTTTTGCTATTTCCGAACCGCGTTTAAAAATTTCCATGGTGTATTTCTCAATAAGGGAATATTCTTCTTCGTTTACAAGGCCTTTCTTAATGATCTCCTCACGTGAAATATCCTCATCATGGTTCCCCTGGGTTGCCTTGGTAGTGGGGGTAATTATTGGTTCCGGAAAAGCCTGGTTTTCTCTCATACCTTCGGGCAGGGGGATGCCGCAAATTTCCTTTGCCCCTGATTTGTATGTCCGCCATGCGCTACCTGCAAGATAGGCCCTGACAATCATTTCGACCGGATAGGGTTTACAGATATGGCCGAAAGTAACATTGGGATCAGGTGAAGCTATTTTCCAGTTTGGCACAATATCAGAAGTGGCGTCAAGAAATTTATCGGCAATCTGGTTCAACACCTGTCCTTTGTATGGTATTCCTCTGGGAAGGACGACATCGAATGCCGAGATCCTGTCAGAAACGACCATGAGAAGATACTCATCATCGATATTGTAGACATCCCTTACCTTGCCTTTATAGAGACTTTTCTGTCCGGGAAAGCTGAAGTCTGAACTTATTATTGTGCCTGGCATAACTATCTGAATTTATAATACATAATAAATCTTTTTTTATTCTCTGTCAGGTTTTTCTTCCTGTTCATAAGCTTTTACTATTTGTCTTACCAGTCTGTGTCGCACAATATCGCGTTCATCGAATCTGATTATTGACACACCCTGGATTCCATCGAGTATTCTCATTGCCTGAAGCAGTCCTGAATCACTTCTCTTCTGAAGGTCGATCTGGGTTGAATCACCGGTAATGATGAATTTTGAGCTGACGCCCATCCTGGTAAGGAACATTTTCAGCTGATTGATGGTGGCATTCTGAGCTTCGTCGAGAATAACAAATGCGTTTTCAAGTGTACGGCCGCGCATGTATGCGAGGGGTGCTATCTGAATTGTGCTGTCTTCGATAAGTGTCTCGAGTTTTTTGAATGGCAGCATATCATGAAGCGCATCATACAGGGGCTGAAGATATGGATCAAGCTTCTCCTTCATGTCGCCGGGCAGAAAGCCAAGTCTTTCACCCGCTTCAACGGCAGGTCTGGTAAGGATTATCTTCTTGACCTCTCTTTCCTTTAAGGCTCTTACGGCAATTGCAATCGATGTATATGTCTTTCCCGTACCTGCAGGACCTTCGGCTATGATGAGATCGTTTGTACGGTAGTCGTTAACCAGAGCCAGCTGGTGAATGGTTCTGGCCCTTACCGGCTTACCGCTGGTACCAAACACCAGGACTTTTTCAAATTCACCGTTTGTTACTGATTTCATATGATCGGGATCGAAAAGGCATTTTTCAAGATCTTCCTCTCCTATCCTGTTGAATTTTTTGTAATACTCAATCAGGCCGTTAAATTTCTCGGCGAAGACGGTAATTTCCGATTCTTCCCCCATACATTTGATTTCATTCCCCCTTGAAAGGATCTTGATTTTTGGGAAAAACCCTCGTATTTTATCGAGGATTGTATTGTTCGTGCCGAAAAAGTCGACGGGATCGATATCTTCCAGAAAAATAACTATCTCTGTCATTAAAGCTCAGCTAAATAATTCCTGCATTGCTCATTTATCCTGATAGCCGCTAACCTTTTAAAAGTTTATAAAAATTAAGCTTCGGGAGTTGCAAAGTAAGCTTATTTTTCTTTATAAGATTATCTTTGTCGTAAGTTTTTTCCCCTATGCCGGTAATCACAATAACATCTGAATGGAAGCCTGATGACATATATCACGGGATCTTAAAGGGGAAACTGTTATGCCGTTGCCCTGAAGCTGTTATTATCGAAAATGCAACCGGTATACCAGCTTTCAACCTTTCTCATGCATCATTCGTAATAAGGAATACCTACCAGAATTACCCGGAGGGTAGTGTACACCTCATATGTGTCCATTCGGAAGCCATGAAAGGACAGGAATATCTGATTGTTAAGGCCAGAGGTCATTATTTCATAGGCGTCGATAACGGCATCTTCAATCTCATACTCAATTCCGATCCTGATGAAATAGTGAGGATAGAACGCTCCGGCATAACTGATGAACTGGAGATATTTGCCATGGCAGCTGAAGGAATTATCAAAGGTAAAAAACCTGCCGGGCCTGGTTTAACTGTCAGGTCGATCAGCGAGCGGGTACCTCTGAGAGCCACTATTGAAAAAGATGTGATAACGGGAAGTATAATCTTTATCGATTCATACGGGAATGCGATATCTAACATCACACGTGAAGTATTCAACAGAGTATTTAAGGATAAGGAGTATCGTATTCTCATTCAGAGCAACAAGGATTATACCGACAAAATATCCTCCAAATACAGTGATGTTCCTGTCGGAGAGCTTCTGGCCCGTTTTAACTCGCTCGATCTGTTGGAGATAGCAATAAACGGGGCAAATGTGGCAGAGCTGCTCAGTCTGGATACAGGCTCTGTTATCCGTATCGACATTAGAGTCACAAAAAGTTCTCCCGATCATTTGTTTTAAAATTTAAACCAATGGATGTTAAGAAGAAAAGTTCTGAAGAGTTTGAAAAGCTTCTTGAAATAATAGACAGGCTCAGGGTATCATGTCCGTGGGATATGAAGCAGACTAACAAAAGTCTGAGAAAGCTTACCATTGAAGAGACTTTTGAGCTGGCAGATGCGATCTCTTCAGGAAATGATGAAGGAATAATGAATGAGCTGGGAGACCTGATGCTTCATATCGTATTTTATGCCAGGATAGGAGCTGAAAAAGGGAAGTTTGACATATCAGATGTATTGAAGGGAATAAATGAAAAGCTTGTTTACCGGCATCCTCATGTATTCGGCGACGTGGTTGTTTCGGGAGCTTCGGAGGTGGAAAAGAACTGGGAACACCTGAAGATAAAAGAAAAGAACGGTTACAAACCTGTTCTGTCAGGAGTTCCCTCCTCGATGCCTGCAATGATAAAGGCCAACAGGGTTCAGGAGAAAGTAAGGGGTGTGGGTTTCGACTGGGAGAAGAGGGAGCAGATATGGGATAAGGTGCTGGAGGAAATTATAGAGCTAAAACAGGAAGTTGCAGAAGGCAGCAGGGATGAAATAGAATCAGAGCTTGGCGATGTCATGTTCTCCCTGATAAACGCTTCAAGGCTCTATGGTATTGATCCTGAAGCTGCTCTTGAGAAAACAAACAGAAAGTTCATCAGAAGATTCAATTATCTTGAAAAGGAGACCATGATCAAGGGAAGGTCGCTTCATGACATGAGTCTTGATGAAATGAATGTTATCTGGGAAGAGGCAAAAAAATATGACAGAGATACTTTGCAGGCTGACGGAGAAGAAGATAATCACTGAAAAATATAACTCAGGAGCTGATAGATCACCTTTGCGGCGACAAAATCGGAAACCTTGCTTCCGGGCTGGGGACAAAGCTCGACCACATCGAATCCGACAATTCTTTTAGCCGCTGCAACACGTTTCAGAAAATGCATGATTTGAAAATATGACGGTCCTCCCGGTTCAGGGGTGCCTGTTGCAGATATAAGGGACGGATCAAAAACATCAAGGTCTATCGTAACATATACATTATCTGTAAGCTTATCGACTGCATCAGACCACAAGCTGTCACACAGGAATAACTCGTGGGCGGTAAAGATCCTGTCACTGCCGGCAGAAGCGAGCTCTTCGGCCGACATGCTCCGAATCCCGACCTGAACAACAGGTGCCAGCTCCCGGGCTCTTGCCATGACGCAGGCATGATTAAATGGGGATCCTTCATATTCCTGTCTCAGATCTGAGTGTGCGTCAAGCTGCAGAATGGTAAGATCGGGATATCTCTCAGAAAATGCTCTAAAAGCTCCGATACTTACAGTATGATTTCCTCCTGCTATGACTGGGAATTTTTTGTCTGAAAGAAGAGCGGATATTTTCCTGCAGACAGTATCAACAAGAACATCGGGAGAGTCTTCTGTCAGCAGCGGAGGAATGGTATGTATTCCGTGTTTATGAACTTCGGTTCGGGTCTCGATATCATAAAATTCAAGATTCACCGAAGCTTCCATTATTGCTTCAGGGCCTTTATCGGCACCTTTAATCCAGGTGCTGGTGGCGTCGTAAGGGACAGGCACTATGATGATCCGTGAATCATCGTAGTTATATACCACTTCGTCACCGCCGAAATTCATCGGTTTATCTGGTATCTTTTTTCTTTCCTGATGCACCGGTTTTCTTTTGAATGGTTTTCTTTCCGGTCTCCTTGTTTGGCTTATCCTCCGGAGTATCAGGTTTAACATCCTCCTCTTTAACCGGTTCCGGCTCCTCTTTTACGAGCATATTGAGGGAGTGCAGGATATTATACCAGTGAACCAGTTTTTTTATGTCGCTTACATACACCCGTGTTTTGTCATACTCAGGGAGGACTTCTTCCAGGTATGTTTTCAGCTTTTCAGGATCTGACTTGTAATCTATGGCAGGACCTCCGTTTTCCTTCTCAAATATCGCATCGAATACCTTTGAAAGAGGCACATCCTCTTTTTCGGTGTATACTGAGATCTCATCGAGGGAGCTTATCCTGGCTGATCCGAAAGCGCTGCTTCTCCTTAAGGTTTCCAGATGCTCTACAATTATGGCGTTTTTACCCTGAGCGATGAACTTAAAAAGTCCGGGTTCACCAGAAATGGACATTATGTCTTTTAATACCATCTTATTTATTTTAGTATCAAATTTAAGGGATGTTAATGAAATTGCTATTTGTCAGGTATCTTTTCTTAACCTTTTCAGTTCATATTTCTTTCCTTTTTTATTTTTTCATAGGCCTGATTCACCTTCCTGAATTTTTCACCGGCAGCTTTTTTATAGTCTTCTCCGAGATGGCTTACCTTATCGGGATGGTATTTCATTGCCATCCTGCGGTAAGCTTTCTTAACTTCCTCATTGCTTGCCGATCTTTCAATCTCAAGTATCTTGTATGAAGAATCGGTTTCGGGTACGAACATATTCCTGATAGAAACAAAATCGGATGATGATATCCCGAGATAGCCTGATATCTTTTCGATGATCGAAAGTTCCGATTTGTTAACTGCTCCGTCGGCGAGCGATACTCCGAAAAGAAGATGAAGCAGTTGCAGTCTGGAGGAATAGTCCATGTTACGTGATATCTGTTCACTTACTTCTCTGACGTTAATATCCTGGTCAAGAAGGTCTTTAAGTAATCTTGTCGCCTCAAGGGCAGAATCCCTTCCGAACTGCCTGACAAAGAACTGTTTAACGTAGTCGAGCTCTGATCGCAGGACTTTTCCGTCGGCTTTCATCACAGCAGCGATAAGCACGGTCAGGCTAACGCCGAATGCACCAGGGGTTGTTGCACGGGGACTTGCTGAATATGTTGAAGTGTTAGTATTAGTGCTATCGACCATAGATCCTACCAGGAAGCCGAGCAGTGCACCTATGGGGCCTCCCATAACAAAACCCAGTCCCCCTCCGAGCCATTTTCCGAATCCACCCATTCTTTTCAGGAGTTTAAATGGGTTATAAGGTCGTCATGGATCCGTAAGATGACAGGGATTATCATGTCATTTTCAGAGTTATTGATGACATAATCTGATCTTTTAATCTTTTCCTCGTCATCGAGCTGGTTTCTCATCCTCCGGATCACCTGTTCGCGGGATAATTTATTTCTTCTGGTCACTCTTGCAATACGTTCCTCGACAGGAGCATAGACCGTTGCCACTCTGTCAACCAGTTCCGATGCACCGCTTTCAAAAAGAATAGCGGCTTCCATTATCACATAAGGAGTATTTTGTTCTTCAGCCCATTTCAGGAATTTATCAAAAACGACCGGATGCACCAGAGAATTCACCTTTCGGAGGCTTTCAGGGTCGGTGAAAATGAGTGAGGCAAGAAGTTCCCGGTCGAGCTTACCATCCTGGTAAATATTTTTCCCTGCTATGTTATTTATTCCCTCAATAACCTTTTTGTCGGTGTTCATTATTGTGCTTGCCTCAGGATCGGCGAAGAACACGGGGATACCCAGGACGCTGAAAATCCTGCATACTGAAGTCTTACCGCTTCCAATACCACCTGTTATTCCCAGTTTCATTCCGGGCTTTGGCTCTCTGGTCATAGAAAGATCCTGTTTTCTGAATTTCTTTTCAAGATCCGTCATACTCATCAGGTATCAGGCATTTTTTATCTGAATGAAAAATAGAGAGTATCAGGCTTTACAGAGAGTATCCTGCTGTCGGATTTAATATTTTCATTAAATCTGGCAATCAGTAATGCGGTAACAATATAATCTGATCCTGATCCCCTGGTAATAAAACTTGTTTCGGCGAAATCAACCACCAACGGATTTCCGTTGCTGCCCAGCTTTAGTTTGAGTATTGAATAACCCGGGCCGCTGAGCAGGAGACTGAATTTTGAAGGAAGTTCAGGGAAAGCCTTCCTGTCGGCAGGCATGTTGACATAAGTAACAGGATACCTGATAGTAGTATTGAGAACTTTTGACAATGAATTCAGATACCAGAAGAGGAATGAGAGCACAAGAAAAACGGCAAAGATCAACAAATCCCTGTTAATTCTCTTCAGGTCACGTTTCGGTGATACAGGCCGTGTCTCAGGAAATTTATCCATTTATCCCGGAATGTCACTTGGCAGGTTCTTCGGCTGTGGGGTCCTTCATCAGTGCATTCTTATCTACTTTGAGTTTAACATCGCCTCCCACATCCATCATTACATGATTATCCTTTACCTCAAGAATCCTACCGTATATACCTCCGTTTGTAACGACTTTGTCTCCTTTTTTAAGAGAGTTTCTGTAGTTGGTCATTTCCTTCTGTTTCTTCATCTGTGGACGGATAAAGAAGAAATAAAACACTACAAATACTGCAAGGAGCATAATGAAGCTCATTGTCATATTGCCACCCTGAGTAGCACCTGCCCTGCCAGACTGTGTCTGCAGGAGAAGAAAAGCAAAACTGGTCATTTTATCACTATTAGTTATTATTAATTACTTCAGCCTTAATCTGCAGCACCACCACCGGTGTTACCGAGTTTGAGTGTACCGCAATTGTTTTGGTCTGAATCCCGCTGTAACCGGAAGTATTAAATACCACCTCCAGTGTACCTGAATCACCGGGAGGAAACGGTTCTTTATCAAATTTCGGAACTGTACAGCCACAACTTGTGACGGCTGTCTTAATAAAAAGGCTTGCGGTCCCTTTATTGACGAAAGAAAATATATATCCGACCTTTTCTCCCTCCTTCACCTGTCCGAAGTTGTGTTCATAATCAGCAAAGCTTATGATCGCCTTACCTGTATCTTGCGGTTGCCTGCCATCGTCAGCCACAGGTTCGGCATTACTGCTTCCGCAACCAGAAAAAAGAACAAGTGTAACATTAACAGCCAGGATGTATAACCTCAGCATCATTCAGTCAAAGTATTTCTATTATCATATCCGGGTTCACCCAGCAAACCTCTTCCGAATTTCTTAAACAGGCTTTTCTCTCTCATCTCCCTGACGATATTATCCAGTATACCATTCACAAAAGTACTGCTTTTTGAGGTACAATAGAACTTTGCGATCTCAATATATTCGTTGAGGGTGACTTTAACGGGTATCTCAGGGAATTCCATCACTTCTGCTATGGCCAGCTGCATAACGAGGATATCCATCAGTGCTATTCTTTCCACTTCCCAGTTAGTTGTATTCCTGTCAATGATCCCGGAGTATTCTGATGAGTTCATAACGACTTTACGAAACAGCAGGCTGGGGAAGGCTTCATCTTCTTCATTTTTAAAAAGGGGCAACAGAGGGATATTTTCTCCGGGTCCCTGTTTAAACCGTTTCAAAGTTTTATCTAGCATTACGACAACATATTCCATGTCGTCATTCCAATAGATACTCTGTTCTTCGAGAAAATTGAGAAGGTCGTCGGAGACAGGCAGAAATTCTGAGAAAAGGCTCAGAATGAACTTTTTATCATCCTGATAACTATTTATTTCTGCCTGCATGTAGTTTTTATATGGTTCCCACTCAGTAAGCCTGTTATAGAGCGTACGTGGCACGTGCCGGTGGTTTGCCCATGACAATTTTGAATCGGAGAGATACTTCTTAAGCCTGGCATTATCTCTAAGCTGGATAATAACAGCATTGTCTACAAATCTGCGATTGGGATTAAGGTCTTCAGGTGAGGGCATTTTTTTTTGGAGAGCCTGTTCTATTCTATCCAGGGCAACATCAGCAAGTTCAAGGACGAGGAGTATCAGGTAGTGGTAAAGGTCATAGGTCTTTGTTATACTGAACTTCAGCTCTTTTTCAGCCCTGGCCAGATCGTCATCTCCTCTCCGGTTAAACGCATAAAGTGACATAAGTACTTTTATGCGCAGTAATCTTCTGCTAATCATTCCCTGAGAACCTCATTTTTGTCCGCTGCAAAAATAGTCTTTTTCCGATACTGTCAAAAACGGGATTAAAAAATTCAGGCCGCTTCTGTCAGCCTGCTTTGATTTGAAAAAAAATTTGTTACATTTGACATACAAATTAAAACCCTAACATTAACTGACTTACTGATGGAAGAAGAGACCAGGATAAAGGATGAAATGAACGCTGGTGAAGAAAGGATTCAAAATGAGGAGATTTTCACTAAAGTTGTCCGGGCAGGAAAAAGGACATATTTTTTCGATGTGAAGGCAACCAGAAAGGATGACCGTTATCTTACAATTACCGAGAGTAAGAAAAGAATTGGCAAAGAGGGCAAATATTTCTATGAGAAACATAAGATCTTTTTATACAAAGAAGATTTTGAGAAGTTCGTTGAAGGCCTGAAAGAGGCTATCAGGTTCACAGATGATGGCAGGAATGATTACCCGCAGAATTCAGTCACTGAATCCGCTGAAAATAATTATAATGCGGATGAAGGATCTTCACAGGAAGAATTCACTGACATAAAGTTTGAAGATCTCGGCAGCAAATAATCCCGGGAATATATATTTCAATAAGGATCTTATATGTCTGACTATTTACTTCTCATATTTGGGATTATTCTGATGCTTGCAGGTATAATAGGATGTCTGGCTCCTGTTCTTCCCGGTCCTCCTCTTAGCTTTCTCGGGCTTATTCTTCTGCATCTTTCCAGATTCGGACAGTTTAGCTCAACCATACTCATCGTTCTCGCAGTGGTAACTGTTGTGGTAACCCTTTTGGATTACATAGTGCCTATATGGGGCACAAAGAAATTCGGAGGGTCGAAATACGGGACAAGAGGTGCGACCGTCGGTCTTATTATCGGGCTTTTCCTTGGCCCGGTTGGGATAATAGTTGGTCCCTTGCTGGGAGCAATTGTCGGTGAACTGATCTTCAAGGATGATCTGAAATATGCCATCAAGGCCGGATTCGGAAGCCTGTTCGGGTTTCTGACAGGCGTCGGTCTTAAACTTGCCGCTTCCTTTGTTATGACCTTCTACTTCGTCAAGGAGTGGATCGCATAGCCAGGTTAAGACCCCGGATTAAGTGTCGCCACCATTACTGCCTTGATTGTATGAAGTCTGTTTTCAGCCTCGTCAAAGACTATTGAACGTTCCGACTCGAATACATCTTCGGACACTTCCATACTGTCAAGCCCGAACCTTGCAAAGATATCCTCTCCCACTTTTGTTTCGCGGTTATGAAAAGCCGGAAGGCAGTGAAGGAATTTAACATCATGATTTCCGGTTTTTTCAATCACTGTTCTGTTAACCTGGAAAGGATGAAGGAGTTTAATCCTCTCTGCCCATACTGAGTCCGGTTCTCCCATTGACACCCAGACATCTGTGTACAGGAAATCAGCACCTTTTACAGCTTCATCCACATCCTCGGTAATAGTAATCCTGGCTCCTGTACCGGCTGCAACTGAGCGACAGGTTTCAACAAGATCGGCCGATGGCTGGTATTGAGGTGGTGCTGCTATTCTGAAATCGATACCCATCTTAGCTGATCCGGCCATAAGTGAATTACCCATGTTATAACGTGCATCTCCGAGATAGCAAAAGGTCATTTTTTCGAGAGATTTGGAGGAATGTTCCTGCATGGTAAGAAGATCAGCAAGAACCTGTGTCGGATGAAACTCGTTAGTAAGTCCGTTCCATACCGGTACTCCTGCATACTGAGCCAGTTCTTCAACAATCTTCTGGCCAAAACCCCGGTACTCGATCCCGTCGTACATCCTCCCCAGCACTCTTGCCGTATCTTTCATCGACTCCTTATGACCTATCTGTGACCCTGAAGGTCCGAGATATGTCACACATGCTCCCTGGTCGAAGGCGGCAACCTCGAAAGCACAGCGGGTTCTCGTGGAAGTCTTTTCAAAGATCAGGGCAATGTTCTTACCCTTGAGCAGGGGCTTCTCCCTGCCTTCTTTTTTTGCCTTTTTAAGATCAGCGGAAAGTTCAAGAAGATACGATATTTCTTCAGGGGTGAAATCCAGTAGTTTAAGGAAATGCCGGTTTCTCAGGTCAGGTTTCATGATATTTTGTATTGAAAAGGTAAAACTGATAATAATAGTTGGTGCGAAGATAGAAAAAATTATAAAGCCTTCAGGGTGGATTATTCACCGTCGGTCGTCCTCGTACTCCATTGTGATCCTGGATCCGTACCTGGTGTCGGCAAGTTTGAAAGCTTCAGTGATAACTCCCATTTTACCTCCTCTTTCAAGGAAATTAAGGCAGGCCCTGATCTTGGGTTCCATGCTGCCCTTTGAGAACTGGCCTTCATTCAGGTATCTTATTGTATCGGCATAATCAAGAAATTCCCTTACCTGCTGATCCGGTTTCTTGTAATTAATATAAACATATGGAACATCTGTCAGAATATAGAACTCATCTGCCCCGATGAGTGATGCGAGCAATGAAGAAGCCAGGTCCTTGTCAATTACTGCCTCAGCCGGACGGACGTCGTTCTTTTCATCGATATAAACCGGCACGCCTCCGCCTCCTGCAGCGATCACAATATTTCCTTCTCTGGCCAGATCTCCAATGATCCGGTGATTCATAATATCCGTCGGGGATGGTGACGGAACTACTCTTCTGAAACCTCCTTCATTTTTTACTTCCTCCTTAAAAAGCCAGCCTTTCCGTGCAGCCAGGATATCAGCTTCCTCACGTGAATAAATCTTCCCGATCCGTTTCTGGGGATCACTGAAAGCAGGGTCTTTTACATCGACGATTACCGATGTAACCAGGCAGACGACGTTTTTCATTATCGCATGTTTCCTGAGAACATTACGGAACATTCTTTCGATCATATAACCGATACCGCCCTGTGAATCAGCTACGCATATATCGACAGGCATCTGTGCAATGCCGTAGACATGTTCCCCGGCATCATTTCTCATTAAAATGTTTCCCACCTGAGGTCCGTTACCGTGAGTTATTACAAGGTTATAACCTTCCTTCAGCAGAAAAACGAGATTTTCAAGTGTCTCGGTGGTATTCTCCTCCTGTTCATCAATGGTTCCCAGCTGATCGCCTCTGAGGAGAGCATTTCCGCCCAATGCAACCACTGCAAGCTTATTTTCCATAAAGCAGATCTATATTTTCAGCATGAATTTCCTGGTCTGACGTCAGGAGTAAAACAACTGTACTTACTCCGCGTTAATACAAAGCTATCAATTTACCGGACAATTAATAACAACGAACCCATAATATAAAAAACAGCCATTATGAAGCGGGTTTAAAAAAAATACTATTTTTACATATTTCAAAAACTGAGGTAAGTGAGATTCAGACCAGGCTTATCAATTGCGATCATAATTGCAATTACAGGTTTTTCCTGCAAGCAAAAGGGTGGAAGGGAAATTAACGAGGGTGAGATACATTATTCTATTGATTATCAAGGCGATGTTGGTTCATTCAAAGGGATCATGCCAAAAAACCTCATTGTCTCATTCAAGGATAATAAAATCCTCTTTGATATCTCTTCACCAATAGGTAACTCGGGCATCTTCACCCTCACCAATCCGGAAAAAGGGATCTACGACACCTATATAAGCCTGTTTTCATGGCGATATTACTATGCAGCCAAGCAGGGTGAGAGGCCTCCGGGATTTGAATCGATGGAAGGAATGCAGATAAGGAAGATCAGTAAGACAAAGGAAATATGCGGATTCAAATGTTCAGGGGCAGAAATCACTCTTCCGGCTGACCATGACAAGGTATATGAAGTCTGGTATACAAATGAAATAAAAGTTGATAATCCGAATATCTCAAATCCATTCAAGGATATTGATGGTGTCCTGATGGCTTTCTTCTTTTTTATGGGTGATGCTCAGATGTACTTCAACGCCGAAACTGTTTACAGGAAAGAGATACCTGACAAGACATTCGAAAGAAGGGATAAATTTCAAAGGATATCAAAAGCAGAGATTGACAAGTTTATCCTTAAGCTTATAAGTCTCTGAACACACTTCTGATTCCCTTATTACCGTATTATTTTTTATTACCTTTGCATTGCATTTTTGCCGACCGACATGAGCAGGGAAAAAGAAAACAGTTCAAAAAAATCGCCCAAATCAACAGCAGAGAAAAAAAAGTCAGGGTCATTTTTTTCCGACGAACGTATTAAATTCCTGACAGGAATTCTTATAACAGGTTTCGCACTTTACCTTATTATTTCATGTATATCATACCTGTTCAACTGGAAGCCTGACTCCAGCCTCAGTAATGCTGACATACTGTCGGGACCGGACATCGTTGTTAATAACCAGGGCGGCAAGGCCGGACATTACCTGGCCTGGCTTATCATACGGAACGGTTTCGGACTGGGAGCCTTCTTTATCCCCCTGATATTCGGTGCTGTCGGCCTCAGGATGCTCAACTTCCCAAAGATCAGACCATGGAATCTGTCTGTCAGATTTGCTTTTGCTGCCATAATCATCTCTCTGATTCTAGGATATATAGGCGGACAGGAAAATACCTATCTAGGAGGAGGACCGGGAGGAGCACAGGGATACCGGGTAACAAACTGGCTTAACGCTTTTCTTGGAAAACCGGGTACCGGTATTCTATTGGGTTTGATAACCATCACCTACCTGATACTGGCCCTAAGTATCCATCCCTCAAAGTTCAGCGTAAAAATGCCTCCATGGATTTCGAAGTTCCTACGGCACAAAAAGGACAAAGAAGGACTGTTGACTGACGATGGCGGACCGCTGAATTCAACCACCCTGCTGCACTCAGGAGACATAAACAGAGATGAGTCGGAAAAATCTCATCAGGAATACGGCTTTGTTGTCCGGGACAGGTCCAGGCCGGCAGATCATTACGGTGACGAGACAGAAAACCATTCACTTATACATGATCTCGATAAGGATAATAAACGGGTGCGTGAGACTGTTCCTAATGACGGCCCTCAGGAAATGGATATCATCAAACCCGAGCCTGAAGATATTCTCTCAGATGAAGAGGTGGAGCAGATCATGGAAAATTACGATCCCCGCCTCGATCTCTCGAGGTATAAGTTCCCTCCTGTTTCCATACTGAAGGAGCACCGTACTGAAAGCACCTTCGATAATACAGAGGTGCTTGAGAACAAGGAAAATATCATAAAAACCCTCGGAGACCATAAAATCAATATACGGCAGATATCAGCAACAGTAGGCCCCACTGTAACACTTTATGAAATAGTACCTGAACGAGGCGTAAGGCTTGCCAGGATAAAATCGCTCGAAGATGATATCGCTCTTAATCTCTCAGCTCTTGGCATCAGGATAATAGCTCCGATCCCGGGCCGGGGAACCGTTGGCATAGAAGTCCCTAACAAAAAACCGGAGATGGTTTCCATGCGGTCGCTGATAATGTCGAAAGCCTTCCAGGAAACAAGGTTCGACCTGGCGCTGGCGCTGGGACGTACCATCACGAATGATCCCTATATTGTCGATCTCACCAGAATGCCCCACCTGCTGGTAGCAGGGGCAACCGGACAGGGTAAATCAGTTGGAATAAATGCCATCATCACTTCTATTCTCTATAAAAAACACCCTGCTGAGGTCAAGTTCGTGCTGATAGATCCCAAAAGAGTTGAATTACCACTATATTCAAAGATTGAACGTCATTTCCTTGCAAAACTACCCGGCGAGGAAGATGCAATCATCACCGACACTCAGAAGGTTATAAATACCCTGAATTCACTCTGTATAGAGATGGATAACAGGCTGGAACTATTGAAGGGGGCACAGTCAAGGAACATTAAAGAGTACAATGAGAAATTCATTTCCAGAAAGCTGAACCCGGAAAAAGGTCACAAATATCTTCCCTATATAGTTTTGATAATAGATGAATTTGCCGATCTGATAATGACAGCAGGAAGGGAGATAGAAGGACCTATAGGAAGGCTGGCCCAGCTGGCAAGAGCGATAGGTATACACCTTATCATTTCGACCCAGAGGCCTTCAACCAACATTATTACCGGTTTCATCAAAGCGAACTTCCCTACGCGTATTGCCTTTCGTGTGTTTTCATCGATCGACTCCCGGACAATTCTCGATGCCACAGGAGCCGACAGACTTGTGGGAAGAGGCGACATGCTTGTTTCATCGGGAAGCGAACCGGTAAGAGTGCAATGTGCTTTCATCGACACTCCTGAAATCGAGGATCTGACCGAATTCATCGGGTTGCAGCAGGGCTATCCTGATGCCATGCACCTGCCGGAATATGTCGATGACTCCGATTCAGGAGCCCAGGATGTTGACCTCAGGAAAAGAGATCCGATGTTTGATGAAGCTGCCAGACTGGTGGTTCAGTTCCAGCAGGGGTCAACCTCGTTGATACAGCGGAAGCTGTCAATAGGTTACAACAGGGCAGGAAGGATAATAGACCAGCTTGAAGCTGCGAGAATAGTCGGTCCTTTTGAAGGAAGCAAGGCCAGAGAAGTTCTTTGTTCAGATATCATTGCTTTGGAACAGATTTTGAGGAGTCTTGATTAAAAGTGACTGATGAGAAAAGTATTATATGCAATATTGTTTTTGCAAATCATAGTACTGAATGCTTCAGGACAGAATGACCCTGTGGCTTTAAGCATTCTCGACAAGTTTTCAGCCAGAGCCACTTCGTCTCCCTCACTTTCAATGAAATTTGTGATGGTTACCGTCGACCAGGTTCAGAATTACACCGATTCATTAGCAGGATCGGTTATGCTGAGCAAAGACTCTTACAGACTGGATCTTCCTGACAACATTATCTGGTACAACGGGACAACATCCTGGAGTTATCTTCCTGCTGAAGAAGAAGTTACGATCACAGAGCCTGACAGGAACGATAATTCTTTCACAACACGACCGTCGAATATATTCACCATGTACAGGGAGGGGTTCAAATACAGGCTCCTTGAAGAACGTCCCGACAGGTATATCATCGACCTCTATCCGGCCGATGTAAAAAATGAAATTATCAGGGTGAGGCTCAGTATTGGAAAACCATCTCTTGATCTCAGAACCTTTGAATATAAGAGGCGTGACGGAATAACAGTTACTCTTTTAGTCAGTGAGTATTCACTCCAGGGCAACCAGGCACCCGGATTTTTTGAATTCAATGCCTCAAGGTATAGAAATGCTGATATAATAGACATGCGCTAAACTCTGTCGGGGTACACTATCCTCGCATGAAAAATGTTTCCCAGTCTCCTTTTGAATGCATCCTTAATATCCGACATGTCCTTGTAGGTCAGAGGAACATCTGAAAATTGACCGTCCTGTTCCTGAAGGTATATGATCCTTTCCACGAGCTCACTTATAGTCTCGTCGTTATACTCCGGAAGACTTCTAGATGATGCTTCAACAGCATCGGCCATCATAACGACAGCTGTCTCCTTGGAAAAAGGCTTGGGCCCCGGATATGAAAAAGCCTTGTCGGCATGTTCTTCACCCTGATGCAGATCGATATACTTCTTATAAAAATAGTATGCAACCGTGGTACCGTGATGCATCCTTATGAAGTCGATGATCTGAACCGGTATCTTGTAATTTTTTGCCAGGTTGACGCCATTTCTGACATGGTTGATTATGATACGTGCACTCTCTTTCGGATCCATGTTTTCGTGCGGACTGATCCCATCGGTCTGATTCTCGACAAAATATTCAGGGTTTGCTATTTTACCTATATCATGATAAAGAGAACCTGTCCTGACAAGCAGGACATTAGCACCAATAACCCTCGCAGCTTCTTCGGCAAGATTTGAGACCTGAAGTGAATGCTGAAAAGACCCAGGTGCATCCGTAGCCAGCTTTCGCAGAAGCGGCTGGTTGGTATCAGAAAGTTCAAGCAGGGTGGCATCTGACAGTAACAGAAAATTCTGTTCGAACAAAAAGATGAGAGGATAGCTTATCAGAACAAGAAATCCATTAATGGTGAAGAAAAGAAGAGTCTTCAGATAGCCTGCTGAAAGAGAACCTTCCCGGATAAGAGTCAGCCCTGTCCACAGGACCGTGTAGGAACCTATTACTATAAGAACTGCCAGCAACAATCTTATTTTGCGGTAGTTGCTGTTCAGTGAAAAAATTGCAGCCATTCCTGTGGCGAAGCTTATAAAAACGAATTCAAAAGGATCGGGCACAAGAAAACCGGTAAGCATAATAGTTACCAGCAGGATAAAAAGTGCCAGCCTGGCATCATAAAAAGTACGTATGGTTACAGGAATGATTGCAAAGGGTATCAGGTAGAGCAATTCTCCCGACGACAGTACTGTAACAACTCTGGTTGAAACGAGGAAGGCAACTATAGCCAGCAGAATAAAGAACACCTTCCTGTTTACCTGTAATACTTCTATTCTGAAAAAGTAAAGGAAAAGATACAGTATAACGAACACGGATGATACAACAATGACCAGACCGAAGAATTCAGGAACAGTCAGTTGCCTGTCGAGAGCCAGAGTCACAACGACACCTGCAATGCTTACAAGGAACAAAATAAAATTGATCAGTGTTTTCTTCAGTGAGGAGAGTTCCTTTGGGAGGTAATTTAGCCCGGCCATCCTTTTTATTGTTTCATATTCAAAAATAAGATATTTATTTCACGACAAAAACTCCCGATAGTATCAAATCCTCAAATATCGCACATAATGAATCAATATCTTCATTTTATACTAATTTTGAACAAAAAACAGACATTATGGAACGCTTTGTATGTGAGAACGTCTTTGTTCCTTTAAGATCAGCCCCTTCGCATAAGTCGGAGATGCTTAGCCAGGTGCTTTTCGGTGAAAAATACAGGGTTCTCGATCATTGCGGACACTGGATAAGGATCATCACGGATTTTGACAATTATTCAGGATGGCTTGACATTGATCATCTGCAGAATTCAGGCGTGGATGATAATCTGCCGGGAAATGTTCTGAACAGATCGCTTTTATGTTACAAGGAAAACAAAACTAAACTTATACTTGAAGCCGGATGTGAAATATACGATCCCGACTTCACAGCAAAAACTTTTATGGCAGGAAAGAACAAATACACAGCGGCAGGTGATTTTAGTGAAGATATCATAAATCCCGTTTCGTCACTTGGCGACTCCGCCATGAAGTTCCTTAACAGCCCGTACATCTGGGGAGGAAGGATTCCCCCGGGTATAGATTGTTCAGGATTTACTCAGCTTGTGTATAAAATCTCAGGGAAACGTATTCCGCGTGACAGCTGGCAGCAGGCTGAAGCGGGCAGGGAAATAAGCTTTATCAATGAAACCCGGACCGGCGATCTCGTTTTTTTTGATGATGAGCTTGGCAGAATATCCCATGTAGGAATGATACTCTCCCGGGGACTCGTAATTCATGCCTCAGGTCGTGTCAGGATTGACACGATAGATCATCAGGGAATTTTCAAGGCAGAGATAAACAGGTACTCTCATCGCCTGAGGACGATCAGAAGAATGTTGAATGAACAGTAATAAAAATGAGATATCATGAAGTCTGATTCATGATGTAAGAATCAACCAGATCAAGTATTTCCTGTTCTTCTCTGATAGCATTTCTTTGGATTTCCGCTCCTTCTTCCACAATCTCTTCTGCAAATTTCTTATCATCGAGTCCGGATATGTTGATTCTGACATTCAGGAATGCGCCCCTGATACAGGAACGGACTGCAAGTGCACCTACAGCAGCATCTGTTACGGAGCCCGGATTTCCTTTCATGACCATTTCGCGTATAAGGGGAAAAGCCCCGAAGGCTGTTTCCATGACCCTGAAAGGAACTATAACTGCATTTCGCGTGGCCTCCTGGATAGCTGCGTGCCGTAATGCTTTATCCTCACCGGTATTCTTTGGCAACCTGAACGCTTCCAGTATCCCGTTAAAGGCTTTAGTATCGTCATCCACAAGTTCCAGCAGCAAATTCTGAATCTTCTTACCTGTTTCCGCCCAGTCGGAGAATTCTTTCCATCTGTCGTCCCATCCTCTTTTATGGGCTGAAAGGTTGGCTACCATAGTTCCCAGAGCTGTTCCGAGAGCACCCATATATGCTGAAACAGATCCTCCACCGGGTGCAGGCACCTCTGAGGCTGTCACCTCCATGAATGATCTCAGATCATTGTTTACCAGCTTTTTAACATCGTTGTCCTGCATGACAAGCTCAATGATTTTTTCTTCAGGCACAAAAGGCCGGATATCGTTAAGACCGAGTGAACGTACAGCAATTTTAACAAGTTCACTGTCAGGGACCCCCGAAGATCTTTGCTGCATGGTCAGATAATGGCGGCCGGCATCAAGCAGCGACCTTAGTGGTATCAGCCCTACCAGTTCTGAACCTGTAACCCTTACACCTCTTGTCCCGGCTTTCCGGCAAACCTCATCAAAAGCTTCATGGACTGGTGTCACTGAGATATTTGTCAGGTTCATGGAAATTTGTGCTATTCCATATTCTTCTATATACCAGCCTATTGCTTTAACATTTTTAAGTGTACCCGGAATAACTGTTTCCACTCCGTTTTCGTTCTTAACCTTCCTTCCTTTCTCCCTGACATCAAAAGCAATTGCATTTGCCCTTCGCAAAGATGTGGTATTGAGATTAACATTAAAAGCAACTAAAAAATCTCTTGCTCCCACTGCTGTTACACCGGCCCTTACATTCATCCCTGCCGGTCCGAAATCAGGTTTCCATTCCGGATCAGAGAGTTTCTTTTCAAGCCCCTCGTACTCGCCAGCACGGCAATCGGCGAGGTTTTTTCTCTGCTCAGTGAAAGCAGCGTTCTCGTAGCAATACACCGGGATATTCAGCTCATTACCAATTCGTTCAGCTACTTTCCTGGCATAAACTACTGTTTCTTCCATTGTAATTCCGGAAACAGGAACAAAAGGGCATACATCTGTTGCCCCCATACGGGGATGCGCACCATGATGTTTCGACATGTCGATCAGTTCGGATGCTTTCCTGACTGCCCTGAATGCTGCCTCGCATACAGCATCCGGATCGCCTACAAAAGTCACCACCGTTCTGTTTGTATCCTTTCCGGGATCTACGTCCAGGAGTTTAACTCCTTCCACTGACTCAATCTCGTCTGTTATCTGACCGATGACTGACATATCGCGTCCCTCGCTGAAGTTCGGAACACATTCAAGAATTTTTTTCTCCATATTTTATTTATACTTATAGCATAAAAATTGTTTTTTCCTGAGGGAACCCGCACATTGCTAAAGGGTCCCTGAGACATCTTCAATCCCGGACAATTCTCTCTTCATCCATTTCAGGAAGTGGCTGAATATACTTTCCCTTTAAGAATAACCGTTTCTATCAGGTTGCTCCCGAAGGCATACGGAAAGAATTCCAGTGAAGGTATCTCCCGGGTAATAAAAACATTTGCAACTTTGCCGGCAGCTATTGAGCCATGAGTATCTGAAATACCCATTGCATATGCCGAATTGATTGTGACTGCATTTACAACCTCTTCAGGCAGCATTTTCAACCTGACACAACCAAGCGACATAATTAATTTCATATTTCCTGAAGGTGACGAACCCGGATTATAATCTGACGCGAGTGCAACGGGAAGACCTGCATCTATCATAGTCCTTGCCGGAGGATCGGGCAGGCCCAGGAAGAAGGCTGCTCCGGGAAGCAGAGTCGGCATTGTCTCTGTTTCCCTGAGTGCCTCAATCTCATTATCACCTGAACGTTCCAGATGGTCAACTGAGAGAGCGTTGTATTTAACTCCTGTCTGCACACCTCCCGAGTTAAAATCGAGCTCATTGGCGTGGATCTTTCCGCGAAGTCCGTATTTCAGACCTGCCATCAGTATCCTGCCTGTATCCTCCATGGTAAAAAAGCCCTTGTCACAAAATACATCAATATAGTCGGCAAGTTCTTCCGAAGCTACTACAGGGATCATCTCATTGATAATCTGGTCAACATAGTCCTCCCTTCTGTCGCGGAACTCCGGGGGAACTGCATGCGCACCCAGAAAAGTGGACCTCACCTCTACCGGGAAATTCTGCTTAATTTTCCTTATGACTCTGAGCATTTTCAACTCGTCATCGAGGTTCAGTCCATAGCCGCTTTTGATCTCAACGGCTCCTGTGCCCAGACTTATTATCTCTTTTATTCTTTCAGCCGATTGTATAAAGAGGTCTTCTTCAGAAGTGTCATGCATAAGTTTCGCTGAATTGATTATTCCTCCTCCCCTTCTGGCAATGTCCTCATACGACAACCCTCGTATTTTATCAGCAAATTCGGTTTCCCTGCTCCCTGCATATACGATATGGGTATGAGAATCGCAGAAAGAAGGGAACACAAACCGGCCTGATGCATCGATAATTTCTTCAATATCATCATAAGCGACTGCAGCATCTGCATCAATATCATTCATGCTGCCAAATGACAGGATCTTACTGTCTTTCAGACACAGATAAGCATTGGAGATGATGTTCAGATGTGACATTTCATTTCCGCAAACCCTGAGTATTGTACTATCTCCCGTCTGTACAAGTCCGGCAATATTTTTAATCAGGAGCGACATGGGCTTATGATAATAAAATTTTCTGCCTAAGGTAGCAAATATTGAAAAAAGAGACCTTGATTTCAACTTTTCTTTATCTTTGATCGCAAACCAAAACACTGACCCATATGAAAAAAGCCCTGTCGATTCTGCTTGTTTTTATCTTTACGTTTTCCATTTACGGACAGGAGAAAGAAAAGAAGGATAAAAAACCGAAGGAAAAAGTAGGATGGAAATTCGGTGGAGCGCTTCCTGCCGTAACCTATGACAATAATCTTGGTTTCCAGTACGGAGCCCTCTTTGAGTTTTTCAACTATGGGAATCCAAGTGTCTATCCTGATTTTCTTGACCATACCTATACCGAAGTTTCCCGTTTCACGAAAGGAAGTGGTATTTACAGGTTTATGTACGAATCGAATCATCTGATAGGAAAGACCCATTTCACCTTCGATATAAGTTATCTTCCTGACAAGGCAAATGATTTTTACGGCTACAACGGTTATGAATCAGTTTTCAACAAAGCATGGATGGATGATGAAGATGCTGCTTACAGAACCAGGATGTTCTACCGACAGGAAAGGAATCAGTTCAGGATAAAGGCAGACATACAGGGAAAGATTTCAGGAGAGCATCTGAAGTGGGCTGCCGGTTTCGGGATCAACAATTTCACCATTTCGTCGGTCGACATCGACAAGTTGAATGAAGGAAAAGATCCTGAGGATCAGCTTCCGTCAGTTGAGGCTGAACCCGGGTTATACGAAATTTACAAAACCCTCAACCTTATAAGCCCGGAGGAGGCCGACGGAGGATGGGTCAATACCTTAAAGGCAGGGATTATGTGGGACAGCCGTGACAACAGGCCTAATCCGATGAAAGGTATCTGGGCTGAGCTGGGTTTTGAAGTAGTACCTTCATTCCTTGGCAATGACTGGTCGTTCACAAAATTCTATGCAACTCACCGCCAGTACTTTACTCTTGTTGAAGAAGATCTTTCATTGGTATACAGGCTTGGGTACCAGACCACACTGGGTGGTGATGTACCATATTTTTACCAGTCGCAGGTTATCACATCTATGCTGACTGGTGCCACCAGTGAGGGGGTTTAGGAGGATCAAGCACACTAAGGGGAGTGCTTCGTAACAGAGTCATCGGCGACGGGTTCTTTCTGGGGAATATTGAACTCAGGTGGAAGCCAATATATTTTATGTTCCTGAAGCAGGAGTGCTACCTGGGTATTAACGCCTTCTACGATTTTGGAATAGTGACAGACAAGATTGATCTGCCCTCCAATCTTGAGACACAATTTAACACGGCACTCGGTGAAAGCTATTCATATTCGGACTTTTTTAATCAGGGAAGTGAAAAACTTCATCAGGCTGCAGGTATTAGTATAATGCCTGTTATGAACAGGAACTTTGTTATAGCCATAGACATCGGTAAAGCCTTCAATAAGCAGGACGGGAACATAGGATTTTCAATAGGGCTGAATTACCTGTTCTAGGAACAGGTTCCATCATCAGAGCCCCTGCATGAAATAACCGAGGGCAACACCAAGGTAGTTCCCTGCAACATATCCTATTATGCCAACAGTAATACCTGTTATTATGACGTCTTTATTTTTGAGTGATGCTGCAACAACAGGAACGAATGGAGGTGAAAAAACAAATGCTGTTGTGGTTATCAGGTAATCGTCGGCATTAACCCTGAAGATAACCGAAAGCAGGAGGTGGAGAAGCAGGGAACCGAAATAGCACCATGTGATGAAAGCCAGGAGGTTGAGCATTCCCAGGCTGAATATCGCACTGAAGTCAGCCATTGAAGCAACAAGAAGGGAAAATACAAGTACAAAATACATACCCAGCTGAAATGTCTTTTCAATCCGGTTAACCCAGGTAAAAAGTGATGCAATGATAGATAAGGTAGTAATGGAGAGTATTACAACCGGATCCTTAATCGAACCGAAAAGCAGCATACTGATCCCGACTGACAAGATAAGGATAATGACAGCCAGTCCGAAAGCCTGAAATAGTTTTACAAGGACTCCTTTTCTGAACATTCCCGAATAATCTTCAAAACTTTCAGCGTCCCTTATATCCTCAACAGGTTCACCGGAAGCTCCTTCGGTCTTTTTAAATGGTCTGAGTATAGATCTGAACACACGGGGACCTGCGGTAATAAAGAAAATTATTGTTATTGCACCAACCACCATATCATAGGTGTTTGCCATGATAAAAGAGCTTGGATCGACATCGAGTGCTATCTTGAGTGATACCATATTTGGTGTTCCGCCTGTATAAACACCCACAAGCATACCTCCTATCTGCCAGGCATCCGGAACCCTGGTCCTGAAGAAAAGATATCCTGTTACTATTACGACTATTATAGATATGAAAGCGAGAGCCATCGAGATGAATCCTTCCTTTGCATGTCGTATCCATCTCCTGATATTCAGTGAAAACAGCAGCAGGGGAAATGCCAGAACACCTACCGCCTGAAGTGCATCCTGTGTGCTGCCTATCGTATTGACCATAATGTCATCATCCGAAATTACTCCGGAAGTAAATAGGGCGTGAGCTTCTTCAGCAGGAAGGAAGCTCTCACCTTTCAATGCTTCACGGTAGGCATCACTTCCTCTTGGCAATATCCCGAGGGCACTTATGAGAAGTCCGAAACCATAAGCCAGAACAATTGATCCAAGCTTTTTGAAAAAAATCCAGTGTCGGCACATCCATATTATTACCAGGGGAAACAAAAAATAGAAAAGCACAAGAACCACAAGTTTTACCATGGCCACAGGTTTATGAAAATCAAATATAAAAAAACGCTTCATCACCCAATGAAGCGCCCCTGAAAATAGGTATTTATACTTATTTGGTCGTGC
>DAIOVL010000006.1:58909-140939 GCA_036759025.1 Bacteroidales bacterium
CTTTAAACCTTATTTTTCTCATCACAATCGCACTCATCAAAGCTTTTCTGGTATTGTTCAATAGCTTTCAGGCTCATACCCATACTTGAGAATCCTCCGTCGTGATAGAGGTTCTGCATTGTCACTTTTCTTGTGAGGTTTGAAAATAGCACAACACAATAGTCGGCACATTCTTCGGCGGTGGCATTGCCAAGGGGAGACATACGTTCGGAAAAATCGACGAGCGAATCAAATCCGTGTATTCCTGCTCCTGCTGTTGTTGGTGTTGGCGACTGTGAGATTGTATTTATCCTTACCTTTTTATCACGGCCATAGATATATCCGAAACTTCTGGCTATTGATTCCAGCAGCGCCTTGGCGTCACCCATGTCATTATAACCTGTAAGAGTTCTCTGGGCAGCCACATACGAAAGTCCCACTACCGATCCCCATTCCCTTATTGCATCGAGTTTGTAAGCAGTCTGAAGTATGCGGTGGAAACTCAGCGCTGAAATATCGAATGTTTTGAGCATGTTCTCGTAGTTTGTCTGCTCATAGGGAATATCTTTCCTTACGTTGGGCGACATTCCTATTGAATGAAGGATAAAGTCAAACTGTCCGCTGAATATCTCCATGCTTTGCTTAAGGAGCTTATCAATATCTTCCATTTTTGTTGCGTCAGCAGGGATGATGATGCTGCCGGTTTTTTCTGCAAGTTCGCTTATTGAACCCATTCTCACGGCTACAGGTGAGTTAGTAAGAACAAGTGAGGCACCGTGGCTGAAGGCTTTCAAAGCCACCTGCCAGGCTATCGATTTTTCATTGAGGGCACCGAAGATGATACCCTTTTTTCCTTTTAACAATCCTTCCATATCTTTTTGTATAACACGTCATTGCTGGGCAGAGCGGATCAGTTCCCTTGCATTATTCAGGGAGGAATCCGTAATTTCACTTCCGCTCAGGAGTCTTGCCACTTCCAGTATCCTTTCATCGTCAGATAAACGTTTAACTCTCGTAATTGTTGAATCGCCTGTGTCGTCTTTATAAACATGGTAATGTCTGTATCCTCTGGCAGCAACCTGAGGCAGATGAGTAATATTGATAACCTGCATGTATTTTCCCATGCCGGCGAGTATCCGGCCAACCTTGTCAGCCACTTCACCTGATACTCCTGAATCAATCTCATCGAAGATAATTGTCGGCAGGTTTATGTTTCTTGTAAGAAGCGACTTAAGGCTGAGCATTACTCTTGAAAGTTCTCCGCCTGAGGCTGTTTTTGCAAGGTTCTCGGGTTCTACCTGTTTGTTTGCGCTGAAGAGAAAATCGGCATGGTCTGTCCCTGATGATGAAAATCCGTCGGGATGTGAGAGACTGATCCTGAACCTGGCGTTGGGCATTCCGAGGTTCTTCAGCAGTTCCGTGATCTTTTTTTCGACATCAGGCAGGACACTTTTCCTTTTTTCCGATAATATCGCTGCCATCTGCGAAAGTTTTTCATGTTCTGCCGTCAGGAGTTTCTCCATCTCAGCTAATTTCTCATCTCCCAATGCCAGAGTTGACACATTTTTTCTTATCTCCTCTCTCAGGGCAATTAGTTCGGGTATCCCTGAGACTCTGTGTTTACTGATCAGGGAATACAGAGCATCGAGACGATCATTGACCACCAGCAGACGTCCAGGATCTGCATCAACTGTAAATGCCATTTTTTCTATTTCTCCGGCCAGGTCGTTGAGTTCGATCCATACTGAATCGGTCCGGTCTGATACATGCTCTGCCTCAGGAAGGAAGTCCCTTATTTTCTGTAGGATGTTTTTCACCTCCCTGAGCCGGGCAAGGATTGAATCGCTTTCTGATGAAAGCAGACCTGACGCTGTACCCAGACCAATTTTTATTTCCTCGGCGTGATTAAGAAGCTCCTGTTCCTTTTCGAGTTCTTCCTGTTCTCCCTCAACCAGTTTCGCCTTTTCCAGCTGATCAAGCTGGAAGCTGAAATATTCAAAATCAGACTGATTTTGTGTAATTCGGGATCTGGCATCGTCATAATCCTTTTTCAGGGAGCGATATCTGCGGTAGATTTTTTGATAATCATCCAGAAGAGATAGTGTGCCGGCAAATGAATCGATCACATTCATCTGGAAAGTATTCTCGTGGAGCATCAGGGTCTGATGCTGCGAATGAATATCTATAAGCCTGTCGCCCAATTCTTTAAGCACTGAGAGATTTACCGGTGTGTCATTAATGAAGGCCCGTGATTTTCCCGCGGGGTTTATTTCCCTTCTCAGAATGGCAAGGGCATCGTAGTCGAGTTCATTGTAATTAAAGAATTCTGCGAGGTCGTATTCCTCTATTCTGAAGGTACCTTCTACCACGCATTTTTCTGATTTTTCGAGCAGGACGGAAGTATCTGCCCTGTTTCCGAGTATAAGTGACAATGCGCCCAGAAGGATAGTTTTACCTGCACCGGTTTCTCCTGTGATGATAGTAAGTCCGTTTTCAAGTTCAATATCGAGTTCCCTTATCAGGGCATAGTTCTGAACGTATAGTTTTACAAGCATATAACGGATTTAGAATCAGTTAGCAGCAGTGATACCCTCGTATTTATTTTTGTTTGCAGGATCGATCTCTGTAAGTATCTCCACAACACGGCTTTTTTCTTCAGGAAAGGATTCCTTGAAAATATTTACCAGTTCTTCCGATTTTGCTTCGAGGACAATCTGCACCAGGTACATAAAAGGATCGGGCCGGCGTCGGTACACATTCTGGATCAGCCTGAGACTTTCGACCATTGAGGACCGGGCTTCCGACAGGCTTGATTCCATCTTGTCGAGTCCTTTCATATAATATTCATAATTGAACCTGCGGACGTCTTCATATTCCCTGTCGAGACAATTTTTAACAAGCCAGTACCTGTTCCTGTTCCTCGATCCGTCGTAAGGTTTCCATCCTGTTTCGGGGGCGTTCTGGGCGTTATTCACGATTTTTTCAGCCATCTGAAATAATTCCGTTCCGCCCAGAGGGGAGAATGAATCATAGTCAAAGCCGATTATCATATAGGCATAATAGGCCAGCACCGAAATAAGGTTGGTTCTGTGGGTTGTGGGATCGAACTCGAGGGGCTGGAATTCCACATACCTGAACCTGAAGTTATTGTCGACGAAATTCAGTATTGTGGAATTATAGGTGGTATTAAAAACCGGCCGGCGGAGCTGAACAGTAATCGTTCCGATAAATTCATCGGATGAAATCTGGTCGGTGAGGTTAATAAGTATATTACAGTCGATTCTTTCGGTATAACTGAAAACATGGTTGGTCCATACCGTATTGTTCATGAATTCGTATATATCGCGCTGCATGTTCTCGAAAACCTGGCGGTTTGAGCCCTGTATCTTCTGAGCCGACACCTGAATATTGCAGTTTAGCTCCTGTGCTCCGGCATTTAATGAAAGCAGAATCAACAGCAGAACAGTATTTTTTTTTGCCACTCCGGAAGCTGTCATAATATTCTTTGATTATATGATCATAGAAACGATTTTATCGAGTATATCCCGCGCCGTTTCATCCTTCGTTTTCAACTCAAATTTATCAATATTATTGTACTTGTCAATGATGGTTATCCTGTTAGTGTCAAAGTTAAAACCGGCTCCTTCATCTTTCAGTGAATTCAGGATAATAATGTCGAGGTTTTTTTGTTTCAGCTTTCTTTCTGCACTTGCCATACCCTTATCTGTTTCAAGCGCGAATCCTGCCAGTAACTGACTGGTTTTCTTTATTTTGCCTGTTTCCCTTGCTATGTCGACGGTTGGTTTGAGTTTCAGAATAAGCTCCCCTTCCTGTTTTTTAATCTTTTCCTTATGTACTGTGGAAGGTGTATAGTCGGCAACTGCTGCAGACAGGATTGCGATGTCGCATATTTTGAACCGGGAGATGCATTCATCCGCCATTTCTGCAGCAGTAATGACCTTTATGACCGTTACATCAGGATTTGACGGGAGCAGGTTCACCGGACCAAGTACAAGAACCACATCAGCTCCATATTCTGCAGCTGCATCGGCCAGGGCTATGCCCATTTTTCCTGAAGAATGGTTTGTGATGAAACGGACCGGATCGATAGCTTCCCTGGTAGGGCCGGCATTTATCAGGACCCGCTTACCTTTCAGCGGTCTTTCTTTTTTTTTTTGAAAAGAAATCTTTAATCTCTTTTACGATTGTCTCTGGTTCGGGCATCCTGCCTTTACCTTCCAGTCCGCTGGCCAGTTCTCCTGTCTCAGGTTCCAGGATGATATGCCCGAAGGCTTTAAGAGTTTCCATGTTAATAACCGTTGACGGGTGCCTGAGCATATCGACATCCATGGAAGGAGCGATAATAAGAGGGCAACGCGCTGACAGGCAGATTGCCAGAAGAAGGTTGTCGGCAATACCGCCGGCCATTTTAGCCATCGTATTGGCAGTGGCTGGTGCTATGACGAAAAGGTCGGCCCATAAACCGAGGTCTATATGGCTGTTCCAGGCACCGCTGAGTGGTTCAGAAAACTCACTCAGGACCGGGTTCCCTGACAGTGTGGCAAGAGTGAGGGGAGTGATGAAGTCCATAGCACTGTCAGTCATAATGACCTTCACTTCAGCCCCTTCCTTTACCAGGAGTCTGACAAGTGTTGCCGATTTATAGGCTGCGATGCCACCCGTAACACCAAGAAGAATTTTTTTTCCTTTAAGCATAGAGGACCAATAGATCAGGTCTTACTTTGGTCGGGATTCCTGTAAAATATCTTGTTTTCCTCAAGTTCCTGCAATGCTATCAATGTAGGTTTCGGAAGACGTTCATAAAATTTAGAAATTTCTATCTGCTCCCGGTTTTCGAAAACCTCTTCAAGATTATCACTGTATGATGCGAACTCTTCAAGCTTTTTATTAAGCTCCTGCTTCATTTCCACTGCTATCTGGTTGGAACGCCGGGCTACCACAATTACTGTTTCATAAATATTTCCGGTGGTTTCGTTCAACTGATCGATGTCTCTCGTTATCGTTGTGGCCGGTGCATTTGATTTTCTGTAATCCATATTTAATTATTGAGTATTTGGCTGGGGATCATTTACGTCTATCTTTAGAAAGCCTGCAGTGTCCTCATATATTTTTCTGACATTTTTTGCATAACGGCTTTCCGGAAATTCCTCCATAAATGAATAATAATCGTCAAGTGTATTCTGGAACCTCTCCTTCTGGAAGACTGCATAACTGTTTTCGGCATACATATAGAGGGAGCTCAGTTTGAGAAACATCATCTCCTCCCTGTATTTTGAGTCGGCAAAAGCTTTCAGACTGTTAGAAAGAGCCGTGACAGCTGCTTTATATTGTTTCATGTCATAGTACAGTCTGGCGCTCAGGTAAGATTTTTCCACAAGCCGTTCGCGGAGCTCTGTCAGGTACTGTTCTGCTTCCGTGACTTTTGTTCCCATCGGATAGCGCGCCATATAGACTGTAAAACCTTCCATTGCACGTCTTGTATTTGACTGGTCGAGCTCCGCCCTTGGGGAAATGTAATAATCGCACAATGCCGACATGAACGTTGCTTCTTCTATATTTTTTCCATATCGAAAATTTTCGACATAGGAATTGAAATAGCTGCCTGCCATTTCGTACTGCCTCATCCCGTAATAACTTTGAGCGAGTATCCATGTAAGTTCCTCTCCCGATTCCGAAGCTCTGTACCTTGGAAGTATCTGTTCAATAAGCTCAGTCGATTTAACATATTTGCCTGCCTCATAGTATTCCTTCGATTTATCCATTTTAAGCTGATAATCGGTACTCTTAAGCAGTTTACTGTATTCACCGCATGAACTTGCCAAAATCACTATGGCGGGTAGTATGTATCTTAAATGTCGCATAAAAATTGTTGCGCAAAATTACAATAAATTTCATTATCATGAGATAAAAACGCAATTTTATCAGCTTTATTCTTTTCATTAGCAGGAAGAAGCAAATTAGGTATTAATAGGTATTAACAGGATGCTTCAAATAAGTATTTTTGTGCAGAAATTATACAAAACCCACAAGTATGGATATTTTTGACAAGATCACATCGACAAAAGGCGAATTAGGCCAGTATTCAGCCGTAGGCGACGGTTATTTCATGTTCCCGAAACTTGAAGGCGAGATTGCGCCAAGGATGCAGTTCAGGGGAAAAGAGGTTCTGACATGGAGCCTGAACAACTATCTCGGACTTGCAAACAACCCTGAGGTCAGGAAAGCTGATGCAGAAGCTGCAGATGCTTACGGACTGGGGTACCCTATGGGAGCAAGAATGATGTCGGGACATACCTCCAGCCACGAGAAATTCGAGCAAATGGCAGCTGATTTTGTTAAAAAAGAGTCAGCCTATCTGCTCAACTACGGTTACATGGGTATGGTTTCGATAATTGATGCTCTTGTTGACAGGCATGATGTGATAGTTTATGATTCGGAATCACATGCCTGCATAATGGACGGGCTCAGGTTACATTTCGGAAAAAGGTTCGTATACGCACATAACGATATTGAAAGCTGTGAAAAACAATTACAGAGAGCAACGAAACTCGTAAAGGAATCCGGAGGAGGAATATTGCTGATTACCGAAGGAGTGTTTGGAATGGCAGGTGATCTGGGCAAGCTTGACGAGATTGCTGCCCTTAAAAAGAAATACAGTTTCAGATTTCTCGTCGACGATGCCCATGGTTTTGGGACGATGGGAGCAACCGGAGCAGGAACGGGTGAACATTTCGGAGTTCAGGACGATATTGATATATATTTCGCAACCTTTGCCAAGTCGATGGCAGGCATAGGCGGGTTTGTTGCAAGTACAAAGGAAGTGGTAACCTACCTCAGGTTCAACCTCCGATCACAGATTTATGCCAAGGCCCTTCCCATGGCCATGACAATTGGAGCGATAAAAAGACTAGAGCTCATAAAAACTCATCCTGAATACAGGGAAAAACTTTGGAGTGTAGTCAATGCCCTTCAGAAAGGCCTCAGAGAGGCAGGTCTCGATCTGGGAAAGACTCAGTCGCCTGTAACCCCTGTATTCTTCAAATGCGAATTATTCCAGGTAACTCAGCTGATATACGACCTGAGGGAAAATTTTGGAGTTTTCTGTTCGGTTGTAATATACCCCGTTGTACCCAGGGACGTTGTGATGCTTAGGCTTATACCCACAGCAAATCACTCACTCGCTGATGTAGAATATACCGTAAATGCTTTCAAAGAGCTAAAACGAAAACTGGATAATAACCTCTATCCCAACGAAGTGGCTGATTTTTCAAAATAAATTATCACTGCTGAACAAAAGCTGCATCTGATCGTTATACACATAAAGTTTTGTGATATAACGATATGGAAGGATCGGGCAAATCCAGGGATGAACTCAACAATCTCATCAAAGGATATAACATGCTGCTGTATTTTACCGGCAGTATGATAATGTATGAACCTAAAGATGAATGTGTTATAGATTTTATGTCGGACGGGATTCTCAAAACGCTTCCCGTTTCGAGTTCCAATCCACTGTTCCTGAAAGCAGCAGGACAACTCCGAGAAACATGTAATGACAGGGAAAGATGCAAAAAGGATCTGATAAATGATTACCACAGGCTGTTCTCAAACCGGGGTAAGGGACTGGCAATAGCCCTCAGGTCGGCTTACCCGAAAATGATAACTGATGAATCCCGCCAGGAGGAAGTGAGTGTTTTCTACAAAACCTATGGATGGAATCCTTCTGCAAAAAATGTTTTTCCCGACGACCATCTGGGAATAGAATTGCTGTTCCTTACAAAGCTCACCGATATGTATCTTCAACTTGATGATGAACCATGTATCAGGGAAATGGGAAATGAGTTACACCGCTTTATCAGCAATTACCTTTCAGACTGGGTTCACGAATGGAACAAAAAAGTTCAGCTATACTCAGTTTCAAGCCAGTACCGGGGTATCGGAAATATGATAGAAGCCTGTGTTGAAGATCTTTATTCCCTCTTCGGTCAGCGTGAGAGGCTATTGTAATACTCTACCAGTTCTCTTATTTTACCGGGATCTTCGGGATCAAAGTCTGACTTGTTCATATACTCCCTCACATCACTCCTTTTATCATTAAAAAATTTAAGGAGGGCCTTTCTGCTGGTAACAATATGCATTTCGTCACCCCTGCTGATACGGTAGATAGGTGTGTCGTAAATAACAACCTCAGCTTTATGATCTTTTCGATAGACGTCTCCGCCAACTCTAAGGTTGGTTATATAAGTGGAAGATGAGACTTCAGAAGTTCCGCCATAAGCTGCAGGTTTTGAAGGATTCTTCACGGAGCCTTTATGCTGGATAAAAAATGAGGTTTTGTCATTGACGACCACCTCATAGAAAATCTTTCCTTCCGGGATGAACTGAGCGCCCTTAATATATACCGTATCAATGGCACCGTAATTTACAATATCGAAGATCTGGCCATTCTGAATGAAGACCATTTTCTCAGTTACAATATTATAATTCAGGTTAAGAATGACGTTCTCGTTATCTTTCATATTTACCACACCCACCGAGAATTCACTGAACAGAAACTGTTCCGGGTCTTTCAACTGAGCCTCCTGTCCTATACCTGTTGATGAAATCAGTAAGGAAGAGATGGTCAGAAAAATTGTTTTCAGGAATATCTTTTCTTTCATGGCTAAAAAAAGAAGCAAATTACGTATAAAAAAGCTTCTGCAGCAAACAATCAGAGCTGGCTTAACATTTTTTAAGTATTGGACACGAGAAGATTAGAGATCAGAAATTAGGATTGAAGAAGCTGATAATTGCTCCTATATAATATTCCCTCCATCCTTCTGCTATATCCGCGAAATCTTCATCAGGAATATTTATATGCTCCACCGTAACAACAGAATCATCCCTGTCCGGATTAATCAGGATAGTTGCTACCGATTTTTCAGGATGATCACCAAAATACCATTCCTGTACTATTTTTCTGTCTTTTACGAATTCTAAATTCTTTCCTGAGATATCGCCCTCCCAGAGGGAGAATTCTGTTCCTGGCTCTTCCGACATCACTGCAGGGTATCCCGACCATAGTTCAATGGTTAAGGGATTTGTCAGTGCTGCATAGACATCGGAAGGCTCGGCATTGATCCTGAAGGTCTTCTTAAAGGTTTTCATTTCACTTTTTTTCAGCCAGGTATCTTTCAGCATCAATGGCAGCCATACAGCCTGATCCTGCTGCGGTTACTGCCTGACGGTAATGCGGATCCTGGACATCTCCTGCTGCAAACACTCCCGGAACTTTAGTTTTTGTAGTTCCCGGAATGGTTTTTATATAACCTGTTTCATCCGTTTCGAGGTATTTTTTAAAAACGTCGGAGTTTGGTGTATGTCCTATTGCAAGAAAGAAACCGTCAATCTTTATTTTTACGATCTCCTCCTCAGGGCTTCCTTTCTTTTTAACCAGGACAGCCCCTTCTACCCCGTTTTCTCCGAACAGGTCTATGGCCTGATGTTCCCAGAGTATCTCGATGTTGTGAGTGTTCATAACCCTTTCCTGCATAGCCTTTGAAGCTCTGAGAACATTTCTTCTGACAATCAGGTAGACCTTGTTGCAGAGTCCTGCCAGGTAGGTTGCTTCTTCAGCGGCAGTATCTCCCCCGCCAACCACAGCCACATCCTTCTGTCTGTAGAAGAAACCGTCACATGTAGCACATGCGGAAACACCCATTCCCTGATATTTTTTCTCAGCTTCGAGTCCGAGGTATCTTGCTGTTGCCCCTGTAGCTATAATCACTGTTTCGGCCTCGATAACTTTGCTGTCGTCGAAACTTACCTTATGCAGGGGACCTGAAAAATCGGCTTCCAGTGCTATTCCGAACCTCATGTCGGTGCCGAAGCGTTCTGCCTGCTTTTTGAACTGCTCCATCATTTCCGGACCGGTTACTCCGTCGGGGTATCCCGGGAAATTTTCCACTTCTGTTGTTGTGGTCAGCTGACCTCCCATCTGCAGTCCGGTATAAAGGACAGGCCTGAGATTGGCTCTGGCTGCATAGATTGCTGCAGTATAACCAGCAGGTCCTGAGCCTATTATAAGACATCTTACTCTTTCAGTCTGTCCGGGGACATTCTTGTCCTGTTCAGGTTCAAGGTCCATTGATTTGAATAACTCCATATCCAGATTTTTTTTTTTTTGCAAAAATAATAAAAGTTTGGAGGTAGAGGACAGAAGACGGAAGTAGAGAAGTGAAGCTACGAAATCACTCAAGGCGGGAATCGGAGACCGGAGAAAGAGAGTGAGATGGCGATATGAGGTGGTTCAGAGGTCAGGAGGGTATAGTGATAATCAGATGATTCTTGTTATGGAGGCTTACCTTTTCACCCCGGCTGGTTTTAATTGTTCCCTTATTTTCAATTACCCATTCATGCAAATTCAGGAAATGGTCCATCTCTGTGCCGGAATTGAATCTGACCGAGATCAATGTTTTATCTTCCATCGGAAGAATCAGGGCCACATAATCTTTCAGATCGCTAAAATAATCCTCCCACTCCGGAGCTCCGTTGGCCAGACCAAGTTTGCCCCTGACAATAATACCGTTCCGGCGGATATCTGCTATATCTGTAGCGGGAAGAAATGTATTGATATCGGCAGGGTTTTCTTTAATCCTGTCAGCGACAATCTTACCCAGGCTGAGGGAGAGAAGTGAATCAGCGGGAGAGCCCGACCTGTTTATAATACTTATATAATATGATCCCTTGCATATCTGCAGATGATAAGGTGTCTGGCATGAATAGCCTGGCAGGCTGGTAATCTCACTGCAGCGGAATTTTGATACGGAATATATTCCAAAAGCTTCCTCAGGACCTGTCATCCTGAAAACTTCGCATTTCAAATAACGCCCTTCAACTTCAAATTCCGCGATGACAGCATCTGCGATACCGTATTCACGGTATAATTCAGCGCCTCCGTTCATATAACCGAAAAGCGATTCTCCGGTGAAAATACGGGTATTTATGAATGTGGCCTCCGGCAGATCTTTCTTTCTTATAACAGGTGAATCGTCAGGGATCTGGGAGTAACCAGCAAAGGGCAAGGCAATGAGAATTACAGAAACCCATATTCTGACCGGATATGGTGCTGATGGTATCATTACGATCTTTGAGAATATTGTTTCAAAGTGATGGAGAAAATTTCCGGCCATATTTATTAGTGCTTATAAAATCCCCTTATGTTATTTCGAAGGTTTTGAGATCAATTTTTTCCTTGTCAGACACACCCAGTCCAAGGTCGGTTGCCATAGTCAGAAAAGTCAGCACAGCCGGATTGGCTGTTTTCTGTATGCCCTCAGCTATTCTTTTTTCTGCTATGATGTCCCAGGCTATCCTGTCGGTTGCTACCGGATCGGACGCTGCCATCAGGACATTGTAATTACATATGAACTGGGGATTTGCTCCCGGGCCTCCGTTAAAACAGCCTCTGAGCCCGTCCGTGATGTTCAGAACAACCTTGTCACGCAGTGGTGCAAATGCGCACACTTCAGCGCATGTATCGTTCCAGAGGCGTGCATGAAGACGTTGTGTATTTGTTATTGAGCCGAACGCCAGGTTTTTCATTGCATTGGTTACAGAAGCCCCTGCATTTTTCAGTACAGGTATGTTGATTATCTTGTCAACTTCCTGAGTCACAATTTTTGTGAAATATGAATATTTACCGCTGTTGATCATGTATGGTAAGGTCTCACTGTCATATTCCATTTCAGTATCTGCCCAGTAGAACCAATCCCTGTCTATGTTCCTTTCTCCAAATAGTATACCGTCTTTATCGTAGAAAGAACCATCCTCTCCTTTCATCTCCGTTCCCCTGACAGCTATCCCGGGGTAGTTTTCCGTGGTGAATCCGACATCCTTCAATTCCATATCGCGTCTGTCCCATATTATAATGTCTTCTCGCTTTATACCGCTTTCTGTTAACTGATTAACAACCGATTTTACCACTGCATGGCTTGTTGACAGAAGCCGTCCGGCGACAGGATTCACCTTGAGGCCTATCCTTTCACCTGGTTTAACGAACATCCTCCAGGCTTTTTTAATGTTCTTCTGACCAGTAAGTTCAATCATGGCCTTCGACAGCATTGCATACGCTGCTGCCTCCACAGGTTCATCATTCACGACCGCCTGAGGATGCTTCACGAGAACAACTTTACCCGGAAAGATACCGGGCATTGAACCGGAGCTGCGTGAAATCGCGGATGCATCTTTAATGTTGGTTGCAGGTTTGGGAGCAGGCTTAGTCTGCTGGTCGCCCAGAGGCTCGATGGTCAATGGGTTTATTGCCATGGCGGCGCTTCCGGCGCCGATCACGGCGATGAATTTTCTTCGGCTGAAGGTTTTCCTGTTCATGGTAGAATTACATTAGGTCAGATAATAGACCCAAATATATGCAATATTATCCGGGATACATAAGGAAGTAGAGGTTGTTGCAGGTTACAGGTTGAAGGTTGAAGGATTCTTTGTGGCCCAGTTGGTTAAATGGTCTGTGCAGATGGTGGCAGTGCAATGTTACAGATAATACTGAAGACCTTAATATGTTGTTAAAGTCTATCAGAAAATCCATTTCAGTCAATGATATTTAATCCGGGTGAGATATATTTGCAGCCTCTTACTAAAATGGCCTGTATGATCAGAATCGGATTTTTAAAATCAGAATGGAGGTATAAAGCCATTATTATGTTATTGGTAATTATCATTTCAGGACTTACCGTTTCGGGCCAGGAGAAAAAAAGTGTCACTGCCTTCCGTACATCTGAAACAATCCAGGTAAACGGGATAATGGATGAAACAGCGTGGGCTTCTGCCGCTCCCGCAACAGACTTTATAATTTACAGTCCCTTTAACGGTACACCTTCAGGTTACCGGACCGAAGTCAGGGTTTTGTATGACGACAATTCGCTATACATTGGTGCTTTTATGTTTGATCCACAGCCTGACAGCATCTTTCTTGAACTTGGTCCCAGGGATGCCAATAACATTAATGCCGATCATTTTTATGTTGAAATATCACCGTTCAACGACGGGCTGAACGGTGAGGTGTTTAAAGTGTCAGCATCGAATGTCCAGATTGACAACAAGCTTGCCACGGGTGAAAGCTATAATATTCCCGACACATGGGATGCAGTCTGGGAAAGTCGCACAAGAATCATTGATGAAGGCTGGTGTGCCGAACTGAGGATCCCCTACTCTGCCCTTAGGTTTTCAAAAGCGGAAGCACAGGTATGGGGAATAAATTTCTGGCGTGAGGTACGGCGCATCAGGGAGACCTCCTCCTGGAACTTCGTCACGAGAGAATTTGGTGCTACACTTTCCCATATGGGTGAGCTCAATGGCATAAGAGACATAAAGCCTCCCCTTCGTCTCTCTCTTGTGCCATATGTATCGGGTTATCTTGAGCATGTATCAGACGAACCAGGCCTGGGCACTTCTTATAACGGCGGACTCGACCTTAAACTGGGTCTCTCGGAAAGTTTCACCCTCGATGCGACACTCATTCCTGATTTCGGACAGGTTCAGTCGGATGATCATATTCTCAATCTTTCACCATACGAGGTCAGATATAATGAGAAAAGACCTTTCTTCATGGAAGGGACCGAACTTTTCAACAGGGGAGATATTTTTTATTCCAGGAGGATAGGAGGCACTCCTCACCTGTTAAGACAGGTACGTGATATGACCGGTGAGAATGAGATCATCGAAAGGAATCCGACGGAAGTGGGACTTTTGAATGCCACAAAAATATCGGGAAGGACTCACGGCGGGCTGGGAATAGGCATTTTCAATGCTGTAACCGACAATGTATGGGCTGAATTGAAAGATACTGTAAGCGGAGCTACACGCAGAATCATGACAGAGCCTGTTACAAACTACAATATGATAGTCCTGGATCAGACTCTGAAAAATGATTCATATATAAGCATTGCAAACACAAATGTGATAAGGGCGGCTGAAAAGGACGTTAATTATTATACAGCGAACGTAACAAGTTTTGAGGGTTTGCTAAAGACCCGGAATCGTCTCTATTCAGTTTCCGGTGGAGCTTCTCTGAGCCGGAAATTTTATTCAGAGTCTCCGACAGGAAAGGGCCATTCCCTTAACTTCAATATAGGAAAGACCGGTGGCAAATTCAGGACTGATTACAATTTTTCACTTTACAGCGACACCTATGATCCCAACGACATGGGATACCTCAGAAACAACAACAATATCAGGCATTCGCTTGACATTTCCTACAACACCTTTGAGCCTGTGGGAAAGATCATGACAAGCCGAAATTCCGTAGAGATCGACTACAGCCGGCTTTTCAGTCCGGGAGCATATACACTCACAGAAATAGAGCTCAGCAGCATGCTTGTTCTTATGAATTACTGGTCGCTCTCCTTAAACATGGATATAACTCCGTGGGGTGAAAATGATTATTTTGAACCACGCACAGCTGATATGTCAATGTATTATCACAGGCCGGCTTCCTTTACCGCAGGTTTCAGGGGTGATACCGACAGGAGCAAAAAACTGTATGCAGAAGTTAATGCCGGGTATGGGAGAGCCTGGTCAGATTACGGGCAGAGTGGTTTTCAGTGGGCAGCAGAAGCAGAATACAAGGTAAGCAGGCGATTTTCCCTTGAATATGGACTAAGTGTCGAGAAGCTGGTCAATGATATCGGCTATGTACGAGCCGATCCGTCCGACGGAATAATTTTCGGAAAGAGAGATGTCAGGACCATTACCAACACCTTGTCGGGAGCATTCATTTTCAGTGCGAACTCATATCTTACACTCAGGGGAAGGCATTACTGGTCAGGTGCCGACTACGACAATGATTTTTACACTTTGCTTGACGACGGAGGTCTGGGATATATCAGTGGTTATACCTGGTTCTATAATCATGATGTGAACACTAACTATCTGAATGTTGATGTAGTATACACCTGGCGTTTTGCTCCGGGGAGTGAGCTCTCCCTGGTATGGAAGAATTCGATATACTCGGAAGAGGATGTCATAATCAGTGATCCCTTCAGTAATTTTTCCGAGTTGTTATCGCAGCCGCAGACTAACAGTATATCGCTGAAGATTTTATATTATTTAGATTACCAGGATATCAGAAAAGCAATCGGGGCAAGGTAAACATTCGTCATCACAAACAGAAGAAATGATGGCTTCAGATATCTCTTTTATAGCTTGAATATTTGGATAATACCGTTATTTTTTGTATATTTAAATAAAGTACTTTAATTACAGGCGAAGCTGTTGCAATCATCAGTACTATTTGCAAAAGATAAGATTTATCTTACGGCATAAGATACCCGGGGTACGACAGGGATGACAGATACAGGTTATAAACTAATATCAGATTTTTTGCAAAAACAGATTAGTTAATTATTTTTGCATGAATTTTTCGGGGTGTGGTCCCGATAACTCGGGATAAACTCCCTTGGCTAGCGCATCACGCCAAAGGGCGTGAGGGTCGTCTGTTCGGGACGAAAAACTAGTCAGAAAATATCGGGGTGTGGCGCAGTTGGCTAGCGCACTTGCATGGGGTGCAAGGGGTCGTCTGTTCGAGTCAGATCACCCCGACAAAACGAAAATAAAGGAGGGTGTCTCAAAAGGGGCACCCTTTCTTTTTTTAAAGTTAATTGTTACTTTCTTTTGCTCCTCCAAAAGAAAGTAACCAAAGAAAAAGAGTCCGGAAAAGACAACCGCTTCTGTTTTTTGCCAATTGCGCCAGGCCATTTCCCGCTCCAAAAAACAGAAACGGTTCGCACCTTTTCCGGTTTGCCCTCACGCCGTTACAAGTATAAATTGTTGATAACTAGTGTATAAAGGAGGATGTGTCAAAAATCGATTAATCTTCTGGATAATTGAATATTCGAAAGTGCCCTGGTTGGGAGGTACTAATAAAATCAACAATTAAAGAGGCTGTTCTCAACTTATAACACAGCCCCTGATGCATCTATGGATTTCTATCTTTTAAAAATTACTGACTCCCGTTGTTAAAAACATAAAGATAAACTGCCTCTAACTGCTTTCTTTTTATTAACTTACATACATGAAAAAGAAGAAAATCATAAAACCTGTTGAGATAGTAAACGGATTGGTTGAGTTAAATTTCGATTGCTCGGAAGAATCGACAGACTGGCTAAAGGCCGGCAGACTTCAGAGGTTAGCTGATGCCGGTGATGAAAAAGCTAAAAAAGAACTTAAACGTATGAGGGAATCAAAGATGTTTTATGAAGAGGATGAAAGATCATAATTCATAATCATAATCCATACTTAGATTGCTGCAGTTAACATCTTATTTGATTTTCTTATTCATCAGAAAGTATTCAAAGAAGGCATATATTGCTTCATTCGACACTGAATCAGGAGAGTGGGCAGGACGGTTTGTCATGGCCACCCTGTTCCTGTAGCCCAGCAATTCATTGACGGCAATTGAATGGTTAAGGGCAGGCCACCGGGCAGGAGTGTCTTCAGAACCGCCGGAGACAAGAAAGGGTCTGGGGGCCATCAGCGCATGAAGCTCATGCAGGTCGTGGCCTTCCCTGATAAGCTGCGGATACACTCCTCCGGCATCCTCAACAATTCCGGTCTTCCGCCAGGTGTTCTTCCAGGGCGGAGGATAATACCCCAGGTACCATGGCTCCCAGTAATTGACATTGGGCCGCGATTCATCAAATACAATACCCGGATCAGACCACACGGCACAGGCAAAACGGTCGAAAAGGCATGAGCCAAACATCGCCCATTTGCCTCCATATGAATGCCCAACCAGACCAATGCGCTTATCATCCACCCCCCGGTAGTCTGAAAGAAGGAACCAGGCATTGGCAGCAGCATATGCCAGTACCGACAACGGTTGTATTTCAGAGCATGTTATATCGGGATAATATAACGAATAGGTCTTTGAAGCAGTGGTTTCTGCAGTGCCAAGCGACAAGGTTAGGAATCCTCTTAATGCAAGCTGGTATGCAAAGTCACGGTATGGACTTTTCCCTTTTCCAATGGCTGTCTCAGGTTCATAATAAACAGTTATTACTGCCGGCCTTTTACCTTTCCCTGCAGGAACAAGCAGATAGCCCTCCGTATACTGACCGGGAAGCAATAGGAAGCGAATTTTGTGCTGGATAATGCCTTCATTAACAGACGTTTCCAGTATTTGCATTTTCTGATGCCGGATAAAAGGAGGCCATTCACCCATGACCCCATGCCAGTAATCAAGGATCTCCCGTCTCCTCTCCTTCCATTTTGCTGGCCTGTCGACTGGTGTACCGTCATTCATAATCAGCGGAGACCTGTATTCACCATATTCATCCTGGTATTTTGCAGGAGGTGAAAAAAAATGAGAAATCTTTGTCCAGTTTTGCGAAGCATTATTGTACTCCCCGGATAAGTGCTGGCTTCTGACGGATACTGATATCCCAAAAAGTATCACCGGAATAACTACCTTTATTATGGATCTTCCATTAATTGAAATCATGACATAAAAATAAAAAATAGTAATTTTGTTCCTGTTATATAACAAAACAATAATCTGTATAATGCCAAAGCATTCTTTACTTACAGGAATTTTCTCAGCAGTTATATTTATGGCACTGCACTTGAGCCTTACCGCTCAGAACGTCGAAGATCTTTTCGTAAGAACGGGGCCGGAAGTCGTATGGCTCGGTGTCGACTTCACACAAGTCAAACTGTATGGCGACCATGGTACGGTAGGGCAGGACGAATTCATACCACTTTTCCATGCAATAAACAGGTTAATTATTACTGAAAGAGACAAATATAACTTTGCGGACGCTTTCCGCCGCGACGACATCCCCTTCAATATTGAGATGGTCACGAAACTCAATTCTGAGATCGATCCGGGAAGTTTGATTTCACTTTCCAGTACAGGTGAAAAAAGAAAGCTCGATGAAGACGCCATTTCCGTTCTGATTAAACAATATAATGTACCCGATTCCGAAGGTATCGGCCTGATATTTTTCATGGAATCAATCGACAAAGCCACTGAGAGAGGAACAATGTGGGTAACTATATTCCGACTGGCCGACCGTAATCTCCTCTTCACCGAGAAGTTATCCGGTACCGCAGGGGGGTTCGGCTTCCGTAACCACTGGGCCAGGACAGTCTATGAAGTCATCAACCAGATCAGCGACGAGAGATTTGCCAGGTGGAGGTCCAGGCATGTAAAATAGCTGCAGGCACATTTTTTCATTGAATTTGCTCTTTCCGGTAAGATCCCGGATCCATTTTATGCTATCCGTTGATTCAAAACAGCAATTGGTTGATTTACTATTGTCTGGCTTTCCTTTCTATATTAATTTCGGTATAAAGATCTGGAAAAGATTATTTGGACAAAAAAAAAGAACACGGACAGTAAACAGAATTTTTAACATTAACAATTAAATTTTTAGCCATGAAAAAGATTTTTTTAACTACAGTACTTATCGCAGCAGCATGTACTGTGACTTTCGGACAGAAAGTAGTCGCAAAAGGGCAAACCTTTTCAGCACTCGGTAATTACAGGATCCAGGCAACAGAGACACCAGTCCCACTTAAGGGAGCCGAATGTAAAGCCTACACGATCAGCTATGAGAACACACCAATGGAAGTTAAGGTTGTTGTATCAAAGGACAAAAAATGTAAAAAATTTGTTGTTCTTTCCGACAAACTGTCTGTTCAGTATGTCTGTAACGAAGTTTATTTCGGTGTAGAGAGACTCGACAAATCATTTGAGAAGGAAGGATTCATGACAAGTGACGAGAATCTTGACAGGTCGGAATACTTTCATCAGAAGGTTCTCGGACCGGGGCAGCAAAGTGATCTTGAATCAACAAGGATGATAGCTGCCTACTTCCCGTTTCTGCTGAACACAAACACCACTATGGTGGCAGAAAAGTAGCAATGTAACGTGAATCAGGATCAGTTTATCGGGAAGCCGCCATTGAGCGGCTTCTTTTTTTTTTATCCTCTGAACCGGGACATGTGAACAATGAAAAGGTCCTTCCTGTTCCTCGAAACAGGGATCTGTTCTCCGTCCTGCATTTCTATATAGCCTCCCTCCTTTCTTACAAACTTCCTGACGTATTTAAGGTTTATAAGATGGGAATTATGTGAACGGAAAAAATTACGGTCACCCAGAAGGTCCTGGAATTCCTTGAGGTTTTTTGATACAAGCAGCTTGCGGTTTCCTGTAAGGTAAAACCATGAATAGCTCCTGTCGGCTTCAATCCTTATTATTTCCCTCGGGTTAAGGTATTCCATCCCGTCGGCAGTTGGTATTGCCAGACGACTGGGAACCGGTGACCTGAGGTTTTCCATCAGAACCCTGAAATTGTCATTCATCTGAACAGGCGACTCTGACCGCTTCTGAATCACCTTGTTAACAGCTTCAATGAACTCAGTAATATTCAGGGGCTTAAGAATATAATCCACTGCACTGAATTTTATAGCTTTAATCGCATAATGGTTGAAAGCTGTGATGAATATCACGTCAAATTCCTTGTCGGGAAAATGAGACAGAAGATCAAAACCCGTACCGTTGGGCATTTCGACATCAAGAAAAACCAGGTCGGGCTTCAATTCCCTTATTCTTTTTATACCCTCTGTCATATTATGGGCCTTACCCACCACTTCGAGACCAGGACAATACTCCCCTATCACGGAATTGATGAAATCCACTGCATTGGGTTCATCATCAACGATCAGTGCTTTCAGCTTTTTGGTCATGTCAATATGGGAATATGTAGTTCAACACGTGTTCCGACTGCTTCTCCCTCATTATTTTTGAGGTCGGTAAATATCGTTTCCAAACTGGTACCGTACATGGCATTCACAATATCGAGCCTCGAGGAGGTTATCCGTGTACCCAGTGAATTATGGTTCGTTTCTGTCTTCTTCTTTCTTTCCGTTGCAGCTTCGCGTCCTATTCCATTATCTTCAATAATACAAAGAATATGGTCTGGCTTGAGTTTCAGGTCGATACTTACATAGCCCTTACCTTCCAGGGGTATAAGTCCGTGACAAATAGAATTTTCCACATAGGGTTGTATAAGCATTGTAGGAATCTTATACATCAGAGGGTCAATTTCTTCATCCACGGTGATCCTGTATTCAAATTTATCTTTAAATCTCAGGCATTCAAGATCAAGGTACAGTTTCAGAGCATCAAGTTCATCCTGAAGCGGTACCGAAGTATGCTGGGAGTTATCCAGAACCTTGCGCATCAGACTTGAGAACTTAGTCAGGTAGGTATTGGTTGCGAGCTTATCATGCTGATACATATAGTATTGTATGGAGTTGAGGGTATTAAAAATGAAATGTGGGTTCATTTGCTGACGAAGGTTCGCCTGCGTTATTTCAGATATCTTATGGTTCATTTCACTTATCCGCCTCATCGCATTGATCCTTGAGCTCCTCAAAATGAGAAAGCCAATGACAAACAGCCCTACCACCAGGACTGAAAATGCGGCAATAAGTATCCTGTTGTTTTTAAGTCTTAATGAGAGCAGTGCAATCTCCTTGTTATGGGCATCAGCATCGTACCTGATTCTCGCTTCGGCCAGTCCGCGTATGTTTTCCCTGGTCAGAACTGAGTCGCTGAACTGCTTATGCAGCACAAAGGTTTTAAATGCCCTGGATGTATCGCTCCTGGACAGATAGAGATCCGTCATATCTTTATAGACCCAGGAAAGAGAGTACCAGTCATCGATCATTTCTGCCTGCTGAAGAGATTTTTCATAGAACTGCAGAGCTCTGTAAGTGTCACCTTTGTCACGGTAAATAGTGCCAAGATTACCGTAGGCATTTGTTGAGACCCCCAGATGATTGTCAGGCAGACTTAGACTCAATGACTTCTTATAGTAGAACAAAGCGGAATCAAGCATTTTTTCGCTATAGAAATTCCAACCAAGATTGGCCATTGCAAAAGACGCATAATATGTATTGCCGAAAGAAAGTGACAGGTTTATACATTTTCTGAGGACTGAGTCAGCAGGACTGAAATCCCTGCCATCATCGACCAGGTAAGAGCCCAGCCGAAGTAGTCCCGAAACAGCTGTCAGTGTGTCATTTTCCAGTAATGAAACCTCTATCATTTTTTCAAGGTTACGGGCATAAGCCTTCAAATCCCCTACACCATGAAATACCTGAGCCTGTCCGTCGTAACTTTTTTGTCTGACACCCCTGAGATTCATTTCTTCGGCAAGTGCAATGCTCTTATTGTAATACTCTATGCTCTCCTGGAAGAAGCCGGTTCTCTGGTAATATCTTCCAAGGAATAGAAGAGCGCGAGCCTGAAGATTATAGTTGCCTTCAATAGCTGCTTTACGCTCAGCCAGAGAAGCCTCGGTCTCAGAGGTTGAGAAATCGCTTTTCGCATACAACAGTTCAGCTCTGAGCAAATGAAACAAAGGAGGGAAATCGAATTCATATCTTTCGCAGACAAGGCTTGCGGTATCGAGGTAAGCCATTGCATCTTCAAGAGCATTACCTTTTTTCGATGCCAGGCTCTTAAAGCCCTGCCTGACGTAATAATTTACCCATGCAGTATCAGGTTTGCCGCTATTGTTCAGTCTGCTTGTTTCCTTAATATGGAAATCCCTGCCTGCTTTATTTATATCAGTACATCCTGCAACAATGATATAGAATGTACCGAATAAAATCAATATTTTACTAAATCCCGACATAATTAAATCCTCCGGCAACCGGTAAACACTTAATCAGAAAACATTTTCACCACTAAACAACAATCAGGATGGTTCACGTTCTAAAAATAGAATGCTGTTCAATATTTCTGTCAGTTCATTTGACACATTGCCGGTATGAGTTTACGGATAACCGTTAAAGGTACATATCCTTAATAAGTTATTACAGAGCGGAGCAATGTTCTACAAGTCTTTTCAGGTCGCCCGGTCTGTCGATCTTGATCCTGTTTTGCCTGATAAAATTTTTTATTTCCGAACTCTTATCTGGAAAGATGGCCAGGAATTGCTTTTCATTGATAAAATCATGCCACGTGGCATTAATTCTGATCCAGTAAACGGGAGCGGGATTAACAATGTAGTCTGATGGCAGTGTCAGATTATACTGAAGTCCTGATAATTCGATGTTTGAAATATAGGTGGCAGATGCGGTTTGAGAGGTACCACCGTAACCTACTGTCTTACCAGCCGACATCAGAGAACCTTTGTGCTGAATATATAACGCAACAGGTTCATTTACAACAACCTCATAGAAAGCTTTTCCTACAGGAACGAATTTTCTATCATTGAGATAAATAGTATCGGCAGCTTCAGGGTTGGTCATGTCATAATACTTTTCGTTATTGACAAAGACCATTTTTTCAGTCACTGTGTTATAGTTCATTACTGCTGTATTGACAGTGCCTGTCTTCATCAGAACATTACATTTTGTAAAGGACGGGAAGAGATACTGAGGCATTTCGCCCTTGCTTGTAGCCTGACCTACAAGTGAAGCAGGCATGCAGCAGGCAGCTGCTAATAAGAATGCTGATGTAATTTTCTTAAAACCAGTTCTTTTCATATCTAAGTATATTTTTTGATCATTCAACGTACCTGTAAAGGTTTTCCCATTTCACTTTCCACTTTCCGTTATGGGGAAACTGATCCTGAACACACATTTTTGCCACAGCGGTAAGCAGTCCTCCATTTCCCGGCAAATATAATGCCAGTCGTGCATCCTGGTAGTTATGGCCGTTAAGGAGATACCTGTTCTTTGGAGCATCCATGAGCAGAAAATCAAGTGCCTGTTCTCCCCTTCCTATTGATGCTGCCGACATTGCCAGCATCGGGAAATCCCAGCCCCATGTCGAAGGCCAGTTCCAGACGTTCATAATTGTATCGAGGGAATTTGCAAGAATCCCGTCATTTACCAGAGGAGTCGCAGGCATCACACCCTTGACGCCTGACACTATCGGATGATCGCTCATATAACGAGGGTTTCTATAGGAGTCCTTGGTATCTTCCGAACAAAGGTAAATTCCGTTCTGCACTGCCAGGGAGGATATTTTCTTTACTACGTCTGCCCACAGAGGATCAGGCTTTTCACCGAGTCTTTTCTTCCATTCCACTGCAGTTTTGAGTCCCCAGTACCAGTACACAGTTTCAAAAGCCGGATTTATTGTAGTTTCCTTATTAAGGCTTTCCTGTGCGGGAATCAGAACAGGACCAAGAATGTAGCGGTCATTCCCGGCATCGTACCATGCATAGGAGGCCATAAAATCAGCTGTTTCAAATACGATCTCCCTGTAGCGCTTCAGGATTTCATCCTTGTCTGTAGCGTTGAGATACAGCAACTCTGCAAAGAATATCGGATGAGGCTGCTGCCAGATAAGATATGGACCTACTGAACTTGGGCTCTCATTCCCTTCCGGGTCTGTCATCTTGGGCCATCTCACCCCCTTGTATCCCTGATGATGAGCTGTCTTCGCCGCATTATCCATTATGGCCGAATAGTATGACATCTGTTTCTCAAGTATTTCTCCCTGTTGCCAAAGTGCGAAATGCGCAGCATGCCACCAGTGCATTTCAAGGTGGAACTTACCGAACCAGCTGTTGTATGTAAGACCCGTTTCTGCAGGTGGCAACGATCCGCTGCACTGAATTTTTGTAAGATACCTTGAGAGGATGACTCTTCGTTCAAGTTCAAACGCCCTTGGATCGGAGCATTCTCCAAAGTCAACAGCTCCTCCGTCAAGCCAGAATGCTTCCCAGCTTTTTTCGGATGCTTCCAGCACTAAAGGGAAAGCTTCAGGCTCAGCCTCTATCATCGTCTTGCTGAAAAGACATGAAAACTCGAATACGGAGCTCTTTTTATCTGGTTCTACTATAAAATGGTGCTTCTCAGCTTCCTTCAGCACCGAGTTGCCATGAAGCAGCAAGACATAGTATTTATCTTCATCCTGCTGTCTTTCAAAGAGGGTCTGTCCGGGTTTCTGCCATAGAATCCGGGTTTGATGCTTTCCAGGGTCGCCCGGACCGAAGCCCGCCCATAAGGGCAGTCCCGGCCAGAATGTAAGCTTAAGTCCCAGCCTTCCTTCGGGTATCAGTCCGGATTCAACTCTTGCCGATATCAGATCTTTCTCAGGGTGGCACACGGTGGTCACTCTCACCGGTGTTCCCTCAAACAGGAAACTGCTTTCCAGGATCCCAGAAGCAATGGAAAGAGTCTGCTCAATGGCTGAAATATCTTTAACAGAAGCTTCTTTTCCGTCCTTTCTGATAAGGTTCAGTCCAGCAATGCCGAGGTGTATCTTGTGAGGATTAGCCCTTAACCATTCAGTGGCAGGCCCTCTTCTGGGAAGGTCTCCTGCCCTGAACTGGTGAACATAATCAACATTTCTTCCGTGAACATCATAGCTTCTGTAAACATCTGTCAGATTATAATTTTCAGGATTCTTTTCAGAATGCCATCCCCAGTTTGACATTGTTCCCAGAGGAATGCCGCGTGCGTATACCTCAGGGAAGGTCTGAAGCCCTGTAATGTCGGCAGTAAAGGCGAATTCGCCATTGCCGACGGAAAGTGAATTAAGGCTGTCGGCTGTCGTATTTTTGATATTATGCCGGTTTACCACTGCAAGCCTGTCGATCGGCACTGTATGCTTCTGAGTACATGAAATCAGAAGGACAAGGAGTATCAGAGCAGAGATGAATTTAAAGTCTATTTTCATTTTCAGGATTTAAGGATTTAAAGATATAGCTTTTGTGAGTAATTAATACAAACGGCAAATCAAATCTGAATAATCGGCCTTAAAGGGTATTGTTTAAGAAAGTAATAAGAGTATTTTTGGAAGCTTAATTGCCAATCAGAGCAGAACCACAGCATGGATACGGAAATTACGATCATCGGAGCCGGAGTAATCGGACTTGCGATTGCAGAGAAGATATCAGAAGAATACAATGACGTATTTGTAATTGAAAGGCACAATACATTCGGGCAGGAGACCAGCAGCAGGAACAGTGAAGTTATACATGCAGGTATATACTACCCCCGGGGCAGCCTTAAAGCCAGGCTTTGTGTGGAAGGAAGGGACCTTCTATACAGATACTGCAGGGAGCACGATATCCCATTCAATAATTGCGGAAAGCTGATTGTTGCCACTTCTGAACCTGAGATTGAAGTGATTGAGGAAATACAAAAGACAGCAGCCGGCAACGGAGTGGAACTGGAAAGTATAAGTGTTTCCCGTATCAGAGAGCTGGAACCCGAAATTTTTGCTCTCGGGGCTTTATGGTCTCCGCTGACAGGAATTATTGACACCCATGCGCTGATGAAATGTTTTGAATCAGGCACATTGAGCAGAGGAGGACAGATAGTTTACGGCAGCGAGGTAAAAAGTATAAAAAAGAAAGAAAAGGGATATGAGCTGACAATTCTTGATGCTGACGGACAGTATTTTACATTCAGCTCCCGGATAGTAATAAATTCGGCTGGTCTTTCGTCGGACAAACTATCGGAAATGGCAGGTATGGTTGACGAAAATCTTAAGATCCGTTTTTGCAAAGGAGAATATTTCGGGATCAGACCTCCAAAAAACAGGCTTTTAAAGAGGCTTGTCTATCCTGTTCCATACAGGAACCTGGAGGGAATAGGAATTCACGTTACCATCGACATGGGTGGCAGAGCAAGACTGGGGCCCGATGTAACATATCTTGAAACAAATGAATATGATTACAGGGTAGACTCTGATAAGCTGGATGCCTTTTTCATGTCAGCCCGGAAATTCCTTCCTTTTCTGGAACCATCTGATCTGTATCCCGAAATGGCCGGGATAAGGCCGAAAATTCAGAGGCACGGTGAAGCTGTCAGGGACTTTTATATCATGGAAGAAACAGGCAGAGGCTGCCCGGGATTCATTAACCTTATAGGCATGGAATCGCCGGGACTGACATCCTGCCTGGCAATAGCAAATCATGTTCTGACACTTATCAGGTAATCGGAAAAAAGAATTACTTTTAATCCCGGAATATTAAAAACGAAGGTTCAAATGAAAAAGGTAAATGCAATCCGTTGTTTTTTTCTTCTGGTGATCTTTCAGGTATTACCAGGTCTGGGCTACAGCCAGTCAGAACCAGGGTATGTTCCTGAAGTCGGACAGCAGGGAAAAGATGTGGTATGGGTTCCCACACCCGACGAACTTGTTGATCTGATGCTTAAAACAGCCAAAGTGACAGCTAAGGATTATGTGGTTGACCTTGGATCGGGCGACGGAAGGACGGTCATCGCTGCTGCAAAGCTCGGAGCCAGGGCTGAAGGTGTGGAATACAATCCTGACATGGTAGTGCTTTCCAAAAGAAATGCGGAACGTGAAGGAGTAGCTGACAGGGTATCATTCGTTGAAGCGGATCTTTATGAATATGATCTGTCTAAAGCCACAGTAATAACGATGTTCCTGCTTCCTGAAATAAACCTTAAGCTCAGACCCAGGCTGCTTGAACTAAAACCCGGTACCCGGGTGGTTTCAAACACCTTTACTATGGGAGAATGGAGCCCCGATTTTGAAGTGACCACAGAAGAGAACTGGAACAGCTGGAATACTGCTCTTATGTGGATTGTGCCTGCAAAAGTGGAAGGTTCCTGGCAAATTGGAGCCGACAAGCTGTCACTCACACAGGAATACCAGATGATATACGGGTCCTATATTACGGGAGATCAGATCGTTCAGATAACCGACGGACGTCTCAGTGGAAACGATATTACCTTCAGGGTTAATGGGAACCTCTATACCGGTAAGATTGAAGGTTCAGCGATGACTGGTGAATTATATCAGGGATCGGTGAAAAAAAGCTGGAACGCAACACGGTCAGATCAACCCTGATATCAGTGTGACCGGGACTTTTGAAGTTTCTTTAATTCTGCCATCTCATCTCTCAGTCTTGCCGCTTCAGGGAAATTCAGTTCAGAAGCGGCTTTTTCCATGTTCTTCCTGGCCTTCTCGATAGCTTTTTCAAGAGCTTCGCTGTTCATATATTTTATAACAGGGTCAGCAGCAATATCCGGCCGTTCTGGCTCGATATATGCCTTTACCGACACTCCCTTGCCGGTAAGGCCGGTAAGCACCGATCCCTTTTTCCTGTAAATCTGGGCCGGGGTTATCCCCATCGCTTCATTATATTTCAGTTGTTTTTCACGACGACGGTTGGTCTCATCAATAGTTTCCTGCATGCTCCGGGTTATTGTATCGGCATACATTATTACTTTCCCGTTCAGGTTGCGGGCTGCCCTTCCGGCTGTCTGGGTAAGTGATCGCGCCGATCGCAGAAATCCTTCCTTGTCTGCATCAAGTATTGCTACCAGAGACACTTCGGGCAGATCGAGACCTTCCCTCAGAAGATTTACACCAACCAGAACGTCGAAAGCTCCCGATCTGAGCCCCTCCATTATTTCGATACGTTCAATCGTGTCGATGTCGGAATGAATATAACGGCATTTAATATCGAATCTTAAAAAATACGAGCTTAGTTCCTCTGCCATCCTTTTGGTAATTGTAGTTACCAGAGTTCTTTCTCCTGCTCCGGCCCTCTCCCTGATCTCATCCATCAGGTCGGCGATCTGGTTAAGTGTAGGCCTTACGTCAACAGGAGGGTCAAGAAGCCCTGTAGGACGAAGAACCTGATCTACAAATACTCCCTCACTTTTTTCAAGTTCATAATCGGCAGGTGTGGCACTGACATAGATTACCTGACCGGTAAGGGTCTCAAATTCCTCTATGCGCAGCGGCCTGTTGTCGAGAGCTGCGGGGAGTCGGAATCCGTATTCCACAAGTGTCTGTTTTCTTGAGTGATCACCTCCATACATACCTCTTATCTGGGGGATACTGACATGACTCTCGTCGATAATGGTGATGAAATCATCAGGGAAATAGTCCAGAAGGCAGAAAGGTCTGGTGCCTGCATCGCGTCCGTCAAAGTATCGTGAATAATTCTCAATCCCGCTGCAGTAACCAAGTTCCCTGATCATCTCCAGGTCGTAAGATACTCTCTGTTCGAGTCGCTTTGCTTCATCAGTCTTTCCTATATCCCTGAAATAGGTGACCTGCCTGACCATATCATCCTGTATCCGGCTCATTGCCTCGTTAATCCTTTCGCGGGTGGTAACAAAAATATTTGCCGGGTAAATCGTGTATTCGCTCACCGACTCTATTCTTTGTCCGTTATCCGGATAAAAAGTGCTTATCTCTTCAACTTCATCGCCAAAAAATACCACTCTTACACCAATATCTGCATAGGCTGGAAATACGTCGATGGTATCTCCTCTTACCCTGAACGTTCCATGTTTGAATTCCAGGTCATTCCGGGAATAAAGACTGTCGACCAGTTTCCGGAGAAAATAGTTCCTTGCCATACACTGTCCCTTTAAAACCTGCACAGTGCCTGAATGAAAATCATCAGGATTCCCGATTCCATACAGGCATGACACCGATGATACGACAATTACATCCTTTCTTCCAGACAGAAGGGACGATGATGCGCTAAGCCTCAGCTTTTCAATATCTTCATTTATTGAAAGGTCTTTCTCAATATATGTATCGGAGACAGGAAGGTATGCTTCCGGCTGATAATAATCATAGTATGAAACAAAATACTCCACTGCATTTTCAGGAAAAAACTGTCTGAATTCACCGTATAGCTGAGCTGCAAGTGTTTTATTATGGCTTAATACAAGAGCCGGACGGTTGACTTTTTCGATTACATTGGCTATTGTGAAGGTCTTTCCTGAACCGGTTACTCCCAATAATGTCTGGTATGGAATTCCATCATTCAGACCTTTAACCAGTTGTTCAATTGCTTCCGGCTGGTCGCCGGTAGGAACAAAATCCGAAATAAGTCTGAAATCCATTGTTTAGGAAAAATGAAACTTTTTAATACTGATTTTTCTTTAAAATCTCAAAAATAGCTTTCTTTTGTGAATTATCAGGTTTCTGACTATGCACAGGATCATTTCAAACCGTTTCCTGCTTCTGATTTTTCTGATAACCCTCATGAAAGGGATTGCCTGTATGGTTTCCGGACAAAGCTATATCGTCAGGAACTATACAACGACTAATGGTTTAGCTCACAATAATGTAAGAGCGATTACAAAAGACAGCACGGGATATCTGTGGATAGGAAGCTGGGACGGACTGAGCAGATTCGACGGATATGAATTCAGGAATTTTTTCCATGAGCCCGATGATTCAACCTCGCTACCTTATTTTTCAATATCCAGGCTCTGCGTCGACAATAAAAATAAACTCTGGATCCTGCCCGACACCAGGGATCTTACCCTGTATAACCGGTCAGCAGATAATTTTTCGGTGATCAGAAACTGTAAGGGGATTAGATTTGATTCCATAAATAACATATCAACAGATCATTCCGGGGAACTGGTCGTTTTAAGGAAAAACAGGATCATAACAGGGGATCCTTCCACAGACAAGATAAGAATCATAAGTCTCACTGTTCCCGGAGGTGAAATGTTCGGGCATGGTACCGACAATAAATTTGTTACCATATATTACGATTCTGTGATATTTCTTAGTGGCAGTAACTCGGTGACTGAGTTCAGAAAAATCACCTCCGGCAATTATGAGATGACAGGCAATTACCCGGTGGATGAATGTATTAATAATCCAGGAGTGTATTTTGATATAACATACTGGCGTGATATTTACATTTCTCCTTCAGGAAAAAAATGGCTATTGTCAGATAACGGACTATTTCTTTTCGACATCAGGAAAAGGAGGTATTCGTTATTCACCGGGATTCCTCCCCCGGGAGAGTTCACCGGGAGAAAGAGTTTCTGCTGGGCAAAACGAGATGAAGGGATTTATTATTACTCAGCTTCCGGAGGCAAGGTTGTCAATATACCGGATTCTCGTTCTGGCTGGGCTCAGAGCATTCTGCCTGAAGGAAAAAATCTCTTCTGGTTTTCATCAGTGAATTCAAAGGGAGAGGCCAGGGGATTATCCATGGTCTCAGTTATTCCCGGTTATTTCAGGAACAACCTGATCAACTCTCCCGATTCAACCGCTCCGGCCCTCTATTCAGTGGTAATGGATAAAGACAATAATATCTGGACTGGGGTCAGGGGTTTTAACCATATTGAGATACTTTCTCCCGAAGGCAAGGTTAGCTATACAGGAGTAATATCTCCTGAAGCAGGCAGCAGTACAGGATACATAAGGACAATGATTCCTGTTCCGGACGGGATCTGGATAGGTTATCACTGGGAGTTATTAGAATATTATGATTACAGGACAGGTTCTTTTATAAGGCATACGCCTGAAATAAAAGGATTCAGGGCCATGGCTGTCGATCCCGACGGAAATCTGCTGATAGGTTATGATGGCAGGCTGATAAAATATTATCCATCTGCCCGGAAGAGTGTCCTTCTGTGGAACAACCCGGAGCCGCATACTATTTTCACGATAAGTTTCGATAATTCAGGTGTTGCATGGGCAGGCATGTCATACAGCAGGGTATTAAGATTTGATCCGGAAAGCGGAGATCACTCAATAATCACAGTCGCACCGGGGATCGCAAATGTCGAGGATATTATATCCGGAGATGACGGAGAGCTATGGTTTGCTCTCCTTGGGAAGGGAGTATGCAGATTCAATCCTTCCGACAGCACTTTCAGATATTACACAACTGCGAGGGGCTTGTCCAACAACACAACCTACAGTCTGCTTAAAGACCGTTCTGGTAAGATATGGGTATCAACTAACGACGGCATTTCCAGAATTGATCCGAATAATCACCATATACGTACCTTTGACCATACAGACGGTTTAAGCATCTCGGAATTCAATTCAGGAGCAGCTTTTATTTCATCTTCCGGAGAATTTTTCATGGGAGGCATGGGGGGGTATGTCAGATTTTATCCCGACAGTATTGAAAAGGCCGGCAGAAACACTTTGAAACATAAAATCATACTGACAGGTATTGAAGTTTCCGGAGAACAAAAGCTTCTTCCACGCCCTGTGAGCGAAGCTGATACCATCATTCTGAGCAGGGGGGAGAATAATTTTCACATCTCTTTTTCATGTACCGACTTCGTTAATGCAGATAAGATATATTTCAGGTATAAACTTGATGGGATTGATAATAACTGGATAATTACAGGCAATAAGAACAGGAACATAAACTATTCGAATCTTAAGCCGGGATGGCACAGACTCACGATCGAGGCTACCGATATAAATGGAGAGTGGACGACATCGCGCGATATAATGATAAGGATAAAACCAACATTTTACCAGACAAAGGGATTTCGTATCACCGGACCAATTTTTCTTCTAACGGTCATTGTCTTTTCACTGATCCTGTATATACGGCAGATCCGCCAGGTTGAGAGGTCGAAGCAGGATGAACTCAAACTGCAGTCTCTGAGAAGCCAGATGAATCCACATTTTATATTTAACTCGCTTAATTCTATCAATTATTTTATTTCCAACAGCGACATTATATCTGCAAACCGGTATATAGCAGATTTTTCGAGACTTATCAGATCCATTCTTGGGAACATGGACAAAGGATACATTCCTTTTGAAAATGAGTTAAACTCCATAAAGGATTATCTCAGGATTGAGCATCTCAGGTTTGGTGACAAATTTGACTACAATATTGAAGCAGAAGAACATGACCGAATCAGGGATTTTGAGATTTACCCCGGCATTGTTCAGCCTTTGATTGAGAATGCCATCTGGCATGGAATGAGGCCGCTGGAGAACAGGAAAGGGAAAATTGAGATAAGATTCTTCCCTCAAAATGATGAAATAGTCAGATGTATAATTGAAGACGATGGTATAGGTTTAAGTGCCCCGGCAGAAATGAAAACAGAAAATTCACGACATGTTCCGAAGGGAATAGGGCTGATCAGGGAGAGACTGCAGATCACAGGAAAGTTGAGGAGGGTGAACTATACACTTAGGATCAGTAATCTCTATAATGACAGGGTGGAAACCGGAACACGTGTTGAAGTTGACATACCTGCGATCAGGATAAAACAAGACAGTCATGATAAGAGCAATTGTTGCAGATGATGAAGCGCCTTCGAGGGAAGTGATGTCGAACTATCTCAGGGCATACTGCCCGGATGTGGAAGTAGTTGCAACATCAGCTTCTTTAAGAAGCACTTACCGGGCCATAAAGCAACATAATCCTGATGTTGTTTTTCTCGACATAGAGTTGCCTGACGGGAAAGGTTTTGATCTGTTACAGATGTTTGAAAAGATCAATTTCAGAATTATTTTTGTGACCGCATATTCGGAATATGCTATTAACGCCTTCAGGGTCAATGCAGTAGATTATCTTCTTAAACCTGTACGGATCGATGAGCTCATTACAGCAGTTGACAGGATCAGAAGAAATATTTCATCTGAGACTGACAATGAAAGTGTTGAATCACTGATAAGAAGTATGCGTGAGAGCTTATCTTTACAACCTACTGTTGTAGTCTCAAGTATCAAAGGATTTGAAATACTGAAGATCAATGAAATTATTATGTGTAAAGCTGACGGCTACTGCACGAATTTTTTTCTTGAAGGTAACAGAAAGGTTGTAAGCTCGAAGAATCTGAAGCACTATGAGGAACTACTCACAAAGAAAAACATCGTAAGGGTACATCATTCATACCTGGTAAATCTCGTTCATGTAAAGAGTTACACCCGTCAGGGGGAGATTCAGCTCAGTGAGGATAACAGGGCCTTTCTGGGTGACAGTTTTAAGAGTTCATTCACTAAGTTATTCAGCCGTAAGGAATAATTATGGCACCCCAGATTAGGGTGTTTGTCAGCAGAAATCAGGGTTCTGTAGGATAAATAGGGGCGTTTATTGACTGAGGGAAAAACTCCGGTGAGATTTTGTTAATTTTCAGACAAGTTAGGGCTGGTTACAGAACCTGATTTTTTTGAAAATTTTGTTGAGTTTTCCCCCGGCCTGCTGATTTCTTAAGCAGGCATAACAAAAAATGAGCCTCTCCCCGGGGCTCATTTTAATTTAATGATATAAAGGTGTTGTTCTATCCCAGATATCCTTTCAGAAGCTTGCTTCTTGAAGTATGTCTGAGCCTTCTTATCGCTTTTTCCTTTATCTGGCGGACTCTTTCGCGGGTAAGGCCGAACTTTTCCCCGATCTCCTCGAGAGTCATTTCCTGGCATCCGATACCGAAGAAATACCTTATAATGTCCCTTTCACGTTCAGTGAGGGTAGCGAGGGCCCTGTAGATCTCACGCGACAGTGATTCATCCATTAAAAGCTTGTCGGCAACGGGTGAATCCGAATTTGTCAGAACATCCAGAAGAGAATTATCCTCCCCTTCAATGAAGGGAGCGTCAACCGATACATGCCGTCCTGAGACCTTAAGAGTATCTGTTACTTTTTCCTTTGGCAGTTCAAGAACATCAGCCAGTTCTTCGGGCGAAGGAGTACGCTCATTTTCCTGTTCGAACTTTGAAAAAGCTTTGTTTATCTTATTGAGTGAACCCACCTGGTTAAGAGGGAGTCTGACTATTCTCGACTGTTCGGCGAGTGCCTGAAGTATTGACTGTCGTATCCACCATACGGCATAGGATATGAACTTAAATCCTCTTGTCTCGTCAAACTTCTCAGCTGCCTTGATAAGTCCAAGATTACCTTCATTGATAAGGTCGGGCAGACTCAGTCCCTGATTCTGATATTGCTTTGCCACTGAAACAACGAAACGTAAATTTGCTTTGGTAAGCTTTTCAAGAGCCGTTCTGTCTCCTTTTTTTATTCTCTGAGCTAATTCGACTTCCTCTTCAACCGATATCAACTCCTCTTTACCAATTTCCTGCAGATATTTGTCGAGTGATGCACTCTCCCTGTTGGTTATGGATTTGGTAATCTTTAGTTGTCTCATCCGCCTGAAAAAATTTTCGCAAAGATAATACTTATATACTTAATAACAAAATAAAAAGCATTATGTTGTGAACCGGCAAGCTTATTTTACAACCTGCAGATTCACAACATTTTACTTACTGAAAGATATTACAGTCCAAACTTATAATTGAAGTACCTTCCGTCGCTTGTAATTCCCTCAATGGATTTAAGTGATCTTTCACTATTGTTTGTAGCTGATCTAAGGTCTTCCGAGCTGTTTATTTTTTTACCATTTACATTGATAATAATGGTTCCTCTGCGCAGACCCTGATCTGCAAACCAGCCTTCACCTACTTCAGTTATTTTTACACCGCTATCGATCCTGTACGAACGTTTTTCGGAGGTGCTGAGCGGTTCGAAGGTGGCGCCAAATATTCTTCCTATGCCCATACCCGGTTTGACGATTTCAGTAGTACCTGCAATATTTTTCAGGGTTATGGGAACAGTATATTCTCTTCCGCTCCTCCGGTATGTCACCGTTGCCCTGTCGCCCGGACGGTGTTTACCGACCTGAGTCTGAAGCTCGGATGCAGATGTCACTGACACCCCGTCGAACTTCACTATAACATCGTTCACCTTTAATTTTGCCTCGGCGGCTGATCCTCCTTCCCTGACTCCGGTCACCACGGCTCCCCTTGCTTCCCTGAGGTCAAGTTTTTCAAGGTCTTCCTGTATCACATCCCTGATATTGACACCAATAATTGCACGCTGCACCTCACCGAATTCCTTCAGATCTTCAACCACTTTCTTTACAATGCTTATGGGTATTGCAAATGAATTACCTGCATAAGCTCCGCTGGGTGAATAAATTGCAGAGGTGATTCCAATAAGCTGACCTTTTGTATCGACCAGCGCTCCTCCGCTGTTACCCGGGTTAAGAGCTGCATCAGTCTGTATGAATGACTCAATCCTGTACTCAGTCTCCAGCAGTCCCAGGTCTCTGCCTTTTGCACTTACAATACCTGCAGTAACTGTTGTCCCAAGCCTGAAGGGGTTGCCAACAGCAAGCACCCATTCACCGATCTTAAGTTTCTCTGAATCTCCGTAATCCAGGTATGACAAACCTGAAGCATCAATTTTAAGAAGTGCGATGTCTGTACTTGGGTCTCTTCCGACCACTTCAGCATTGAAAATCCTGTTGTCGTTGAGTGATACCTGTATGTTATCCGCATCTTCAATTACATGGTTATTCGTAATAACATAACCATCTCCCGAAATTATTACACCTGAACCATAACCCGGAACCTCTCTTGGCCTGTTTATATACCTTTCACCGTAGAACCACTCCATAAGCGGATTGTCCGGACTTTCGATCCTTGTTTTTGTGGTTACATGAACTACAGCATGAACGGTCTGTTCCGCTGCATAAGTAAAATCCACCTGTCCAGGCTGCGACTGAAAGGAAGTAAGTATAGCCCTTGCCTGTGCCGATTCATCAATCCCGGCAGTAATTGAGGTATCTCCTGTGGTAAGAACCATAGGTTTCTCAATAAATTTCGTATATGCAAAGAGGCTTATCGCTCCTCCCAGAATAGCCATTAATAAGCCACCGAATAAATATTTTCCTTTCATAGTATTTCTTTATTTATAAGTTAATGATACTGTTTAGTCCTTTTGTTCATCCCGATTCTGCACCGGTCAAAATTTATACCTTTTAAAAGTTTGTATCTTTACAACCGTTTTCTGACCATTTTGTTTTACAAAGATCATGCTTTTTTAATATGAGTGTCAGAATATTATGATGATTTAACAACACTTTAACAAACATGGAAATCACTTTTAACAAGTATCAGGGCGCAGGTAACGACTTCATAATGATAGACAACCGTAAAGGTGTTCTTAATCCTGAAGATGCAATTTTAATTAACAGAATGTGTGACCGCCGTTTTGGCATCGGTGCAGATGGTCTGATACTGATTTCAGATCATGATGAAGCAGACTTTGAGATGAAGTACTTCAACTCTGACGGCAAGCTTGGATCGATGTGCGGTAACGGAGGAAGATGTACCGCACATTTTGCACTTAAACACGGTATTGCGGGAGAAATTCAGAAATTCATGGCATTCGATGGCATACATAAAGCAGAGGTAAGCGGTGACAGTGTCAGACTTCAGATGGCCGACGTTAAAGGATTTGAAATTATAGAGGGAAATTATTTCATCAACACCGGATCTCCTCATTATATGGTATTCACTTCGGGTATTGATTCAATCAATGTGAACGAAGAAGGTAAGAAACTCAGGTGGTCACCGCTTTTTGCACCGGGTGGAACCAATGTCAATTTTGTTGAAGCTCATGATAACGGATTGTATATCAGGACATTTGAACGGGGAGTGGAAGAGGAAACACTTTCCTGTGGAACAGGAGTGACAGCATCTGCCATTGCTGCAGTCCTGAAAGGACATTTTGACACTGGTTCTGTCAGTGTAAAGGCCAGAGGCGGAAACCTGAAGGTGGAACTGAACGCTGCAGGTCAGGAGATCAACAATATCTGGCTGACGGGTCCGGCCACATTCGTGTATGAAGGGAAGATTGAGTTGTGAGTTGTGAGTTGTGAGTTGTGAGTCGTGAGTTGTGAGTGAGTTGTGAGGGGAGTCGTGAGTTGCGGGTAAGACTAATAGTAATAATATTTCACATGAAAAGATCTTTAATTTCAGTATTAATGGTTCTGATCACCGGATTCACATTATTACCGGGACAGCCGGGAACGGTTGAACTGATGAATGCCATTGAAAGTGCAAATGCAAATTTCAGAGCCCTGAATCACCGTCTCGACGTTCTTGAGAAGAAAATCGATGATGTTTTGTGGTACGACAAGGTAGGCGACATTGCCTTTATTGACAAGGTTTATCTTACAGGCCCCCCTCTGGCTGTTGAAAGAAACCCGACCGGACAGGGTGCAGGTAACCCGGTCAAATTCTGGACTTATGTATTCATCCCAAAAGATGCCGATCCATTGAAGAAATATCCCCTGCTTGTTCTGCCTCATGGAGGTGTGCATGCCAATTTCACCACCTATCATACGCATATCATCAGGGAGATGCTTGCACAGGGATATATTGTTACCGCTCCAGAATATCGAGGATCGACAGGCTACGGGGCGGGTTTCTATAATATAATTGACTACGGAGGCCTCGAAGTTGAAGATGTTGATGCCAGCAGGGAATATATGCTGGAAAATTATTCCATCATCGACAAAAACAGAGTCGGGATCATCGGATGGAGTCACGGAGGACTGATAACTCTCTTTAATATTTTTGAACATCCTGATAATTACAAAGTTGCTTTTGCCGGTGTTCCCGTCAGCGACCTAATTGCAAGAATGGGCTACAAAAACCAGAACTACCGCGATCTGTTCTCAACTCAGGCAGCTATAGGCAAACCAGCCGATGAAAATGTCGAAGAATACAGAAAGCGTTCCCCTGCCTGGCAGATAAGTAAATACAGGAACACTCCACTACTGATCCATACAAACACCAATGACGAAGATGTAAATGTCCTGGAGGTTGAACATCTTATAAAATCGCTGAAAGCCGAAGGAAAAAGTAATTTCTCCTATGAAATATTTGAAAATATGCCGGGCGGTCATTCATTCGACAGGATGGATTATCTGAAAGCCAAGGAAATACGCCTCAGGATATACGATCATCTCAATAAATATCTAAATCCGCCAAAACCTTTCAGATCGCTCAGAGAAATGCAAAAAGCGGGATATTTTGTTAATTAGGCTTATGATTCTGTAATAATATTTCATCATAAAATATTCTTGATTTTAATAGTATGATGGAACCACACATGATTGGCTACGCCGAGCTCGCAAGCTCGGTTGAAAATTATATGAATAAAGTGTTTGTGCCTGTTACTAATCATGTGGGTTTCATGCACAGGAAAACATAAAATTACAGGAAACTGATTTTTTTTTAGGGGATTAGCAGGAGATGGTAAAGGAAAAACTTTACGGCAAAACGCTTAATGAACTTATTGCTGTAACCAGGAGGTTGAAGCTTCCGGGATATTCCGCCCGGCAGATGGCAGACTGGCTCTACAAAAAGGATACTGCAGACATCAGCGGAATGACAAACCTTTCACAAAAGGTTCGGGATCTTCTGTCATCCGGCTACGATTTTGGTATATCAGAACCTCTCAGTGTTGCAGAAAGCAGTGACGGAACAAAAAAATATCTTTTTAAAGTACTTACAGACAAATACATAGAAACTGCATACATACCCGATAAAGAAAGATCAACGGTATGTCTGTCGACACAGGCAGGCTGTAAAATGGGCTGTGTTTTCTGCATGACAGGTAAGCAGGGTTTCCAGGGCAACCTTTCATCTAACGAGATACTTAACCAGTTCAGGAGCATACCGGAGCACAGTAAGCTGACAAACATTGTTTTCATGGGGATGGGGGAACCTCTCGACAATATGGATGAATTGCTTAAAAGTCTGGATATCCTTACTTCTGAATGGGGTTATGGCTGGAGCCCCACACGTATCACTGTAAGCACCGTGGGGCTGAAAGACAGTATAAGCACTTTCCTTGAAAAAAGCAGATGTCATCTGGCAGTCAGCCTTCATTCTCCCTTCGACGGAGAAAGAAGAGAGTTGATGCCGATTCAAAGAACCAATCAGGTTCAGGATCTGGTTGAAATAATCAGAAGATTCGGTATAAGCGGTCAGCGAAGGGTGTCTTTCGAGTATATTCTTTTCAGTGGACTTAATGATACAGCAGCACATGTCAGAGAGCTTGCAAGGCTGCTGAACGGCATAAGCTGCAGAGTGAATTTAATCAGGTTCCACTCTGTCCCCGGAATACAACTTTCCAGCCCTTCCATGGAAAAAACAAAGGAATTCAGGGATGCCCTGAACAAAAAAGGTATTATTACCACTATAAGGGCATCGAGGGGAGAAGATATAAGTGCAGCATGCGGTTTGCTTTCCACACTGGAACAAAACAAGAAAAGATGAAAATAAGAAGAAGCATATTATTAGTTCTGTCTGCATTGTTGCCTCTTTTTTCATCTGCCCAGGAAATGGCATTCAGAGCCTTTCTGTCAGATTCCATTATGCAGCATGGGGCAGTCTCATTCATGATCATCGATGCTTCCGACGGCAGTCCCGTATTCAGTCATGAAGAGAAAAGGAGCCTTGTACCGGCATCTGTAATGAAGCTGGTCACAACCGCTGCAGCAATAGAACTTCTCGGACCTGACTATACTTTTAAAACGCAATTCGGATACAGGGGTAAAATTTCCAGATTATTTAAAATCCTTGAAGGTGATATTATAATACATGGAGGAGGAGACCCAGTACTTGGATCGAATAGATTTACAGGTCATTATGAAGGTTTTGCCGACAAATGGATCGAAGAACTGAAAATACTGAAGATCAAGGATGTAACGGGCAGGGTTATTACGGATGATTCATATTACGATTACCTTCCGGTACCTGCAAAATGGCTCTGGGAAGATGCAGGAAATTACTACGGGGCAGGGGCCTATGGTCTTTCAATTTTTGACAACACATATGAAATTCATCTGACGATATCTCCCGACACCTCCCGGTTGTACATTACCGGAATAACTCCATCAGAATGCACCTTTGAATTTTCCAACTGGCTTGTGGCTGCCGGAACTGCCGACGAAGGCTATGTTTTTGCTGCTCCATACAGCACGAACGGATGGCTTGCAGGTTCAATTCCATCAAATCTCAATGATTTTACCCTTAAAGCCTCGATTGCTGATCCGCCTCTGATAATGGCAAAACTAATTGATCAGAAGATGCGTGACAAAGGCATCGGCGCCGACGGTAAACCAACCACTGCAAGGCTATTGAAAGTGAGATCGGAGATCCCTTTCATAAAAATTGCAGAAACAACTTCTCCACCCCTTTCAGGCATCATAGAGATACTCAATCATGAGAGTGTTAACCTATATGCTGAGCACCTTGTAAAAGAGATAGGAAAGGTTTACAGGAAGAGCGGATCAACAGAAAAGGGTATTGAATGCATAATGGAATATCTTGAATTATCAGGGATCAGCACGGAAGGAGTCTTCATTGTTGATGGGAGCGGTCTATCGCCCCTGAATGCTATTAACGCAGAGTCAGTTACTGCTATTCTGTACCACATGAAGCATCATGCGAAATATTTTGATCAGTTTTATTCATCTCTTCCCGATGCAGGTAAGGAAGGGACATTGAAAAGATACTTTCAGGAACCTGCATTTGATGGTAATATGAGAGCCAAAAGCGGTTCAATGACCAGAGTAAGAAGTTACGCCGGCTTTATCAGGGCCGACTCAGGCAAAGAGCTGATATTCTGTATAATAGTCAACAACTATTCAGGACCTCATCAGAAGGTTGTAACACAAATAGAAGAAATCCTTAGAGAGACCATAAAATCAAACTGATAATTGTTTTCTTTGTGGCCTTGTTAAAACTGCCGGACAAGTTAACTCCGGAAACCGGTTTTATTTTATGAATACTAAAGTAGCTGCAAGAATATGCAGGGAATACATTCCCGACCTGGTATATGACCTGATAGGTGAAATTTATAAGGCCTGTGAGGGACCAGACGTGAAGGGTAAAAAGGTCCTGCTGAAACCAAATATTCTTATTGACGCTGATCCGGAAAAATGTATCAGCACACATCCTGTTGTAGTGGAGGCAATGGCAAGATACCTTATGAATGAAGGTGCCACGGTACTTATTGGTGACTCCCCGGCACTCCACAGGAACAGTTTCAGGGGAGAAAAATCCGGAATAGCTGATGTATGCCGCAGACTGGGGGCAGAATGGGCAGATTTTAATAAAAAAACTGTTGATATCAGTCTTCGTAAAGGAAGAATAAAGATGGCTTCAGTAGTAAATGATGTTGATTTGATTATTTCACTTCCGAAGCTTAAGACTCATGAGCTTGTTTATCTCACATGCGCTGTAAAGAACACTCTCGGGCTGGTGCCTGGTTTTCACAAGGCAAAACAGCATGCTATCCATTATGACAGGGAGAGATTTGCAGAATTCCTTGTCGATCTGAATGAGGCAGTAATGCCGGATTTTTTCCTCATCGATGGTATAATGGGGATGGAAGGACCAGGTCCGGGACAGGGGATGCCGGTAATGACAGGCGTTATTCTGGGTTCAACTAATCCGGCAGCGGTTGACATTATAGCTTCACTTATCACGGGATATGATCCCATGGATATTCCCACAACTGCTGTTGCTGTAAGGAGAGGCCTCTGGCTGAAGGATACTTCTGATATTATTTACGATGGTCCGGCTCCTGAAATAATAAAAAAGAAGGATTTTAAGAAGATCCCTGTTACGGGAAATGAAAATATCGCACTTAAATTCATTAAAAAGCGGATTCCTCTTCTGAGGAAATTTGATAAGAGGCCCGTCTTCCTTCATGGTAACTGTACCGGATGCATTGAATGCATAAGCATTTGTTCGTCGAATGCCCTGACGATGCATAAGTCCGTAAAGAATCATGTAATCCTTAAAGACAGCAGATGTATCCGCTGTTTCTGCTGTGCTGAAGTATGCAGATATCATGCAGTTGAAATCCGCAGAAAGATATTCGGGATTTAGGCGTCGATCCTGGCGTATTTTGCATGAGTTTCGATGAATTCTCTTCTCGGAGGCACTTCATCACCCATTAGCATTGAAAAGATATGATCTGCTTCCGCAGCACTTTCTATTGTCACCTGTCGCAGTGTCCTTGTTTCAGGGTTCATTGTGGTATGCCAGAGCTGTTCTGCATTCATTTCTCCGAGGCCTTTATACCTTTGCACCGATACTGAAGATTCTTTTCCCTGCCCCATTTCTGTCACAGCTGCTTCACGTTCTTCTTCGCTCCAGCAATAACGTTCCTGTTTGCCTTTCTTCACAAGGTAAAGTGGAGGGGTAGCTATGAACAGGTTACCTCCTCTTATCAGGTCCTGCATATATCTGAAAAAGAAAGTCATGATAAGAGTAGTAATATGAGAGCCGTCGACATCAGCATCGGTCATTATGATGATTTTATGATATCTCAGTCCGGTGAGGTTCAAAGCCTTACTGTCTTCCTCGGTGCCTATGTTAACACCCAGTGCCGTGAAGATGTTCTTTATCTCTTCGCTCTCATAAATTCTGTGCTGCATGGCCTTTTCCACGTTCAGTATTTTTCCTCTGAGTGGCAGTATGGCCTGAAATTTTCTGTCTCGTCCCTGTTTTGCCGTACCTCCTGCAGAGTCACCCTCCACAAGATATATTTCACAGTTCACCGGGTCTCTGTCGGCACAGTCTGCCAGCTTACCGGGAAGTCCCGAGCCTGAAAATTCGTTTTTCCTCTGCACCAGTTCCCTGGCTTTTCTTGCAGCATGTCTGGCTGTTGCTGCAAGGATAACCTTCTGCACGATGACCCGGGCATCTTTTGGATTTTCCTCGAGATAGTTCGTAAGCATTGTGCTGACAGCCTGGTCGACAGCTCCCATGACCTCCGAATTACCAAGCTTTGTTTTAGTCTGTCCTTCAAACTGCGGCTCAGCAACTTTAACTGAAATAACAGCTGTAAGGCCTTCACGAAAGTCATCACCGTTTATATCAAATTTAAGCTTTGCCGTTGCACCGGAATCTTCAGCATATTTTTTTAAAGTTCTGGTAAGTCCGCGCCTGAAACCGGCGAGGTGTGTTCCTCCCTCGATGGTATTGATGTTGTTTACATAGGAATGTACGTTTTCAGAGAACGAGCTGTTGTATTGAAGTGATATTTCGACCGGTATTTCAGTCTTATCCCAGGAGATATGGAAAGGTTTGTCGATGATTCTTTCCCTGTTTGAGTCAAGGTATTCGACAAATTCCACCAGTCCCTTTTCCGACAGGAATTCATCATAACGTGGTTTACCGCCATTCCCGTTTTCAACAAGCTCCCTCATATCTTTTATTGTCAGAAGGATGCCTTTGTTCAGGAAAGCCAGTTCCCTAAGGCGGGCTGCCAGTATCTCATAATTGAATTCAGTGGTCTGAAATATTGAAGAATCCGGTTTAAATTTTATGGATGTGCCGTGAATATCTGTTTCTCCTGTAACTTCCACACCGGTTACGGGCTTACCTTTCTGATAATCCTGCCTGAAGATCTTTCCTTCGCGCATGATTATTGCAGAAAGGTTCTCTGAGAGGGCGTTTACACATGACACTCCCACACCGTGAAGTCCGCCTGACACCTTGTAGGATTCCTTATCAAATTTCCCTCCTGCATGCAGTACGGTCATGACCACCTCGAGTGCCGACTTCTTCTCCTTGTCCATTATCCCGGTCGGAATTCCGCGTCCGTCATCGGTTACCGTGAGAGCCCCGTCTTCATGAATCAGGACATCTATTTTTGAACAATATCCGGCCAGAGCTTCATCAATTGAATTATCTATAACCTCATAAACAAGATGATGCAGGCCCTTAACTCCTATATCGCCTATATACATGGCAGGTCTTTTCCTCACTGCCTCCAGTCCTTCGAGGACCTGTATGCTATCTGCCGAATATCCGTTTTTTTCCTGATGTAATTCTTTTTCGCTCATTTTACATTACTTTAATAATTCTCCACACAGGATATAAAGAGACCTTTTTCTTTCTCATTATTAAATAACGATTACAATGATTAAGTGGGGATCCGTTACAGAATTTTTTCACCTTTTCATCTTCTCTGAAAAGACCTCTCCAACCCTGCTATAACCAACTGATATCATGTATATTGAATAACGGCACAAATATACAAATAATACCAGATTCATTTGTTAAAAAAATGTTATATTTTATGCACAATCGGGGATAGTAATTAACAGTCCGCCGGTACCGGGTCAGAGGCTGTAGGAGAATCCGATCAATGCAATGAATCTCTGGGTTGGATAGTAAGCCCACTCATAGTAATCATTAAATGCTATATTATTGAGCTTCAGCCAGAAAGAAAGTATATTGGTATATTTGTATTCAGCACTCAGGTTGATATTGACATGCACGGGCTGGGCAGATGCAAGCGGAACAAGAACGTTTCTGTCGGTTACTGCCAGCCGGCGTTTTCCTGAAGCGCTTAGAGCGGCTCCTGCAATAATCTTATCCCTGAGGTTGTATTTAAGCCCGATCACAGCATCCCATTCGGGTTTATTCCATGGATATTCATTCTGGGCAAGAGTGTATTTATACCAGTTGGCAGTGGCATTATACCATATCTTATCCTTTACCGGGCCGCTTATCTCTCCATGAATTTTAAGTATCTCGCCGTCGTCGGGAAGAGGAATGAAAAGGTTTCCCATCTGTGGACTTATGAAATCGACGGTATCGATAAGGTTCGAAAAGAATAACATATTATTCACAAGCGAATATGAGGCAGAGACCTGATAGGTACCTCCTATTCCGGTATTACCGTTAAGACCTGCCGACACTATCAGTGAGTGGCTGGTATTTGGAAGCATGAACAGTGTGCCGTCACGGAGTATAAATGGATTTTCCTCGAGGATCATGGCAGGCTGGTTTCTCTCCAGTTTGCCTTTCAGGGCCACATTGAATTTCACGTATGAAGGGACTATGCTGAATCCGAAATGAGCATCCGGATAAATATGGAATTCAGGTTTGGAATCGAGATTTCTGTCAAGAAGCAGCTTTAGCCCGGCCCTGAAGCTCCACTGTGGCGTACTTTTTGTGGCAAAGGGACTCAGTTCAAAGGTATATTTTGACCTGTCTGTTATCGATTTAGAGACCATAACATAATCAAAGGCAATGCCTGAGCCAACATAGAAGCCTTCGAATTCACGTGACATTTCCCCGGTGAGCCCGAGTGAATGCTGGTATTTCAGGTTGGTATTATAGAAATAGTCATATCTGAGGTCAAAATCATAAGAAAAATCAGATGAGTCGAGTGTAAGTGAAGCGAATGAAACATCAGCTGACAGATTGTTGTATCCAAGTCTTATCTCTTTCTTCTCCGGATCATAATCTTTTATAGTCGTATCGTATCCGTAGGCATACCTCAGCTTCTGGGTAAAATCGACCGATCCCCCGAGGATGTTACGCCTGAAGAATTTCTTTCCGAAAAGTAAAAGGTCATTATCCATATATCCTGCAAAACCCTGTTTGCCATTCTGAAGCAACACTTTTCCGTTTGTTGAAAAATGTCTTCCATAGAAACCGATGGCTTGCTTTTTCGACCTTTCGTTTGTTATACTAACCTCTGCCAGAGGGGTCATATAGTTCCCGATTCCGAATTTCACAAAGCTCTTGTACAGTCTTGGCAATGGATCGGGCAGAAGGGATGCCGGCTTTAAAGGGCTGATGGTATATTCCGGCGTAAAGGGTCTTGTTGTTACATCATAGGTGAAATCAGGTATGATCCTGGCAGTGTCAATTATATCAGGCATAAAGCTTCGTTTCCTGAAATCAGGCAGAGATGGCTTGTAAGGATTGTAAAGGGTCACCTCCCTGGAAAGATCCTGCCCGGCATTCTGTGCCGAAAGAGGAAACAACAGGGGAGTTATAAGGAGAAATATTACAATTATCTTTTTCATTTCATTTTTTTTGAAACGATGAAATTTCTGAATTGATTTCCTTCTTTCCATAATACGACATCGTCAGTTTGTCTGGTTCAGGGTTTCAAGTCTGGCTTTAACCTCTTCGAGTATGCCATCATCACTGACGGAATAATAATCACGCAGACTTTCGAGGGTTACGCGCGCCTGAAGCTTGTCACCTTTCTTAAGACTTATATCAGACAGGAGAATGAATATTTTCGCCATCCAGTATTGATGCGGAGTGTTCTGATCGATGAATTCAGAAACCAGTTTTTCCGATTCATTTATCTGATCATTTCTGAAAAGAATCTCTGCAACCCTGTATTTCGATTCGGCTCCTTCAGCCGTTGTAACTTCAGTGGCAACTTTGCGGAAATCAGAAAGAGCAGTTTCATAATTATTGAGGCTGTAGTTTGCTTTGGCCCTCATGAAAGTTGTTTCCCTGATCAGCTCTTCAGGCACGTTTGATGTACTTAAGATCCTGTCGGCCACCAGTAGTGTTTTCTGTGCATCTCCGAGCTGCCATGCTGATCTAATCCATCCTCTTAGTGAAGATATTCTGACATCGGTTGTCGTTGCGACCTTTTCCAGTCTTTCATAATACGCAAGCGACTGAGCATAGTCTTCTTTTGAATAGGTTATGGCTGCTGCTGCTGCAAGAGACTGTTCGGTAAACTGGTTTACCGGGGCTGAAGCTACTTCGGCATAGAGCTTCAAAGCTTCATCGATGTTTTCTGTACGGCGGTAGCATTCAGCCAGGTAAAATTGTGCATTCTGCCTGAAACTGCCGGAGGGAAACTCTGCAATATAGCTGCTGAAAACTTCGGCAGCCCTTGGATACTGGCCTTTAATAAATAAATTCTCTCCGGATGTGTACAAAAGTGAATCCTTCTCTGCCAGGTTTATATCACCGTAACCCTGAAGGGTTTTTACATAAGAGAAATATGATTCCACATCATTCATTTCGACGTAGGCATTTTTAAGTCCGGTCATTGCTGCCCTTGCCTCCGGAGTAGATCTGAATTTTTCAATCACCCTCTTATACTGGGCTATCGCCTTGTCGCTCTGATCAGTATTATAATAAAGCAGCCCCAGCTGAACCATGGCACGGGGGACGAAAGGACTCTCAGGGAATGAAGATATTACCGTATTAAAGTCGGCTTCTCCCCTGTCATATTCCTTAAGGACCACATGAGCCCTTCCTCTTTCAAAGATTGCATTTGCCACATATAATGAAGAGGGGTACCTGGTAGTCAGTGAAGTAAGAACATCGGTTTTGCCTCTCATATCATTCATAAGTCCCAGACAAAATCCTTTCTGGAACATGGCATAATCGGCGTTTATTTTCCCGAAATCAATTACCTTATCATAATAGGCAACTGCCTGCGGGTAACTGGTGTTAATATAATAACAATCGGCTATCCTGTTTCTTGCATCTGCCATGAGGTCTGATCTCACGTTTGCAACGTCAGACTCAAAATTAAGGAAGTGGGTTACAGCATTTGTATAATCCTCAAGGTTGAAAAGAGCGTACCCGAGGTTATATCTCAGAAGGTTGTTTTCTCCGAGAATTGACGAACCCGGTATTCCCATATAAGTTGTGTAGCCTTTCTTTGCTTCTTCAAATCTTCCAAGCCGGTAATCGGCTTCGGCCTTCCAGTATACAGCCCTGGCCCTGAGCTGGCGGTTGTATTTTTCAAAACGAAGCGATTTCTCGAACATTGCAATAGCTGCTTCAAGGTCCATATTCTTGAACAGTTCGAGACCCCGGTAGAAAGCCACACGCTGATATGCCTCCTCCAGTCTGCTGTTCATAACAGGGATCCTGTCGAGTGATGCAAGTGCAGCCTTATAGTTCCTGACCTGCATATAAGAGCTCACAAGATAATTGTAAGCTTCATCAATTCTTTCAGAGGCAGGAAACTTTTCAATATAATCCTGGAAAGCATTTATCACCTCTCCGAAAGGAGAATATGAAATCTCATAAGCCAGCTTTGCATAATTAAAGAGAGCCTGTTCGGTTATATCCCGGTCAAAATTCATTTTTGAAGCTTCCGAGAATCCCAGCTGAGCACGTTTTTTATCCCCCTTCTGCAAATAACAATCACCAAGAATAAACCATACATTCTGTCCGAGAAGATCGTTGCTTGTTCCAAGATTCCTGAGAAGTGCGATAGCCTTATCTGTTTCTCCTGTGCGGTAATAACAATATCCCAGCTGGAATTTATCCTTTCTGTCACTGATTTTTGTCCCTTCCGCAAATTTCTCAAGATACGGAAGAGCTTCGGCGTACTTTTCCTTGTTGTAGTATGCATCCCCGATAAACCTGTAAAGTTCAAGTTCCCTTTTGCTTCCGGCGGATTCAATCAGCTGGGGTGCTATTGTCAGAATCTGGTCATAGTCTTTTTTCAGGTAAAGCATCTGGACAATATAGAAGGGCACCACTCCTCCGAAGGTTTCATCATCGCGCAGGCGCAGGAAACCGTCCATGGCGGTCTCGTACATATTTTGCTCGTAAGCCAGGTGGGAGAAATAATACAGTGCCGGGGATGTGTATTCGGTATCGATGTCCTTTATTTCGGAGAACATCATCATAGCCTCCGGCTTATCTCCCCTGATCATCAGGGAATAGCCCAGGCGGAAAAAATATTCAGACAGTTTAGCAGGTGTAAGTTCCCATCTTCTCACCTCTTCAAAATACAAAGCCGCTTTACGGTAATTTCTGTTCTGATAAAAATAATCGCCCAGTGCGAGATATGCTTCGTTTATCCTCGGGCTTTCAGGATACGACCTTATGAATTTTATCATCCTGTATTCTGCATCCGGATTGAAAAGACTCAGAGCCGCCATTGCAGCATGATATTCGGCTTCAGCAGCTTCATTCGACTTTGAGTCAGTATTGGCTGCCAGATAGCTGTCAAATAATTTTATTGCTGAGGGATATTTTTGCTTTGCGAAAAGCTCCATTCCTCTCAGGAATTCAGATCCGGTATCCTTCACAGTGAAAGGCACCTGCGAGAAAGCCTGAATGAATAAAAGCATCAGGCTGCTCAGGAGTACGATGGGTCTTTTTCTGTTCATAACTATTTCATTTGGGCTTCCCATTTACAAAGCTCAGATTGTCATATAACTATGACAGGCTGTGTAAACTGTTAATTATAAGCCATATATAGAGCACCCGTTTTTTATGGTCTGGTGTAAAATTACAACTATTAAACGCCGGCTGCCGGGCTTTATTACTGATTTTATCAACATCCAAATAGTTTTTATCAATTCTTTCCTTATTTTGCAGTCAAACGCCCCGCTGATGAAAGAAGTATTGCCGCTTGATGTTATCATTGAGCTCAGGGACTGCGAGATCTGGCAACAGGATCATCTCGTAATGACAGGTGTTAATCTGAGTGTCAGAAGAGGTGAATTCATATACGTTGTAGGGAAAGTCGGGAGTGGCAAGACAAGTATTATAAAGACTCTTAATGCACAGCTTCCCCTGCGGGAAGGAAAAGGAACAGTTGCCGGATTTAACCTGATTAAGTTGAAAGAAAAAGAAATTCCCATGCTGAGAAGAAAGCTGGGAATAGTGTTTCAGGATTTTCAGCTTCTCACCGACAGAACGGTCCACGACAACCTTGAATTTGTTCTAAGAGCAACAGGATGGAAGAACAAAACAGAAATTGACACACGGATTACTGAAGTCCTCGACAAAGTCGGACTGGGTCTGAAAGGCTATAAGATGCCCCATCAGCTTTCAGGAGGAGAACAGCAACGTGTTGTTATAGGAAGAGCACTTTTAAATGACCCGGAAATAATTCTTGCCGATGAGCCTACGGGAAATCTTGATCACGAGACATCTGAAGGTATAATAAGCCTGCTCAGGGAGATCAGCAAAACAGGAAGGGCCGTCATCGTATCAACGCACAATCTGAACATACTCAAAAAGTTCCCGGCTGCAACCCTTAAATGTGAAGGAGGAAAACTCTCTCCACTGAAAACCGATGAGGAGATTGATCTGGAAGATCTTTAGCCTTTTGTGCAGCATAAGCTCTATGGATGCCAGGGTCCGTCCTGTCTGCCTGAGCGATATCATTTAAAATACCTGATCAAAAGAGGCAATCTGTTACGGTAAATCCTGTAAAAGGGGATGTTAACACTTCCGAACGACTCCATGAAAGAAGCTACCCGGGGTATTGATGAACCTGCAAAGTCGAGTATGGTATCCGTTGCGGCAAAATTTTTTATCAACTCACTTACAACATAATATCCGGTCCTCATTTTTCTGCTCTCAGGGGTGTTTACAACAAACAGCATTGTTATCCTGCCCCGCGTTTCGACCAGGAAGACGCCGAAAATTATCCTGTTCCCTGAAGTCCGGACTCCAATTATCCTTCCTCTGCCGTTAACAATACAGTAATTCATCAGTTTTTCGAGGCGATCATAATCACGCTGTTTAATGCCTCTTATCTCTGCTCCCCTGTTATTCCGAAAGAGGGCTATCAGTTGTGCAGGAGCGATGTCGTGGTTTAATTCCGGGCTGTTCCTGGTGGCCTTTTCGATATTACGCAGGCAATGCCTGGTAAAATTACTCTGAAGGATCCCGTATGGATGAGAGAGGTCCAGTTCGTAATTTGACCTTACTGTAACCCTGTAACCATGGATGTTAATGCCACACCCAGTACACAGATCGATAAGACGGTAAAATTCAGGTATGTAGTCAAAAAATTCAGCCGTCACGCTTTCAGCATCCTTGTCGGGGGCAAATCCACCCAGTTGCTGAAGGAAGACAGGGGTTGCTATATATCTGATCCCGAACCTCGAGGAACAGGGCATCGGGAAGATTGCATCATAATCGTCGTCAACGAGGGCTTCCCATCCTGGGGACATATTATCCAGGTACCATGAAAACGCATATGGCCTGACATGCGGGATTTCATTCAGACAGCTGTCCCACCTGTTGCGCTCTATTTCGCTGTTATGAAGATAGACAATCATTGCATGCAGGTTTTCAGGATTCTATCAAACACTTCGCGCCATTCTTTCCACTCAGGAGTGTCGAGGAGGCTTGTATTATGCCATATACTTACAAAAAGTCCTCCAACCTGTTTTGTCTCATTAATAAGATGGCCGATAATCTCCCACGATGAAACCGGATCCAGCTTTTTGTACTGGAACAGTGTGCCATCCATGACCTGGAATGGAATGATTTTCAGGTTTGTATGGACATCTTCAGTCACGTCGTAGAAGAAAAAAGGCCTGGCTATTCCTGCCCTGAACCCCGGTTCATCATGATATCCAAGAGAAAAATCCTCGACAATACCCAGATTAACAAGTTCCCTGAAGGATGAGGGAAACGAAATCCTCAGGTAGTGATAACGGCTTGAAGTAACTGACTCACCAGTTATTGAAACCAGGCGGCGGATCTCTTTTCCCAGCAAAGCCGGGTTTTCTGCGGCAAAGTATGAAGGATGAATACCCACTCCGTACCGTGATCCTGCCTTTCCGATCAGATTTCTGTATTCCTGGCTTTTCCATGAAGGATTTTTGTCATATTCCGAGTAGTCGGCGGCCGGAAAAAAGAAACGGGCAGGAGTACCGTATTTTGAGATTGCTTCCATTATGTAGTCGAATACATAATATGGATCCTGCTTTCCACGAAACAGCACCTTATATCTTTCAAATGCCTTTTTTCGTCTCACTGCTGCATCGCGGATGAAACCGCCCAAACCTGTAAGGAAATTTTTTCCCAGATAAGCGAAGGGCTGATCGGAATCGATCGTGATAATTGAGCTGAAATTGTTTTTCCTGAAAACCAGACCGGGATATTTTCCAAGAAGTGCCCGGGCGAATTCACGTGTCCATAGATCCACTACCGGCTTATCCAGAAATCTGCCTGAAAAGGCCATTGAGGATGCAGCCCGGAACCTCCCGTGCTCATCGGTCTGGTGATCGGAGTATTCTTCATACCTGGTCACCATGTAAAATGATGCTGCAAAAATATCGAATGGGAGATCTGATTCACCATCTGTCTGATAAAATATCGGAAGCTTCCTCCATACGGAGATATTCAGATGCTTTTTATCAATCCCCTTTTCAAAAAGGATTCCGGCAGGTGTAATTTTAAATGACCCGGCTATGTAAGTGTCTGAATAATTTATCACCGGATCCTTTCCAATACGACGTTTGTCCGTTACAATATCCCAGCTGAGACCAAGAATATCACCTAATATTATCCCCGCAATATAGTTTAGCCTTGGAGAGCGGTTACTTACATAAATTTTAACCTGTCGGGCTGCCATGTAACAAATGTAATAAAACCATTTGGAAATCTGATACTTCTACACATAACTCCTGACAATATTATGACAGACCTCAAAAAATCCGGTTCAATGAAAGTCGGGCTTATCTTTCCAGGAAATCGTCAAATAACACCTGAAGGTATGCTTTCCCAAGTTTCCCGGCGTGAAGCGGATCTTTTCCTTCGGTCACTACCGGGCTTCCAAGTTTATGGTCATATATGTATTTCGAACTGTCGGTTATGAATCCGAAACCTTCGTTGAAGGTATAAAAAGCAAATGAATGTGAATCATCTGAAAGAAGGTCTTTACTGAAAGGAAATTCACCGTCGAGGTTCATCTGATGAAGGAGTGTTAGCGGAATATCAACCTGACTTCCCAGCCGGCTTATCAGGGTATCACGTTTTTCCATTACTCCTCCCAGCCATAGCATTGGGATCTGGAAAATATCTTCGGCATAAAGGAAAAGATCGCCTGAGTTCCTTCTGAAATGATCAGCCACAACGATAACAAGAGTGTTTTTCCACCATTCTGTCCCGGCAGCATAGTCCAGGAAATCACCCAGGACTGAGTCGGTATAATAAAGTGAATTTCTGAATTTTGTAAGTTCATCCCTTCCTTCAAAAACAGGATCCGCAGGTACGTCGAAAGGTTCGTGGCTTGAGAGCGACAACACCACTCTCAGGAAAGGTTCCTTCAGATAATTCATGGAATCAAGGAGTGCACTGAAAAGTATATGATCATGAATTCCCCACTTTGAATTCCGGTCAGCCGGATTAAAGTTATCCTGGGTTATTATCCTGCTGAACCCGCAATTTATCAGCCAGGCCCTGAAGTTTGCAAAATTAATGTCTCCGCCATACCAGAATGAGGAATTGTATCCTTCATCCTGGAGAATTTTCACTATCCCGGGCAGTGATTCTGTTTTTCTTGAATCCTTCATTATTGATGCTGCCGGCTGAGCAGGATAACCATTTATTATTGCGGGCATTGCCTTATCGGTGCGGAAACCTGAGGCATAAAATCCGGAAAAGAGAACCCCCTCACTGCACCATCCGTTGAACCTGGGTGTGGTAGCGGTGTCTCCTCCAAGAGGGCCTGTCAACGCGCTTCCAAAGCTCTCCATTACCAGAATAAGGATATTTGGTCTTTCATTATTAATGATTTTTACCGGAGGGGCACCCTTCCCGGTAATCGATGCTACCAGCTTAAGCGATTCATCCGGATCGTCAAAAACATAAGGATTTCCCGTGTATTTCTTATTTACCAGTGAATTACCGACGTTCCAGACTACATTTATTGCAGTATGATTAACAAAAGTATTTCTGCTGAAATACACTGATCCTGCATATATCGGAGCGAGTCCGAGCCCTCCTCTGATTGGTATTATCAATAAACCCCACAATATCATCAATAAGAGTGTTGCAGCCATACGGTACCGTATTTCTGAAAGATTAATGAATAAAGGGGCTATGAAACTCCGGTACAGCCATATAAAAGATGCTGAAAGCAGAATGATTCCGGCACTAACTGCGGCTATCTGCCAAAAGGTCACTGAAGCCGCTGCCTCTCCGGGGGTGTTGAGATACATAAACGGTGTATAGTCCATCCTGAATCCCCAGTATTTATAAAGCAGTGTATCAGCAACAACAATGACTGATGAAAAAATTATGACGATGACACTGTACCAGTTGATAATGGTCCCAAAAAACCTCCTGCCGGTCCACAGACCGGGTATTAAAATTAATACAGGGATCAGAAAGATATAGCCTGCCGCTGATATGTCAAGCCGGAGACCATGCCAGAAAGTAGCTGCAATTTCACCCGAATCGTAGAGTGAAGCTTCTGGGAGATGTGTCATAATGAAGAAAAGCCTCGCAACCAGGAAGTAAAGTATCCAGAAGATTGCATAAAAAAACAGGGCTTTAAGACGGTCCTTCATGTCATTTTACTTTTAAACCTCTTTCCGTTGGTATAGAATCCCACCAGGGAGCCTGTAATAATTAAAATCCCTGTGATGGTCAGCCAGTCGGGTTTTTCATCCGGAACAATAATCCAGCTTAACACAGCTCCAACCACAGGTATAATAAACTTCCACAGATTTAGTTCCGATACTTTTACTCCGGGTCTCTGAAGCAACCTGAACCACAGAGAAAAGGCATAGGCAGAAACGAAACTGAGCCATGCAAGGGACAGCCAGTAACTAACATTTAAAGGCCCCCTCGAGGTTCCTTCCACAGGAATGGAAATAAGATAAATCAGCAATCCTCCTGTAAAGAGGGTTGATGAACTAAGAACCAGTGGACTGATCCCCCTGCTCTTCAATGATACCATCACATTACTGAGTGCTGTCGCGATATTCGCTCCAAGTATCAGTGCCACACCAATGATCTCGGTCGCAGCACCTATTCTCAGTGCCTGTCGTCCCGCACTTATCATTATCACACCTGTAATGCCCAGGATAATGGTTATTATCTTCCTTCCTGTAAGCCTTTCACCTTCATGCATAAGAGCTGCTACAACTGCAACAACAAGGGGCTGCGAACCAACAATTATCGCTCCTATCGCCCCGGGTACAAGGTCCATACCCAGGTAAAAAAAGATATAGTTTAATAAGGTTTGTAATAAAGTGACCCACACTACTATTTTCCAGTGCTCCCTGATCATTGCCAGATAATCTGACCTACGCAGGGCAAATGGCAGGATCATCAATCCTGAGATCATAAATCTTAATCCTGCAAAGTGAAGAGGGGTGTCATACTGCAGACCCAGCTTGATCACTGCATATACTGTTGACCAGAGAAGGCAGGCAATTACAGCCCATAATATAGTATCATCACGCTTTAACACCTTAGAAAAATATGGCGACAAATATCTGAAAAAAAATCACATTATATTTAATAGATTTGTCCTGTACAATTTTACTCCTTCCATGACTATCGCCGATAATATTGCAGATCAATTATTTAAAGCCGGTGTACGCCGCATCTTCGGTATTCCGGGAGGACCTTCAATACCGTATCTTGAGGCATTCAGTAACAGAGGGATTGAATTCATTCTTGTTTCCCATGAAGCTGCTGCCGGTATCATGGCTGATGTAAGTGCCAGGCTTACCGGGGTTCCTGGTGTTTGCCATGCGACATTCGGACCGGGAGCTACAAATATTTCGACAGGTGTCGGAGGAGCCTTTCTTGACAGGTCGCCTGTAATAGTTCTGACAAGTGAGATGAGTGATTCGATGATCAACCGGACAACCCAGATGAACATCAGTCATCAGAAGCTTTTTTCTGCTGTTACAAGGTTCACTTTCAGATTATCAGCCAACCATGCAGTTGAAATAACTGAAAAAGCACTCAAACTGTGCATGGAGGAATATCCCGGACCGGTTCATATAGGACTGCCTGCCGATATTGCATTATGTGAAGTACAGGATCTGAATTTCACAGGCAGGGAAAGGACTGGAAAAGAACATGTACATAATGACATTCAATCGATAAGGTCTCTGCTTGCAAGGTCTAAGACTCCTGTTCTGGCAGCAGGTCTGACCGCAAAGAGACTTGATACAGGCAAAGAGTTGCTCCCTTTCCTCGATAAATACCCTATCCCCGTTGTTCTGACTCCAATGGCCAAAGGACTTATATCCGAAGATCATCCCTCATACGCCGGAGTATTGTTCCATGCCCTGAGCAACCATCTTGCTGATCTCTTTAATGATTGTGACCTTGTAATCGGACTTGGCTATGATCAGATAGAATACAATTATGAAAGCTGGATGCCTGACGTACCTCTGGTACATTTCGACACTATAAATTCTGATCTTCCGGAAAGAGGTATTGTGAAATGTTATACAGGAAATCCCAACGAATGGTTTGGTTTACTTGATAACCTTGACCAGGAAAATCTTCTTCCGGGAGAAAATAAAGTACGGGTAATAAGGGAGAAGATAAGGTCTGCTCTCAGCGGTTTTTCTGCAAAATTCGGACCTGTCGCCGCTCTGGGGGTATTGAAGAAATTACTGCCTGCCGGATCGGTATTGACTGCTGATGTAGGGTCACACCTGCATCTCATTGGTCAATACTGGGATTGCTCAGGAGGCAGTGAGCTTTTAATTACCAACGGATGGTCGGGTATGGGATTCGGTATTCCTGCAGCACTGGCTGCAAGCTTATGCAGGCCTGAGAAGAAAGTTGCCTGTATTACAGGTGACGGAGGCTTTCTTATGATGGCCGGAGAGATCATTACAGCGAGGAGATATAATCTGCCTGTAATAGTTGTAGTTTTTTCAGATAGGGAACTAAACCTTATCAGGCTTAAGCAGGAATGGCGTAATTCAACAAAAAACGGGACAGCGCTCTATGGCGGCGACCTTTTCATGGCTGATATCTTTCTTGGGGTCAAAGTGCTACGGGTTGACAGCACGGGCAGCATGTCAGAGGCGGTATCCAAAGCTTTGCTGCTTGATGAACCGGTAATAATCAATGCAGTAATTGATCCTGAAGACTACAAATATCTTATTGTGGCGCAATAAGCCTTTGTTACTGAATATCCGGAAGACATTCAGATTGGCGCCTTAAAGATGTTGAGGGTCTATTTCTTTGTTGCTTTAGCCTTCTTTTCGGGCTTCGGGGAAGCAGTTTCTTTCTTTGTGGCCGCAGGTTTCTTTTCTTTCGTTTCTTTGGCAGGTTTGGCGGCTGAGGCTGCCTTTTTTTCCTTCTTAACGGCAGTATCCTTTTCCGCTGTCTGCTCAACTACTTCATTAACAACTTCGTTTACTACTGCCACAGGCTCTTCAGCGGCTTTCACAGCCGGTTTTCTCTGTTTAAGAGGCTTTTTCTCCTTAACGACAGCTTCCTTTGCCTTTTCAACCACTTTAACCGGTGGTCTGACAGCCTTTTTTCTGCGTCTTCTGACCCCATAAGTGCCGAGGACTATCTTACCTCTTTTTGATTTCCTGTCACCTTTTCCCATATGATTTTATTTAAAGCTGTTTTGGTTTAATCCCCTGAGGGAGGCTGCAAAGTTAATAATATCTTTTGTTTTTCCGATTATAAACGGAATCACATCCTGAATTAATCAATACGAGTGAAAATAATTGTAAATTGCAGCAGATTCGAACCATAAACAGATGCAGACATTAGATGATCTGAGGCTGGCTGTCCTGATCGACGCCGAGAATATACCATCGGGTAATGTAACAGGCATGCTCGAAGAGATAGCAAAATACGGAACACCTACTTTCAGGAGGATATATGGTGACTGGACCAGGCCCACACTGTCAGGATGGAAGCAGGTACTTCTCGAGAATGCAATAACTCCTGTTCAGCAGTACAGTTACACACGAGGAAAAAATTCATCTGACTCGGCCATGATAATAGATGCCATGGATATCCTGTATTCAGGAAAGGTGGACGGCTTCTGTATCGTTTCAAGCGACAGCGATTTTACAAGGCTTGCCACCAGGCTTAAAGAAGCCGGCATGAAAGTGATCGGGATAGGGGAAAAGAAAACACCGCTGCCCTTTATTGTCGCATGCGATAAATTCATCTACATCGAAATAATCAATTCTCCGGTATCGGAAAGGGATGCAGGCACAGCCAGAGATTCAAAAGGGAAGACACATGGTGCAAAGAAAACAAAGGAAAATGACCAGAAATTCGAGATAAAGAAGGCAAAACGTCTTATAACTGCATCCATCTCCGATCTGGCCGATGAAAACGGATGGGCCTACCTGGGAGATGTAGGAAATCTGATATTAAAAAAGCAACCTGATTTCGATCCCAGAAACTTTGGATTTACTAAACTGACACCACTTATCCGATCTTTTGATTTTGAGATAGATGAAAGAGACTCCGGACAATTAAACATAAAACACATTTATATCAGGAATAAAAAATAAACCGTCTGTTGCATTTATGTGGCTGCATATTTCTGAATATTCCTTCAATAAAATTCTGATATTTTGATCTTTTATTGAATATATAATACATAATTATTTTTTTTTCAAAAAAAAAAGATAACCTTTGATGCTGTTTTAACACCTTAATTTTTTGAACTATGAACATTTATGTAGGAAGCCTGAATTTCAAAATGAAAGAAGAGGAACTCAGGGAATTATTTGAAGAGTATGGCGAAGTATCATCCGCCAAGATCATCATCGACAAGTACTCTAACAAGAGTAAGGGATTTGGTTTTGTAGAAATGCCAAATGAAGAAGAAGCCCGCAAGGCTGTTTCAGAACTCAACGGAGCAGAGATCCAGGGCAGGAACATTATTGTAAATGAATCTATTGAAAGAACAGAAAGAAAAAGAGATTTCAGGGGCGGAAACGACTACCGCAGAGGCGGTAATGACCGCAGAAGAGATAACAGATAAATACTTCAAACGATCACACTTATGAAAGGAACTGTTAAATGGTACGACCGGGTAAAAGGTTATGGTTTCATTAAGACCGAGGAAGATAAAGATATCTTTGTCCATCGTTCGGGATTGGATGTGCCGCAATCTGAACTTGTTACAGGCCAGGCAGTTGAATTTGAAGTCGAAGAGAGAGAAAAAGGTCTGGTAGCTGTTAAAGTGAAAAAAATAGAATGATTTCTCAGGCTTGTGAATAAAAGGAGAGGTTGCAAAGTTTTGCAGCCTCTTTTTTTTCCCCATCTTTATGGTCTGTTTTACCAGTTTTTAAAAATATTTATTCAGCTATGAGTATTAAAAAGATCTCTGCCATTCTTGCGACATTATTTTTCCTTACGGGATTAAACGCCGGTCTTAACTCTCAATCGCTAACGGAAGGATTTAAGAACCCTCCCGAGTCGGGTAAACCACGTACATGGTGGCACTGGACAAACAGCAACATTACAACTGAAGGTATCACAAAAGACCTCGAATGGATGAAAAGGATCGGGATAGGCGGACTGCAGCTGGCCGACGTGGGCTCGGGACAGGGACAGATCGTGGAAAAAAAGGTCGCCTTCTGGTCACCCGAATGGTTCGATGCCGTCAGACACACAGCTGCTGAAGCTGACCGGCTGAACCTGGAACTTGCCCTTTTCAGCTCAGCTGGATGGAGTCTCACCGGAGGCCCCTGGGTAAAACCCGAACAGGCTATGAAAAAACTAGTATGGAGCGAGACTAACGTCAAAGGTCCTCAGAAATATTTAAGCACCCTCCCTCCCGTTCCCTCTGTCGAAGGTCCTATACAAAACCTCTCACGGGGAACCAGACCTTCTCCCAATGAATCAGGATTTGCAAAAGAGTTTATGGTTATTGCTTTCCCAACTCCTCCCGATGAAACCGATATCAGAAACCTGAATCCTTTAATAACGACATCAGCAGGCATAATTCAGGCTACGGAACTGATTGACAACGACCTTAACACAAGTACAAGGATCAGGGCCGGAAATGATAAAAGTAAAGTCTGGATCCAATTCAGCTTCGATAAACCCGTTGCAGTCAAAGCTGTTACCCTTGCCAACAGGGCAGGAATACCTGTCGGTGCAATAAAAGCCGGAAACAGCCCTGATGATTTCACAACTCTGACAATATTGCCCGGAGCCCAGCTGTACAGAGCCGGCAAAGTGGCTACCTACTCCTTCCCCGAAACCAAAGCCCGGAATTTCAGAATCGAATTTACAGGAACACCACTGCGCCCCGCCGACGTTATGGCAGAAGCAGTTACAAAACCCGATTCTGCATATACTTTCGGAGAAATAAAACTTCATACAGGAGCCAGAATAAACAGATGGGAAGACAAAGCAGGATTTTATCATCTTTTCAGCTATGAACCTGTGGCTTCAAACACCGTTAACGGCACTTCGGCAATAGATCCCTCGTCGATAATAAATCTCACTTCGCTGGTTCAGCCTGACGGAACCCTGAAATGGGACGTCCCTGCCGGAGACTGGACAATAATGAAATTCGGATATTCCCTTACAGGTTCCAAGAACAGGCCTCCTGTACCAACCGGGCTCGGTTATGAGGTCGACAAACTGAGCAAAGAATACAGCCTCGACTATATAAGAGATTATACTGATCCCCTCCGGAAAGCAATGGGAACTCTATACGGTAAAAGCTTCCAATACATCCTCCTCGACAGCTGGGAAGCAGGTATGCAGAACTGGACCGACAACATGACAGAAGAGTTCCAAAGAAGAAGAGGTTACGATCCTTCTCCATACCTCCCGTGTCTGACCGGCCGTGTGGTCGCAAACAGCGAAATCAGCGACAGGTTCTTGTGGGATTTCCGCCGGACCCTCGCCGACATGTTTGCAGAGAACCATTATGGAGTAATAACTGATTATCTTAATAATCAAGGTATTAAAACATATGCGGAAGCCTCCGGTGTATCCCTTGAGATACTGGAAGATGCCCTGCTATGTAAAAAATATGTCGATATTCCTATGGGAGAATTCTGGCGCGGGATAATGCATCCCGACCTTATGTATTACCAGGATGTCAGAGGTGCTGCTTCTGCTGCTCATATTTACGGAAAGAAAATTGTCGGAGCCGAAGCATTCACAGGAGGAGGTTTTGATTCTCCATATACTCTAAAAAAAGTTGGCGACTACTGGTTCACTCAGGGTATTAACCGTTTCATTTTCCACACCTCCGCTCATCAGCCTCTTGATACAAAACCCGGTAACACGATGGTAGGAACGCATATAAACAGGAATATCACCTGGGCCGAACAGGCTGCGCCTTTCATGGATTATCTTGCCAGAAACTCTTACATGCTTCAGCAGGGGCTCTTTGTAGCCGACCTTGTATATCTCCTGAACGAAGGTGCTCCTTCTACTATGCCGATATGGGGAAGCGGACTCCTCCCCTCACCTCCTGAAGGATTTGACTATGACTATATTAACGCCGATGCACTCATAACCAGAATGAGCGTTGACAGCGATGGAAAACTGTTACTTCCCGACGGTATGAGCTATGAAGTCCTTATTCTCCCGGATATCAGGGAAATGACTCTACCCGTTCTCAGAAAATTGCATGAACTGGTTTCGGCAGGCGCTTCCATTGCAGGACCCAAACCTCTTCGCACTCCCGGGCTGACAGATTTCCCGGCATGCAATATAGAATTCAGTGAGCTTACATCTGACATATGGGGTGACCTCGACGGAGTCAGCAGGACAAAACGTTCTTTCGGGAAAGGAAAGATATACTGGAACGTGCCTCCCGCCCTGATACTTCAGGAAGAAGGAATTGAGAAAGATCTTGACACGGGAATCAGCAACAGCAATATCCTTTCCTGGATACACAGAAGAAGCTCAGACACCGATTTCTGGTTCATCGTCAACAGGACAGACTCTGTCATGGATCTTAATATGAAATTCCGGATTTCAGGAAGGGAAGCCGAACTATGGGATCCGGTAACCGGAAATACTGAAGTCGCAACATACCGGTTCTCAAAAGGAAATACAGTAGTCCCCCTGAAACTGGGACAGTACCAGTCTGTTTATGTTGTCTTCAATAAAAAAGCTCTCGAAAACTCTCTAACCATTCCCGTTAAGGAACCAGTTCTGCTGTCGTCCATAAACGGACCCTGGCAGCTCAGATTCCCGGCCGGACTGGGAGCACCCGAAACAGCATCTTTGCCTGAACTTGAATCGCTTACTACCAGTACCGATGAAGGAATTAAATATTTTTCCGGAACTGTTTCTTATTCCAATACCTTTTCTGTCCCGGCCCGATGGCTAAAAGAAGAAGGCAGTATAATCATTGACCTTGGAGAAGTGGGAGACCTTGCCGAAGTGATCGTAAACGGACATTCTGCAGGAATAGTATGGTGTGATCCTTTCAGTACTGATATTACACCTTTTTTAAAGAAAGGTGACAATACCCTGGAAATAAACGTGACGAACCAGTGGACAAACAGGCTCGCCGGTGATCAGAGAGCAGAACCCGGAAGCAAGGTTCTCAATGCATCATTGTTCATGTTCAGGGCAAGAACTCTTGATAACTCGGGACTTATCGGACCTGTAAAATTGTATAAACAATAATTCAGCGTAGCATTATATATAATTTTAGTGCCGGATACCTATCATTAAAAGCAAAATGTCAGGTTCAAAACAGAATATTAATTCACTGCTGAAGCGTCTTAAAAGGGTTTGTGCCGGAGTAGCTGCTATTCTGTTTTTATTACTCAGCCAATCCTTTCTGACAGAATCTCATGCTGAGGGTATATCGACCATTCTGAGTTTTGATAATTTTTACCAGTCCGACGGGCTGCCAAACAACCAGATACAGTGTATATACCAGGACAGCAAAGGCTGGATATGGCTGGGCACGAGTCACGGTCTGAGCAGATTTGACGGATACAGGTTCGTAAATTTTATCCCCGATCCTGAAGATTCAACAAGCTTGTCGGGTCATCTGGTGAGAGTCATAATAGAAGATCCTGACGGAAACCTTCTTATCGGAACCGAAAACGGAGGACTGAATCTTTTCAACAGGAAAAAAGAGCATTTCATCCATCCTTTCAGGGATCATCCGGAATTCCGATCAAGGGAAGTCTCGGTTAACGCCCTGATGTATGATCATTCCGGAGATCTGTTCATTGGAACCGACGCAGGCCTGCTGAGGGCTGATGTTCACGGGAATCTTTCAAGGGTTACCCCGGAAGGTCCCGAAAGAAATTCCCGGTTCGTTCTGAGTTTCATAAGAGTGATACAGTCAGACAATTCCGGTAAGCTGTGGATAGGTACAACGAATGGTTTATTTCTTTATGATCCTTCTCTGAATTATGCTGAGGAAATCGCTGTTCCATTTATCAGCACCCGTTCGGAGGAAATATTTGATATAATCAGGGATGAAAGCGGATATCTATGGATAGCCACTTATTCTAGCGGAGTATTTATTTGCGATCCGCAGAAAAAAACATTTGAGCATCTGAGACTGGATCCCTATTTCGACCGAACCGAGACTGTAAGGACAATTTCCAGAGGAGCTATGGGTGATTACTGGATGGGAACACGAGGAGGGCTTTATGTTTACTCACCCGACAGAGGTGTGACAGGTTTCTACAAGCATGACGACAGAGATGAGAACAGTCTCGCGAATAACTCAGTACTCGACATTTACCACGATGCCAGGGGTGAAATATGGCTGGGTACCAGGGGAGGACTTAGTCTTCTTTCAAAAAGCAAACAGGTTTTCCGCGATTACCGGGCTCTGCCCGATGACAACCGCTACCTTAACTGTAACATAATTTATACATTCTGGACAGACGAAAACAACAGGGTATGGATCGGAACGGAAGATGGCGGGATAAATATTCTTGACCAGGAGAGCGGAACATTCAGTTATATGACAGCTGATCCTGAAAATCCAAACTCCATTTCCCAGGATTGTATCAAAGCCTTTCTGGATGATGGCAAGGGTAATCTATGGATTGGGACATTCTGGGGTGGTATTGACATTCTTGACCTTACTACAGGAAAAATAAAACATCACCGGAGGATCCTCGGTGATCCTTCAAGTCTGTCAGATAACAGGGTCTGGGATATGTGCTGCGATAAGGAAGGAGACATATGGATAGCCACTTCTGTAGGGGTCGACAGGTATGATCATGAGACCGGAGTTTTCAGTCACCTTACAAATCTGGTCAGCAATGAACAGGTGTACTGGATAGAAAAGGATTCCCAGGGCAATATGTGGCTGGGAACTCTCGGTGAGGTAATTATCTACAGCCCTGATGACGACAGGATATACAGGCATGCAGAACACTCAAGATATTTAACAGAAGATTCACAGGGCAGATACTGGATTGCCACAAACGACAGAGGGATAGCTGTATACTCAATTGAAGAAGGCCCCTCAAAGTATTATGGTGAAAATGAAGGACTCTCAAACAATCAGGCCTTCTGTATTCTCGAGGACAATAAACATTTCCTGTGGATAAGCACTTCAAACGGACTTTCCAGATTCGATCCCGGCAGCGCGCAGTTCTGGAATTTCACAAGCCGCGACGGGCTCAGGAACGACCAGTATAACTATGGTGCAGCATATAAGGCAGCTAACGGCGAACTGCTTTTTGGAGGCATAAACGGATTTAATATGTTCGATCCTTCCGAAATAGTTCTTGAAAAACCTGATGTACCACTAATTTTTACGGAGCTGAGGATCTTTAATAAGCCTGTTGATCCAGGAAATGACAGGGATGAGATACTGACCAACAGCATCTCCGAAACATCTCATCTGTCGCTGCATTATCATCAGAACGTATTTACGCTGGAATTCGCAGCCCTGGACTATATAAGCAGCGGAAGCAATTTATATTCTTACTTTCTGGAAGGCTTTGATAAAGACTGGAATGAACCAGGTAAATCGAGGCTCGCCACCTATACAAACCTCAATCCGGGCGATTACACTCTCAGGGTCAGGAGAGTATTACCAGGCAACCGGCCTTCAGGTGATGAACTCAAACTGAATATTACTATTATCCCTCCATTCAGAATGACATGGTATTTCAGAACTCTTGTCATCATTTTCACCCTTGCCCTTATCACCTTGTCGGTGAAATTCATTCTTAACAGGCAAAAGATCAAAAATGAACTGATATTCGAGAAGACCAAAGCAAAAAACCTGCATGAGCTTGATATGCTTAAACTAAGGATGTTCACAAATATCTCCCACGAAATAAGAACACCTCTTACCCTCATCCTTGGGCCCCTTGAAAAGCTGATCAAAAAGAAAGTGCCTGATGAGGAGATACCTTCTCATCTTTCTCTGATTTACAGAAACACAAAAAATCTCGACAGCCTGATAAACCAGCTTCTCGACTTCAGAAAACTCGAGGCCGGGAGCCTTAAACTGGATGAGAAACAGGACGACATGGTAGCTCTGATATCGGAAGTTGTTCAGTCATTCAGGGAGTTTGCCGCAGAAAAGAATATAAGCCTGGAGTTTCATACCCTGAAAAAGAAGATCATGGCAATCTATGATCCTGACAAAGTAAAAACCATCGTCAATAATCTAATCTCCAACGCCATAAAGTATACGGATGAGAAAGGGCTGGTCACTATACAACTCTCTCTTATATTCGTATCAGAAGATGATGACTCATTAAATGACCAGTCTGACCGGCAGTACATTGAGATATCTGTCAGAGACAACGGTAAAGGTATATCAGACAGGAATATTGATAAGATCTTCAACCGTTTTTTCCGGGCTGATTCCGGGCACGAGGGAACAGGAACAGGAATAGGCTTATCTCTTGTTAAAGAACTGGTAAAACTGCATCAGGGAACTATCAGTGTTGTCAGTAATCCCGGAAAAGGATCAAAATTTACTGTCCGGCTCCCATTCCGGACTGAAATTGCTGCGAAAGATATACTGATTTCAGAAAATCTACCCTGCGAGGAATCATTCAAGGACGATCTTATGAAACAGTCTGTTCCAAATGCAGACAAGGAACATGATGAAAGAATTCTATTAATAGTTGAGGATAATCCGGATGTGCGTTATTTCATAAGAAGTCATTTTGACTCTTATTTCGTTGTATATGAAGCGCGTAATGGCAGGGAAGGATTGGATCTGGCAATAAGAATTATACCCGATGTAATTATAAGTGACGTACTGATGCCCGATATCGACGGTTATGAATTTTGCCGCAGGGTCAAAAAGGATGACAGAACTTCACACATTCCAATACTGATTCTGACAGCCCTTCATTCCCGGGAACATGAGATTGAAGGATTATCCTCCGGAGCAGATGATTACATAACAAAACCCTTTGACATAACGATCCTTCAGACAAAAATTGAAAATATGCTGCAAACAAGAAGAGCCCTGAAGGAAAAATATACCAGCCAGATCATACTGAAACCATCTGATCTGGAAATAACATCGCCTGATGAGCGGTTTCTTAAAAAAGCCATCGAGGTTGTGGAAAAGAATATTTCGAACGCAGATCTCGACATCGAACATTTTGCATCGGAAGTCGGAGTCAGCAGGATGCAGCTTTACAGAAAATTCAGTGCACTCACAAACATGACGGTGAAAGAATTTGTAAGAAATATCCGTCTGAAAAGAGCGGCACAGCTTCTTCTCGAAAAGAAGCTTACCGTCAGTGAGATAGCCTATGAAGTTGGATTTAAGGACCTGTCTCATTTCAGAAAATGTTTCCACCGCGAATTCGGCATGAGCGCTTCAGAATATATTAATCAGAACACGGAACATACTGAAACATCTACTGATTTCTGAGCAATCCTGCTTTTTTCTCAAACTGTGTCACTCCTCAGATAAGTTACTGATAACAAGCCTGGGAAATTTTCACCCGTTTTTTGGGAAATATTTCCCGTTTCGGGAAAAGACTCCTCCCAGGATGGGAAAATACTCCCCCTGCCTTTGGCTTATGTTTAATAATTTTATTATTGAACAATCAGGCTGTTAAGGATCGGTTATTCATGGGTAAAGTTGGTTTGGGAGTTTGATCAGGATGAGCCGGGCTACCGGTTCATCCTGTCATTCTGCAAACCGATACTGAAGCAGCAATATAACGCAAAAAAAACAACTGATGAATAACAACATCATGAACTCCCGCATAATAATAATATTAACTGTTTCTTTAGCTTTATCGTGCGACAGCAACGACACGAACCTGAGCAAACAGATTGTTGATGAAGGTTTTAACCTTTCAGGATTCCCTGAGATCAGCGAACCTGACATACCTGAATATACAGTAAATATTATAGATTTTGGTGCAGTCCCCGATGGTCAGACCTTAAACACTGAAGCTTTCTCTGATGCCATCGATGATGTCAGCAAAAAAGGAGGCGGCAGGGTTGTCATTCCCAGCGGTCTCTGGCTTACAGGGCCAATAGTGCTTAAGAGTAACCTGGAACTTCATGCTGAGCAGGGAGCTTTGATAATCTTCAGCCCCGACAAGGATCTTTATCCACTTGTAGAAACCAGCTTTGAAGGTAAAAATACCGTAAGATGTTTATCTCCAATTTATGGACACGATCTTGAAAATATCGCCTTCACGGGAAAAGGTATATATGATGGTACCGGAGAAGTCTGGCGACCGGTCAAAAAAGAAAAGCTGACTGAGTCACAGTGGAAGAAACTTATTGAGTCGGATGGCGTACTGAGCGACGACGGAAGTCAGTGGTTCCCGTCGCAATCTTATTACGAAGGTCAGAAAATAAGCTCAATGAATGTCCCTGACAAACCCCTGACACCTGAAGACTTCAGCAGAATAAAGGATTTTCTCCGGCCAGTCATGGTAAGTCTTATTAATTGCAAACAAATATTATTCGACGGTCCGGTTTTTCAAAACTCACCGGCATGGTGTATCCATCCTTTAATGTGCGAAGATCTTCTTGTGAGGAATATTACTGTAAAAAATCCATGGTTCTCCCAGAACGGTGACGGAATCGATATTGAATCATGTAAAAACACTATCGTTACCAACAGCAGCTTCGATGTGGGCGATGATGCCATCTGCATCAAATCGGGGAAGGATAAAGAAGGAAGAGACAGAGGGATCCCTACAGAAAATCTTATCATCGACAACTGTGTTGTATATCACGGACATGGAGGTGTGACAGTTGGGAGTGAGATGTCGGGTGGAGTGAGGAATGTTTATGTCTCAAACTGCACATTTATAGGTACAGATGTAGGCATCCGTTTCAAGAGCAACCGCGGCAGAGGAGGTGTTGTCGAAAATATTAATTTCTCAGACATTGATATGATCAATATCCCTACCCAGGCGATATCATTTAACCTCTATTACGGTGGTCTCTCAGTATCTGAAATGCTGGCACTTGAAAAATCAGGAAAAAAAGTGACTGAAATTGAAACAGTCCCCCCCGTGTCAGAGGAAACGCCCGTATTCAGAAACATTACCATGAAGAATATTACGTGCAGGGGAGCACTTCAGGCTATCTTTCTGCAGGGGCTGCCTGAGATGAGCCTTGAAAACATAAAAATGGAAAACATAGACATCAAAGCCGTTAACGGGATAACCTGCATTGACGCAGACGGGATAAAAATCAACGGACTGAGACTGTCAGTGGAAAACACACCTGCAATCGACATCCGTAACAGCAGGAACTTCGGGGCTGAAAATATTGAACTGATACCTGCACACGAAAATAATATAAGGATAACAGGAAAAAGATCGGAAAAGATTGATATCACAGTCAGTGGAGGTTACAGCAAGGAAGCTGCCGTTTTCGGCGTGGAAGTAAATAGAAATTCAATTTCAATAATATGAAACAGAAAAACTATATGCACAGCACCGGTCCGCCATTCACTTAGTGGAAATATGCCACAATCGGCAGAAAACGATCTCACCATGTAAAATGAATTAGAACGTGAATCAATTAACAACCTAAAACAAGTTTATCTATGAAAAGAAATCTAAGGCTTTTCCTGCTGCTGCTGATCTTCATATCGGCAACATCGGGTATCTTTGCCCAGATAACGGTAAGCGGTACAGTAATTGATACCGATAATCAGCCTGTTATAGGGGCAAATGTTGTTGTAAAAGGGACAACAATAGGAACGATGACAGATGTTAACGGGAAATTTACCCTGAATGTACCATCGTCATCCAGTATCGTTACCATCTCATTTATAGGGTATGTCCCTCAGGAAATTGTAGTTGGTAACAATACTGTCCTCAATGTCACGCTCGAATCCGAAGCTACCGCTCTTAGTGAAGTGGTGGTAATTGGCTATGGAACGGTAAAAAAACGTGACCTTACCGGTTCAGTTGCCTCCATCGACGGAACTCAGATTGCAGCTGTACCGGTTTCGAATGCTGCTCAGGCTCTTACCGGGAAATTGCCCGGAGTCAGCGTCGTCTCGCAGGACGGTCGTCCCGATGCTTCCATTTCAATCAGAGTAAGAGGTGGAGGATCAATATCACAGAGCAATGATCCTCTGTTTATAGTTGACGGCTTTCCTGTAAGTTCGATAAGCGACATACCTGCCGACCTTATCGAAAGCATCGACGTTCTTAAAGATGCTTCATCAACAGCTATCTACGGAGCAAGAGGTGCCAACGGTGTCATCATTGTGACAACTAAAGGTGCAAAAGCAGGTAAGCTGACTGTAAATTACGACGGTTACATGCAGTTCAACCAGCCTACAAAGTACCTGGAAACCCTGAATGCTTACGACTATATCGCCTATAACTGGGGATATGCCAGGGCAATCAGCGCAGCCTATGCTAATGCCTGGGAAATGCTGTGGGCTATTGGCAGCCAGGCAGGAACTTACGGAAACTCCCAGGGTATAGATTTTTATAAGAATGTTGAAGCAAGAAACTACTCAAAGGATAGTTACGGAAATTCTTTCTCGCATAACCATAACCTTAATATTACAGGTGGCAGCGAAAATTCAAAATACCTTTTTGCCGCAAACTACATTGACAACGAAGGGATGAAGATCAACTCATGGTACAAGAGATTCAATGCAACATTCAAGATCGATCAGAAGATCTTTGAAAAACTGAATCTCACCTTCGATACCAGGTTTTCGGATATTGACAGGATGGGTAGTGAAAGCACAACCAATGCAAGAGGTTCAATACTTTCATCTTCATACCAGTTCAGGCCTATTGCCACTGAAGATGTCCAGGGTGAACTGAATGATGTAATCAACACCCAGCTGGGTATGTATGACATCGTGCTACAGGACAGGTACAATCCTGTGGAAAGAATGAAAGATTACCTTCCCGAGTCGAGGGGCCGCTCACTGCGTTCCAATATAGCCTTATCGTGGGAAATCATTAATGGACTGACTGCCAGGTCGGAACTGGGTGTGAATGCCTACTGGAACAAATCCTTGACCTGGTCAGGAGCCATTTACAATGACTATCTCGATACTGAAGGAAACAAAACCTACGGAGGTAACGCCTCCATTGGTACATCAGAAGGATGGGGCCTCAGATGGGCCAACACCCTGAGCTATGATGTCCAGGGGCTCGGCAGCAACCAGACACTGAACGTGATGGCTGGCCAGGAGGTGACAAACTCCGGATCCTCTTCAATAAGCATCTGGGGGAATAAATATCCTTCATCTTTCGATTCAGATCGTGCTTTTGCTATGATGGACCAGTATCTTTCCGGTACAACAACCGTTAACAGCGGATTTGAATCGAATACCGGAACACCAAACCGTCTTCTCTCATACTTTGGGCGTCTTAACTATTCACTTCTCAACAAATACCTGTTGACAATGACTTTCCGTGCTGACGGTTCATCAAGATTTGCTCCTACAAACCGCTGGGGATATTTCCCGGCAGCTGCCCTGGGATGGCGTGTCTCGGAAGAAGATTTCATGAAGAGCATCGCATGGCTTAACAATCTTAAATTAAGAGTATCATACGGCTCCGTCGGAAATGACGGAATAAGCGCAAACCTATGGAAAACAAACTGGAGCTCTACCGGACCTACAGCCTATTCAATTAATGAAGTACAGCAGATTGCCTATACTCCTGCCTCAACCATCGCCAACCCGAATCTGAAGTGGGAAACGACGATAACACGTAACGCAGGTATTGACTTCGCGTTCCTTAAAAGCAGAATATACGGTACTCTTGATTTTTACTGGAACTCGACCAAGGACCTCCTCATGCTTACATCGGTTTCAGCAATCAGCGGGTTCTCTTCAACATACGATAACATTGGAAGCACCAGCAACAAGGGAGTTGAACTTGCTATCGGCGGAGACATAATCAGGAAATCTGACTTCTCACTTAGTGCCGATTTCAACATAAACATCAACAGGGGAAAAGTTGAAGAGCTTGCTCCCGGGGTCAACGGACTCTACAGAACAAGCTGGGCTTCGGTATATATCGCACCGCTCACTGGTGACTACATCCTGGTGGAAGGCCAGCCTGTTGGCCAGGTCAGAGGTTACCAGTATGACGGATGGTATACAACCGACGATTTCAATTACGATGCTGCTACCCAGACCTACACACTTAAGGAAGGAGTTCCTGATATAGCATCAGGAATCATCGGAACAGTATATGGAACGTCATCAAATAAACCTGGCGGACAAAGTGCTTATCCGGGTGTTATCAAGCTGAAAGACATAAGCGGACCTGACGGAGAACCTGACGGACTGATTAACGATTATGATGTCGATATAATCGGTGACATGAATCCAAAACATACAGGAGGATTCAATATCAACGGAAGATACAAGGGGATTGATCTGGGATTGAACTTCAACTGGAGCTATGGCAACCAGATCTATAATGCAAACTATCTTGCTGCATTGATGGGAATAAAGGAAGACGGGCTATATAGGAACCGTCTTGATGTTCTCGGAAATTCTTACAAGATTTACGATGTTCAGAACGGCCAGCTTGTATTTGTTACTGATCCTGCCCAGCTTGATGCTCTCAACGCAAATGCAGGTATCTTTATGCCATACCAGGAAAATGCCGTTACATCAACTCTTGGAATCCAGGATGGATCATTCCTCAGACTTAACACCGTTACCCTGGGTTACACACTCCCCTCCAGTCTGACAGGAAAGATCAATATCAGGAAGGTACGCGTTTACGGAGCTATATATAATGCTCTTACCTTTACAAGTTACAAGGGTCTCGACCCGGAAGTCAACACAAACACCAGCCAGGGCGGAGCACAGTATCCGACAATCGGCCTCGACTGGGGTGCCTATCCGCGTGCCAGGTCATTTACACTCGGCATTAATGTTGAGTTTTAATCTTAAAACAAAATATACTATATGAAAAAGTTATTATTTATCATACTGGTTGCAGGAGTGTTATTTAACACGTCGTGCAATAAGGATTATCTTAATGTGTCCTCACCTTCGGCAGTTGACCAGGATTTTGTCTTCTCAGCTCCTGAGGAAGCATGGAAGGTTATGGTAGGATGCTATGATATCTGGAGAGGTGGAAATAACGGTCTGTTTTATGATATCGACATTGTCGGATCAGATGCGGAATGCCATCCGGAAACTTACGATGCACAGCAGAGACATATTCCCGAAGGTCTGTATGCATCTGAAATACCTATCAATTACTCGAATTCAGTAGGTATATGGGCAAGCCTTTACAGTGTTGCCAACAGGTCGAATATGATAATGGAGGCAATAAGGGAAAAACCTGAATATCAAAGCGGTGTAACAACAAATACGGCTAACGTATGGACTCAGCTTTATGGAGAAGCAGCCGTATTCAGAGCTTACGCCTATTTTAACCTGATCCGGTATTTTGGTGATGTCCCCTATTTCCAGGAATCTATTTATTCTACAGCCCAGACTGACAGTTCGACTCTTATATCGCGCGATATAATATACGACGGTGAGCTCGAAAATCTGATTGCTGTTGAACCTCTGATGTACCGTCTGGGCGAAGGAGGCATCAATGCAGAACGCTTCAGCCGCACATTTGCACAGGCACTGATAGGTAAAATGGCTCTCTTTGCAGGAGGCTACGGACTCCGCAGAACTGATTTTGATTATGGAAATGTTACCTTTATTCAGAAAGGAACCGAACAGTGGAATGCCAAATATGTCAGACTTACAAACTACAAGGATTACTATGAGATTGCAAGGACATACCTTGCTGCCTGTGTTCAGAATCCGGGTTCGGCATATCTAATCACTACAGATCCCAGGGGGGCGGGCTTCAACAATCCCTTCCAATATAACTTCCAGAGAAACATGGATCTTGTTGTAAGTCCCGAATCAATATATGAAGTAGGTATCACAAGGGCACAGAGTAATTCGGAGCGTCCGTATGCTTTCGGCCGGCCTTCAGGAGGAGGAGGATCAAACGCATATCCCTGCAAGAGTTACGGACAGAGTCGTTTGTACGCCTCTTTTTACTACGGAGACTTCGACCCGAAAGATCTCAGGAGAGATGTTACAGCCACAGTTACCGCCAATTCGGGAGCTTGCTCTGAGGTGATCGTGGATTTCACCCCGGGATCAAGGAACAAAGGCGGGCTGCCTAACAACAAGTGGGATGAAAGCCGTATGGCTGATCCGTGGACCACCAGACAAAGACAGAGCGGAGTGAACTGGGTTCAGATGCGTATGGCTGATGTAATACTGATGCTGGCTGAAGTGTATGCCGAACTTGACCAGGAACCTCAGGCTAAAGCAGAACTGACAAAAGTCAGAAGCCGTGCTTTCTCTGCTGATGATCAGACAGCAATGGTTACAGACTATATTGCAGGTCTATCCGGAGAAGCATTAAAGGAAGCTATACAGCAGGAAAGAAAACTTGAACTGGCAGGCGAAGGATACCGCAGGTTCGACCTTATCCGTACAGGCAAGCTGCCTGAAAAAATTGTTGAACTCCGCGACCTCCAGACAGAAATGGTGGATGGACTGTCAACCGATGGATACTATACATTCGCTAACGGTAATACGATATCCAACTATATCTGGGTGAAAAAGGTAAATGTATCTGACCTCGGGATGTCAAAGATGCTTACAGCAGCCTGCACTGTCGACGAAACCGATCCCACCTGGCCTGTAAGGTTCCCGGGATGGCGTGGTAACTGCGACCTGTGGGGAGATCTAGGATTCACCGGTGAGACCGGGACCAGAAACCTTGCAATTCAGGGCCTCTTCAGGTACATCGATCCCACAGGACTGGAAGCCACATCGCTGGAAGCTGACGGGTATGTAAAAACTGCATGGGGTGCAAACATTATAGCCAATGCTGACCAGTATACCACCAACATCTTCAAAGGATACCCCGATTCATACTATTCGACAGGGATCCCACCGAGATATCTTTTCCCGCTTTCATCAGAAACCATTTCCAAATCGAACGGACTGATAACTAACGGTTACGGATTTCCACAGGAATAATGGTAAATGATATTCTTTACTGAAAAAAATAATCCGTCAATAAAATGGCGGATTATTTTTTCAGTTAAATCTTTTTAACTTTTTGTCAGGGGCAAAAAGAAGTAATTTTCCTATGTTTGATAAACATCTTTACCATCACCAATGACCATGCTGCTGAATCTCATAATATCAGGACTTATATCTGTCATTTATTTAAATAATCATAATATGATACAAAACAACGAACCTCAGATGACAAAGGTCATGGCAGAGTGGTATCTTGCCAGCCTGACAGAGAAAATGGAGCCCGCCGTTAAAATAAAGGGCAAACCAGCTATTACAGCCTCCCGGTATGGAAAGGCAGTATCCTTCAATGGCGCCACAGACGTAATTTTCCTTGAAGAAAATCCCCTGAAGGACCTGGGCAGCTTTACCATAGAGGCCATTTTCATGCCTGCATCCGGGGGAAACTTTGAACAGCGCTTTCTTCATATCGGCGAGACACAGGGTGACAGGGTGCTCCTGGAACTGAGAGCAACCGAGACACACTGGTATTTTGATGCATTCATAACCGTCGGAGATGAAAAGTGCACGCTTATAGACCCCGAACGCCTTCACCCCATGGATGAATGGTACCATGTGGCCTATGTGATCGACAACGGAAAGCTTGAGACCTGGGTAAACGGCAAAAAAGAACTTGAAGGCAGTATTGTAATGGCTCCTGTCAAAGGAGGAAAAACCTCATTTGGAGCCAGGCAAAACGAGGTATCGTGGTTCAGGGGTACAATTTACAAAGTGAAAATTACTGCCGAAGCTCTTACACCCGACAAATTCATCAATCATTAATACAGGAGAGATTTCTTCTTTAAATGAACTGAAAATTCAGTATTTCTCTCTTTTTATAAATAATCACGTATGATCAGATATTCAAAAAAAATAATCTGTATTTTATTCATTTCTATACTGTTATGTCAACAGAGTTTTGCCCAGAGGAAAGATCTGAAGAACGAAGTGAATCAGACAATGATGAAGGCAACCCGTTATATGGTTGAGACTGTAAGTACAAATGGAGGTTATGTCTGGTTCTATCTGCCCGACTTTTCAAGGCGCTGGGGTGAGATGGAAGCATTCAAAACCATGATCTGGGTTCAGAGTCCCGGAACCGTTAGCATGGGGCACCTCTTCCTCGACGCATACAGAACCACAGGCGACGAATACTATTATCAGGCAGCTGAGAAGACAGCAGCAGCTCTGATATGGGGACAGAGCCCTGAGGGTGGATGGAACTATATGATAGACTTTGCGGGCGACAGGTCGTTGAAAGAGTGGTACAACACCATTGGTAAAAACGGCTGGCGACTGGAAGAATTCCAGTATTATTACGGCAACAGCACATTCGATGATGACGTCACATCAAATGCTGCCCGTTTTCTACTCAGGATGTACCTTGAAAAACTGGATCCGAAATGGAAACCGGCCCTGGATAAAGCCATAAACTTCATTCTTGAAAGTCAGTATCCCTGCGGAGGTTGGCCTCAGAGGTACCCTCTTAAATACGAATTCAGCCACCACGGAAATCCCGATTATACTTCCTTTCATACTTTCAATGATGGCGTAATAGGTGAAAATGTCAATTTCCTGATCCAGTGTTATCTCCTCCTTGGTCAGCAGAGATTACTTGATCCTATAATGAGAGGCATGTCTTTCTATATTATCTCTCAGGATAGCAGCGGAGGATGGGGACAGCAGCTGAACATGAATCTTGAGACCGTAGGGGCCCGTACCTACGAACCAAAAGCACTTCTTCCGGGAGCAACTTATGAAAACGCAATGTATTGCATTACATGGTACAGGTATACAGGAAACAGAAAATTCCTTAAACCTGTTCCCGATGCAATAAAATGGCTCGAGAGATCTGCCCTGCCCCCAACCCAGACTGAAAACGGAAGGTACACCCATTCAACATTCGTTGAAATGGGAACAAACAGGCCGGTATTCGTGCACAGGAAGGGATCAAATGTTAAATATGGCTATTACTACCACGACTACAACGATAAGCAACTACTGTCACACTACGGTGGTAAAACCCGTATACAGATCGACCGCCTGAGACAGGAATATGAAAGAGTGAAAGCTCTTAGTCCGGAAGAGGTAACAGCAGACTCACCCCTTAAGATTGAAAAATTTAAAGGAGAAGGGACTCCCCGGACATATTACGACCTCAACAGAAGCTATTTTAACATTAAACCTGACGAAAATCAGATCAGGAACATTATCAGCTCGCTTGACAAACACAACAGATGGCTTGCAAAACATGCTTCTATAAGCAACCCATACGCCGGCGACGGAAAGAAACAGGAACTTACAGATGAATTCGCCTCCGTCAACACAGGTGATGAAACGGACACATCTCCATTCCGGGATACGTCCGATCAGGATTACATATCTACCGGAGAATATATCAGGAACATGAACATGCTGATAAGTTATCTGCGTTCCCTGAACGATAAATAGCCGGTCTTTTTTTATTCAAATTAAACCGGAGATGATGAAATGAAACATAATTTTTACAGATCAATCATTATTCTGACACTCCTTGTTCTGACAGGAAATCAGTTTAAGCTTCATTCCCAGTCGACAGGTAATGCTCTCTCCTGGAGCATAAACACTGCCTATAATCATTACCTTATGAGGATTGTTCATGAGCAGTATGAAGCCCGTGAACAGGAAATTGGCAGTGCATTCGGATCAAAAGATGCGATGACTGCATATATTGAAAAATGCAGGGATTCTTACAGAAAAATAATCGGCGGATTCCCTGAAAAAGGTGAATTGAATTCACAGATCGCCGGGAAAGCACAGTACCAGGGATTTCATGTAGAAAGAATAATTTATGAAAGTCTTCCGAAACGTTATGTAACTGCTTCTCTGTACATCCCCGACGGACCAGGGCCTTTCCCCGCCGCGGTGGAAGTATGCGGGCACGGACTGGGAGGAAAGATCCCGGCTCCCCGGTCAGCCATTCTTTTTGCCCTCAACGGGATAGCCGTTATGGTTGTCGACCCCATCGGACAGGGTGAAAGGATACAGTTTGTTGACAAAAACAGTCAGACTCTTACAAGAGGATCAACAACAGAACATACCCTTCTTAATGCCGGAGCCAATTTGCTGGGCAGCAGTGTCGCCGCATACGAATACTGGGATAATCACAGGGCCGTAGATTATCTCGAAACACGAAACGACATAGATAAATCCAGGATAGGCATGTACGGCAGTTCGGGTGGCGGAACACAGACATCCTACATGCTGGGCCTCGATGACCGGATAAAAGTTGCTTCTGTATGCAGCTATTTTACCGAACGTCTGCGTGTACTGGAAGAATATGGCGCTTCAGACGGATGTCAGCATGTCCCTTACGAAGGCAGGGAACATCTGGAGATAGCTGACTTTGTTCTGATGATGGCACCAAAACCAATTCTGATAATGTCGGGTAAATACGACTTCGTAGATTACTGGGGAGCAGTAAGGGCTTTTAAGGAGCTTCAAAATGCCTATACTGCCCTGGGCAGTCCCGAAAAAGTGAGTATGGTATCGGTTGAGGGCGGTCATGGCATGCCACGTGAAAAACGTGAAGCATTGGTCAGATGGTTCAGGAAATGGATGTATGATGATGACAGACCGGTAACAGAGAACCATAATATAACTGTCAGCCCTGAAGATCTTCAATGTACTTCCACAGGACAGGTGCTGACAGCATTTTCTGACAACATTTCGATTCCGGATTATCATCTGGCTTTGACAGATCAATATGAGAAACAGAGAAACGATTTCGTCAGAAAAGGAAAGACGGCCGTAAGAGATAAGGTAATTGAACTACTTGGGATCACCATACCTGCCGGCAAGATCATAGCCGAACCCACAGGAACGGTTAAAATGCGCAACTACGACCTTTATAAATTTCAGATCATCAGACAGGGTCAGATGCCGGTGCCTTGTGTTGTGATATACCCCGAAGGAGTGAACCGGAACAGCAGCGTGATAATTCACCTCAATGAAAATGGTAAAAATGAGTTCCTTTCAGATGAGAGAACAATTGAATCTTATGTGAACAGGAATGAAATAGTCGTAGCTGCCGACCTGAGGGGATATGGTGAAACAGCTGATCCCCTGAGCCTTAACGACACAAAATACTGGAACAGGGAGTATCGGAACGCCATGATCAGCATGCATACAGGTAAACCCGCAATGGGTCAAAGGGTTATTGATATTATGTCACTCGTCGATTTCGTTAACTCTGATAAGTTGCTTAAAGGCCGGAAAGTCAATATTGTAGCTAACGGCTCCTACGGTCCGGCTGTAATCCATGCAGTATTTCTGGATCCCGGGATCGAGATGGCTGAGATTACCCGTTCAGTGAAGTCATTTAACGAATACCTTCTAAATCCCATGCAAAGGGATGTCTACACGAACGTACTGTATGGAGTTCTGAGATACTACGACCTGAAAGATCTTGTCGGCCTTGCAGGCAGAAACAGGATCAGAATTCCTGACTAATGTTTAACATAGAAAGAGGGCGGGAATAATCTTTATGCACCTTCGTGTATCTCCTGTGTTCCTTCATGGTAAAAAAAAATGTTATGAAAAGAGAACTGGCTGCGTTTTTTACAATCTTCATTCTTCTGTCCTGCCATGGTCAGCAGAGACCTGATTACAAACCTCTCGACCCGGAAAACCCGGTAAGCTTCGGTGGCGATCATATAGTTTATAAAGGTGAAACTATAAAACTGGGGCCACTTGCATTTTTTATCGACGGGCAGCTTACCGGGGAAGAGGCTGCAAGGTACCCTTTTGTCTTCAATACTGTTAATGAAGCCGCGGAACACCTTACTGACGGGACAGAAGAATTGCCCATGACACTCTATATAGCGCCCTGGGTGTACTGGATCGATGATCCCGACGACCCGGAAATACGCGTGGGGAAAAACGGACAGAGCCCTTATGCTCTTGTTATAGACTGTGAATGGCTGAAGTTCTGCGGGCTCAGCGACAAAGCCGAAAATGTGGTTCTTGCCTGCAACCGTGGTCAGACTATCGGTTCGCTGGGAAATTTTACCATGTTCAGGATCGTTGGCGACGGCACAAGCTCTGAGAACATAACATTCGGCAATTATTGCAACGTCGATCTCGGGTTTCCCCTTAAACCCGACCTGAACAGAAAAAAAAGAGCCTCGGCAATTGTCCAGGCTCAGCTTATTTACACTAACGGCGATAAAATATTTGCGCGTAACACAAGGTTTATCAGCAGACTTAACCTGATGCCTTTCGTCGGAGCAAAACGTGCTTTGTTCGACAGATGCCATTTCGAATGCACCGACGATGCAATGTGCGCAACAGGAGTTTATCTGAACAGCACAATGGACTTTTACAGTTCAAAACCCTTCTATGCAACAACGGGCACAGGAGCCATTCTCCTTAACTGCGACGTCAGGCTTCTGACTCGGGGGGAACAGTATTTTACCAAGGGAGGAGGCCAGGTCGGGGTTGTTGATACCCGCTTCAGTGGTGAAAATGCATCATATATAGGCTGGAGAGATATCGTACCTGAGGAAGCTAGAAATTATCAGCATAATGTAACCTTCAACGGAAAGAAGATTCTGATCAGTAAAAAAGATCCCTGGTCGACAGTGGAAATGGAAGGCAAACCCTTGCTTGACGGGTACAGGTTCATCTATGGAGAAAAGGTGATCTACAATGTTTATAATCTTCTGCGCGGAAATGATGACTGGGATCCTCTGGGAATGAAAGATATGGTAATGGCCGCTGAAAAAGAGAACTCTAAAAATTATTCAATGTTGCCTGTCCAGTTGCTTGTATATCCTTCTGCAGGAGCAGCTTCAGAAAATATATCTGAAAGAACCAACCCAACACTTGCACAGATGATGGGTCCTTCACGAAGGATCACCATCGAGACAAATAAGGATTATATAAGACTGGCGACTAAAATATACAGGTTTGGAATATGCGAAATCAAGGGTGAAAAGATAAACTGGAGTGTAGATCCGCAGCATGCTTCACTGGTAAAACTGGAGCCCGGGGAAAACGGATCATATTGTGATATTATACCCTCGAACAATAATGATGAAACGGTTGAAATGATAATCAGGGCATCAACTACTTCAGGTCTGGAAGGAGCATACATGGTTAACGTTGCCCCTGAAAAACTGGATCCTCCTGAGTTTGTTTCGGCTCCGCTTATATCAGGTCCTAAAAAAGGAAAACTGAGGGTGCACTATAAGCTTGACATGAGCTATGAAGACAGATCTCTTGTGTCATGGTACCGCTGCACCGATGCTGCCGGTTCAAATCCCGTGGAAATTGCAGTCTCCAGGTTTGATAAACCATTACTGGAATATGAACTGTCTGAAGGCGATGAAGGCTATTACATAATGGCTTCAGTTCAGCCAAAACACATCAGATGCGATGCCGGATCTCCTGTTAATGCAGTAAGCAGGAAGAAGATCAGGTTGAAGGACATCAAAACTGACATGAATATTCTGATAACAGATTTCGGGAATGTCTCAACGAAGAATCAGCCTGAAGTCATACCCGGATTCTGGACAATGACACATGGTTCGGGTTCGGCAGCAGGCGGATCAGTTCCTGCTTTTACGGAAAGGGATGCATGGTACTACGGGAACGGGACTGATGGTTCGGAAGGACTGACCGGTCTGCTCCAGGGAAGAACCGGAAGGCTTCTTTATACACCTGCGGGAAACCGTTCAGGCAACATGAACCTGTCGATGACTGTTTCTCCCAGTAAAACAGCAGGACAGGGATTCAGCATAGCCCATCTTTACATGGACATACTTTTCGGTTTCGACACCAGGACCATGAGCGGATATGGCCTCCGCTTCATCCGGACAACCAAATACGGTGATGCAGTCGATTGCATGTTCGTAAAATATGATAAAGGAGTGGTGACTGAAATAAGTAAACCTGTCACCACAAGCTGCTTCAGAACTCCCTGCAAGATCACAATACAACTTACAGGTAACAAATTAAGTGCTCATGCCGGAACCACTGCCGATTACTACAGGATACCCGGCAGACCCGATGTCCTTCCCGAAGTCAGTATTGAAACTAATGCAGAACCCTCACCCTTTGGTGGATTAGGTATTGAATTCAATGGCGGGGCCTCTGTCATGGTCAACGAAGTTAAAGCTGAGTGGAAATAAATGTAAAACGACATATTATGATAAAATATGGTTCAAACCAATCCCTGCCCCTGATCATTGTTATTTTATTAACAATACTCACGGCCGGGTGCAGATCAGATACAGGGAAGAATACATTTCAGAATCCTGTCCTTGGAGGTGATTATCCTGATCCCTCAGTATTTCGCGATGGGGAAGATTTTTATCTTACCCATTCATCATTTAATTACTACCCCGGACTTCTTGTATGGCATTCAACAGACCTTCTTCACTGGGAGAGAGTTTGCCATGCATTGCATAAAAATGTCGGATCGGTATGGGCTCCCGACCTGGTTAAGCATGGTGACAGGTGGTATATATACTTTCCTGCCGGAGGAACAAACTGGGTAGTAACTGCCTCCTCACCTGAAGGACCATGGACTGAACCGGTTGACCTGAACCTCAGGGGCTTCATCGACCCGGGTCACCTTGTGGGTCCCGATGGCAAAAGATACCTTTATCTCTCAAAAGGTTATATCATACAACTCGCAGATGACGGCTTATCGACTGTAGGAGAAGCAGTTCATAATTATTCAGGCTGGGAATTCCCGGCAGAATGGAGCACCGAATGCTTCTGTCTGGAATCGCCCAAATCAACAGTCAGAAACGGGCTTTATTATCTTACAACGGCAGAGGGTGGAACTGCAGGGCCTGCAACCTCTCACATGGTTGTGTCGGCACGTTCATCTTCACCCCTTGGACCTTTCGAAAATTCACCCAATAATCCCATTGTACATACCGGGAGTCGCGATGAACAATGGTGGAGCCAGGGACACGGCACCCTGGTTGACGATGTTGAAGGGAACTGGTGGATCATGTACCATGGCTATGAAAAACATTTTCACACACTGGGCAGACAGACTCTGATGCTGCCCATCGAATGGACCGATGATGACTGGTTCAGGGTGCCTGAAGGCTTAAAAAGCCAGGACAAACTACCCGTGCCTGCCGGAAAACTCTCTCCCGACGGAACATCCTTGTCAGACGATTTTTCCGGAGAAAAACCCGGACTGCAATGGCAGTTCTACAAAAATTATGACCCCTCAAGAACTGTGATTGAAAATGGAAAATTACACTTCAGGGCTATGGGCAGTTCCTTCGGGAACAGCTATCCCATCCTGGTTAACTGTTCTGATCATAAGTATGAAGTAATTGCCGAATATGAGATAGATGACAACGTAACAGCAGGTCTATGCTTATATTACAACGAAACAGCCAATGTCAGAATAGCTGTCGATA